>JBEKOF010000016.1:0-32592 GCA_049522055.1 Verrucomicrobiota bacterium | reverse complement strand
GTGAGCAGCGTCAAAGCCGGTTGCAGTTGCACCGTCATCGGAGGATCGTGGACGCCGCATATTGCGCCGCACGAAACAGGGATCATCCCGGTTGCTGTCCACACCAGCGGGCGAGGCCCGATTGATAAGATGGTGACGGTGGCTTCCAACGACAAAACGCGCGCCAATGTGGTCCTTCACGTCCGCGGCATGGTCTGGGTGCCAATCGAAGTCAATCCCCTGCGGGCGTATTTTACCGTCAAGCCTGATGGGCGGCCGGTTGCGCCGCAAGTGCTGAAAATCATCAACCGAACAGACACGCCTCTGATTCTTTCGGCCCCGCAAAGCAGCACGCCGGGGTTTTCGGCGGTGCTGACGACCAACATACCCGGGGAGGAGTTTGAGCTGAAGATCACCGTGACGCCGCCCGGGCCCAACTCCATTCCCCGCGCACCGACAAACCTTCAGGGGACTATTTCCATGAAGACCTCATCAACGAATGTGCCGGTGCTGGATGTTCCGGCAACGGCCGATATCCAGCCGGAGATCCGATTCCTGCCGGCGCAAATTCAAGTGCAAAGCGGGCCGCTTGCCAAAGCGGTGACAAACTACATCAGCCTCCTCAACAACACGCCCGTGCCATTGAAGGTGTTGGACGCCACGGTGAATGTGCCCGGAGTAGACGTCGTCATCAATGTGTTGACGCCCAACCAGAATTACACGGTGGCGGTGGGGTTCCCGCAGGGATTTGAATACAAGCCGAGCCAAAAAATGGCGGTCCGCATCAAAACAAATAATCCGCGTTATTCCACCATTGAGGTCCCGGTTTTGCCGATGCAGCCCGTCCCAATCACGCGGCGGCCGCTGCCCATCCCTCCTGCGCCGGCGGCCTTGCCTGTCAAATCCTGAGGCGCCCCGGCGCGAGGAACGGCGGGCATTGATGCAATGAACTATGAGCGATAATCCGGCGCAAGCGGGGGCGCGGGGCGGCGGCGGCGGGCTGGGAAAGCTCCTGATGGAAGCGCTGTGGGTGGCCGCGGCCGGGGTGGCCTTCGCCTTGCTGGTCAACCAGATTTCCCCGCGCGGCCTCCGACTGGGGCGGGATTACTCCGAAGCCCAGCCCGACGCGCTTTCGGGGGAATCTCTGGAGGACCGCCTCAAGGCACAGGGGCTTCATCTGATCAAACGCCCCGAGGTGGAACAGCTTTTTCGCGACCCGCGCCGGCAACGGAACGCGATATTATTTATTGACGCTCGGGACGAGGATGCCTACCAGAAGGGCCACATCCCGGGCGCCTGTGAATTCTTTCCCTATTACCCTGAAAAATATGTCGCGGCGGCGCGCCCCTTGTGCGACTTCGCCGATCAAATTGTTGTTTACTGCGCCGGGGGCGAATGCGAGGACAGCCAGGCCGCCGCGATCTACCTGCGCGACACCACCGGGGTGCCCGGTGAAAAGCTCTTCGTTTACGGCGGCGGCATGAGCGAGTGGGAGGCAGCCGGTCTGCCGGTGGAGAGCGGCGAGCGCAACAGCGGCGCCATCCGCGAGGGAGGCAAATGAAACGTCCCCTCCTGCCCGCGGACTGCGCCGCGGTGGACGCGGTGACCGTGGCGGCCCGCTGGCTGCTCGGCGGGCGGTTTATCCAAATGGGCCTGGAGAAGGCGCTCCATCCGGTGTTGTTTCTGAAATTGCTGGAGCAATATCACATGACGCAAAGTTCCCTGGCGTTGAACGGCATCGCCATCGTGCTGCCTTGGTTCGAGATATTTTGCGGGCTGCTGGTGGTGGCGGGAATCGCGGTGCGCGGGGCGGCGCTGCTGCTGGCCGGGTTGCTGGCGGTCTTCACGGCGGTCGTGCTCCATCGCGCGCTGGCCATCCAGGCGGCGGGGGCGATCCCGTTTTGCGCCGTGAGATTTGATTGCGGCTGCGGCGGCGGGGCGGAGTTCATCTGCGCCAAGCTGCGGGAAAACGCGGCCATGTTTTTGCTGGCCGCCTGGCTTCTGGCGGGGCGCGGACGCGCTTTGTGTGTGCGCTACAACTGGACGGCCCGCGGCGCTGCACAGGCCCGGGACGCCAAACCTTGAACTTGCGGAAGGACCGCGCAATAAGTTTAATTGATCCGAATGCGAATTTTATCCGGCATCCAGCCATCGGGCGCCCTGCACTTGGGGAATTATTTTGGGATGATGAAGCCCGCCATTGAATTGCAGGAGCAGGGCGAGGCCTTTTACTTCATTGCCAACTACCATTCCATGACCAGCTTGTTTGACGCCGCCGAACGGCGCCGCAACACGCTGGAGGTGGCGCTGGATTTCCTGGCCTGCGGACTGGACCCGGCCAAGGCGCTGCTGTTTCGGCAATCCGATGTGCCGGAAGTCACGGAGTTGTGCTGGATCTTGAGCACGGTGACGCCGATGGGATTGCTGGAACGATGCCACAGTTACAAGGACAAACTGGCGCACGGGGTTTCCCCCTATCACGGCTTGTTCGCCTATCCCGTGTTGATGGCGGCGGATATTTTGATTTATGATTCCAATCTTGTGCCCGTGGGTCGCGACCAGAAGCAGCACGTGGAAGTGACGCGCGATATTGCCATCAAATTCAACGAGGCCTACGGCCAGACATTTGTGGTGCCCGAACCGGGCATCCGCAATGAGACGGCTGCGGTGCCGGGCTGCGACGGGCAGAAGATGAGCAAGAGTTACGGCAATACCATCGAGATTTTTGGGGAGGAAAAGGCCCAGCGCAAAAAGATCATGAGCCTGGTCATGGACAGCCGTTCCCCCCAGGAACCCAAGCCGGACGCCGACAAAAACCTGGCTGTGCAACTGCTCAAACTGGTGGCCCCGCCCGCCGTGTCGGCCGATCACGAAGAGCGCCTGCGGGCCGGCGGCCTGGGGTATGGCGATCTGAAAAAGGCGCTGTTTGAACATTACTGGAATTATTTCGCGGCGGCGCGGGCCAGGAGGGCGGAGCTTGCGGCCAACCCTGATTATGTGGAGAAAGTGCTGCGCGACAGCGCCAACCAGGCCGACGCCGTCGGCAGAAAAGTCCTGGACCGGGCGCGCGCCGCGTGCGGCCTGGATTGACAGTCAAATATAACTTCACTTCTTGGGCCGGAATCCAGGCGGCAGTCCCGGCTTGGGCGGCCCCTCCGGCGGCGTCTCCGGAGCGGTCTCCGGCGGCGGCAACGGGGCAGCCTGCTCCGTGGAAGCGATGGCTTCATCGAGATCGAAAACAGGTCCCTGCTCATCGGTTTGTTCGCCGGCTGTCTGAGCCTCGTCCTGGGCGGGGGCGGCCGCCTCCTCCGGTTCGGGCAGGCCGAGGTTGCGGCGGGCTTTCTTGGCCGCGCCCGTGCGGGGATAATTTCGGGCGATTTTTTGCAGCAGCGCCCCGACTTTTTCCTGCTGGCCCAATTTGGAGTAGATATTGCAAAGGTGAATGGCGGCCCATCCCCAGCGCTCGTCGGGGAGCCTCTTTTTGAGGATCTCTTCGTATTCCAGCGAGGCCGCCACGTAGTTGTGGAGGTCCTTCTCGTAAATCTCGGCGATGCGCAGGGCCACAAATTGCTCGCGGGGGTGCTTTTTCAGATACTCGCGCATCATCTCCACCGCTTCCAGGTGCCTGCCATCGGCCCAGGCGGCTTCCGCGCGCTCGTATTCGGGATCGCGCATCAATTCGCCTTTGTCGTTGAAGAGAAGATCCGCCGCGCGCGACGCAATGATTTGGGTCGTGTCATACGCGATCAACAAACCCAACCCAACGACCGAGAGGACAAACGCCGCCAAGTCAACCACCAAATTGCCCCCCTTGATCTCCGGGCGCGGCCCGCGGGCGCCCGGGGAAGGAGGTGTCGTGGCCGCGGAATTGTCGGCCGGGGAAGCGTTGGTCGGGGCCGGTTCCGGAGTGAGAGCTGGCCGCACATTGTTGGAGACGGCGGCGTCGTTGGTCGCGGCCAAAGTATTGGTGGCCGGCTCGGCCATGTTTGTCTGCACTGCCGCCAGGGCAGTCTGGTTGGAGCCCGCAGGTTTGAGGACGGCGGCATTTGTGGAACCGGCATTGCGGCCCGACTGGAGGACCAGGGAGTAGTCCTGGTAGAATCTCCAGCCAAACCAGAGCGACAGCCCAACCAGGATGAAGTAGGAGACTGTTTTCAGCTTCACGTTCATTTCGTGCGGCCTTTCATCTGCCTGGCGCGCCGCACTGCCGGCGCGGATATTTATTCGATGGCTTCAAGATATTTGACAGATATGCTACACCATCTTGACAATGGACGCGAGCAAATGATCGCCCTGGTGGGCGGACCGGCGCGGGCAAATTCATCCTGGTGAATTTGCTCCCGGCCTTCCACCAGGCCGCTCCCGCGGGATCCCGCGGGATTGTCAAACCAGGCCGGGGCGCCCTTTCACAGGGTTGCCCGAAAAAGAATTCGCCCTGACTGGCTTTCTGGGGTATCAACAACGGCAAGCACCTATGCCACTTTACTCTTGCAAAGCCAGCGCCCGCGCTGTGCTGTGGAAACTGTCCGTCCTCCTGGCTCAAATTGCGGCGCTCGAGGCTCTGGCCGCGACTCCCATGCTCGAAGACCAAATCGCGCGGCCTCTGCGCTACACCCCCGACGGCGCGGATTTTGTCATCACCAACGGCGCCGAATTCTTTAACCGCCCGCTCTACGGGCGCAATTCCTCCTTTCGCGTGGATGCGGGGGACAAACCCGAGTTCTCGCTCTATCTGCCCGGTCGCGGGGGCAATCTTCGCCTCGGCCTCAAGACCGGCGCCGGCGCCAAATGGCTCTCCGACGCCGAACAGGTGGTGACCCGCTACCGGCAAGGCTCGATGATTTACGAAATACATGATCCCCTGCTCAACGGCGCGACCCTGCGAATCGAGGCGCTGCCTTTGGACAAGGCGGATGGATTGGCTCTGCGCGCGGCATTGCAGGGCACGGCCGCGGGCGTTCAACTCGTGTGGGCTTACGGCGGCCTCAACGGCCAGCGCGGCTCGCGGGATGGGGACATCGGCACGGAACGCCAGCCCGTCTCCGAGTATTTCCAATTGCAACCAGCCTTCTGCCGGAGCAACGAATTCCAGATCAACGGCGATGAATTCACGCTGTGCTCCAGGCCGGCCAACGTGGCCGGCCTCATGCCGCCCGGTTCCAAGCTCGCAGTGGCCAATGCGACCCAATGGGCGTCCATAGACGGCCTTCTGGAGTCCGCCGGCCAGCCCGGCTCGACGCCTGTGGTGGTCGGTCAAGTTGGGTTGCAGAACGGGGAACCGCTGTATCTGGCGTTGCAGAGGATCCCCGGAGGCGCGGGAACTCAGGCCGATCTGGCCACCTATCAGGAAGTCGCCAGGCCGCGCCCCGGTCAAACCAATCCGCCGCCGGAGGAGCGGTTTTCCTCCGCGCCAAAAATCCAGGACTTGCCCGGTATCTTCGCTGCCGCCACAGAACACCGCCGCGAATTGTCGGAAAAAATTGTGGTCCAAACCCCCGACCCCTTCGTCAATGCCGCCGCGGCCGCCCTGTGCCTGGCCGCCGATGGGGTGTGGGATGAGCGGCAGGGCGCCGTGATGCATGGGGCGGTGGCCTGGCGCACCAAGCTGCTGGGCTGGCGGGGAGACTATCTCAACGACGCCCTGGGCTGGCACGACCGCGCCCGGCGCGATTTTACCTATTGGGCCGGGCAACAGGACACGGGCGCGATACCCGCCGCGATCCTGCCCGCCGACCCGGCCTTCAACCTCTCCCGCAACGAGCCTTCGCTGCACAGCAACGGCGACATGTCCAATTCGCACTACGACATGAACCTGGTCTATATTGACGCCCTGTTTCGGCACTTCCTGTGGACTGGCGACCTGGATTTCGCGCGCAAGGTCTGGCCGGTCATTGAGCGGCATCTGGCCTGGGAACGCCGCCTCTTCCGCCGCCCCTTCGGCCCCGACGGGCTTCCGCTCTACGAGGCCTACGCCGCCATCTGGGCCAGCGACGACCTGGAATACGAGGGGGGCGGCGCGGCGCACGCCAGCGCCTACAATTATTATCACAATAAAATGGCCGCCCGGATGGCCAATCTCCTCGGCAAAGACCCCGGCCCTTATGAGCGGGAGGCGGGGCTGATCTTGACAGCAATGCGGCGCGAATTGTGGCAGCCCGGCCTGGGTTGGTGCGCCGAATGGAAGGACTGGCTTGGCCTGCAGCTGGCCCATCCGAACCCCGCCTTGTGGACCATTTATCACACGCTGGATTCGGAAGTGCCCACCCCCTTCGAGGGATGGGAGATGACCCGCTACGTGGACACGCAAATCGCGCACATCCCCGTCCGCGGCCCAGGCGTGCCGGAAGGCTGCTACACCCTGCCGACCACCAGTTGGATGCCTTACTCCTGGTCGCTCAATAACGTCGTCATGGCCGAGGTGCAGCACACGGCCCTGGCCTTCTGGCAGGCCGGCCGCGGCGGCGAGGCCTTCCGCATGTTCAAAGGAAGCATCCTGGACAGCATGTACCTGGGCCTTTGCCCCGGCAACGTGGGGATGTGCACCTGGTACGACGCCAACCGGCGCGAGTCGCAGCGCGATTTCGCCGATGGCATCGGCATGACCTCGCGCGCGCTGATCGAGGGTTTGTTTGGCGTCGCGCCCGACGCGCTGGGCGGCGAACTGCGCCTCCGCCCCGGTTTCCCGGCGGACTGGGATTTTGCCCGCCTGCGCCATCCGGATTTCAACTTCGCTTTCCAGCGTGACGGACTGGCGGAGACTTTTACGGTCGAGCCGTCGTTTCCCAAGCCGATGGCGTTGCGGCTCAAGGTGGTTGCCTTGCGCGACACCATCGCCAGCGTGACCGTCAACGGCGCCGCCGCGCCCTGGCGGATACTGGAGGACTCGGTCGGTTCTCCGCGGGTGGAAATCCTGAGCGCCGCCGCGCCCCGCCACCAGGTTGTCATCAGATGGAAGGGCGAAAAGCCCGCGGTGGCGGCCGCCCCGGCCATCGCCGCGCGCAACGGGGAAATTGAGGCGCAGTTTGGCGCGGCCCGATTGCGGGGCATCGCCGACCCGCAGGGCGCTTTGAGCCAGCCGGCCCAGGGTTCCAATTCATTCCGCGCCGTGGCGACAGGAATACCCGGCCACCGCACGGTCTTTGCCAAAGTGCAACAAGGCGCGCTGACCTGGTGGCTGCCGGCGCCATTTGAGATTCGGCCCGCCTATGAAATTCTTCCCGCCGAGAGGCAAGACGCCACCACGCTTCGTTTCCGCTTGCGCAACAACACTTCCCAAGCCATTGATCGCCAGGTTGCCGTCCGCTTGGGCGGACACGCCGTCAACACCATGCTGCGCGCGCCCGCCTACGGCGATTCGGACGAGATTGTGCTGGCGGCAGCCGGGTTGTTGCCCGGCTCCAACCCCGTCGTGCTTGAGCTTGCCGGCGGCCAATCCGTCGAGGGTGTGGTGCCCAACTGGAAGCTGGCGGCGGACGGGGCGGCCGCCCGGTGGGACCCGCTGGACCTCAAACCGTTTTTCAACGACAAGGTCGCGCAGATTTTCCGCAACCAATATCTCTCGCCGCGGTCGCCCTTCTGTTCGCTGGCGATTCCCAAGCAGGGCATCGGCACCTGGTGCAGCTTCACGGCCGGCTTTGAGGTGGATGACACGGGGCTGCGGGAGCTGTCCGGCAAAAATGGCGGCCGTTTGCCCACTCCGATGGGCGTCCCCTTTCAGACTCCCGGCCCGGGCGGAGAGGAGAACATCGCCTTCACCTCGCAATGGAACAATTACCCGCGCGAAATCTCCGTGCCGCTGGCCGGCAAATCATCGCGCGCGTGCCTGCTCATGGCCGGCTCCTCCAATCCAATGCAGAGCCGCTTCGACAATGGCGAGGTGATTGTGACCTACGCCGACGGCTCCGCCGCGCGGCTGGCGCTGCGCAACCCCGCCAACTGGTGGCCAATTGACCAGGACTATTTTATTGACGACTTCGCCTTCCGCCGTCCCGATCCCATCCCGCCGCGGGTGAGCTTGCGCACCGGGGAGGTCCGCCTGCTGGAGGCGGCCACGTTCAAAGGCCGCGGCGGCAGAGTGCCCGGCGGAGCGGCGACCGTCCTGGACCTGCCGCTGAATCCGGACAAGGAATTAAAGTCCCTGACCGTCCGCACCCTCGCCAACGAAGTCGTCATCGGCCTGATGGCTGTGACGCTGGCGCGGGATTGACGCGGGTTGACGGTTGATTCATATTTAGAAAGGTGAATGTTCAAGAGTTGAAAAAAAGGGTGAGCGGCGGCGGTTTCCGTCCATTTGCGATTCGCACTACGGATGGCCAGGAAATTGACATCCCGCATACGGAGTTCATTCTCTTTGGCAAGTACTCCATTGCGGTTCGCGACAAGAGCGGCTACATCAACCTTATTGACCCTTTGCACATCGTTTCTGTCAGGGTGCGTTCAGCTCGCAACGGAGGCTAGGAATATGGCATATCAAGAATATGCGGAAGTTCCTTGGTATCGAAAATCGAGCACCAACAGCGCCCTTCTCCTTCTCCAGTTGCTGACTTGGGAATTCTTCCCGTTGTCTCTTTTTGTTTGTATTATGCTGTTCATAGGAGACATTTATCTCAACAAGAAGGAAGCCAATGGCAATCTGAAAAGATGGGGGTTTGCGAACAAGATTGCGGCCGCCGTCTTCTGCGCAGTTTGTTTGGCACTGCTGATTTTTAATCCTTACCGACGAGTGAGATAGAGTCATGGCCCAATCGCGGCGCTCGTGACGGGATCGAAAAAGCGCGCGTGGGCCATGCTGAAATGCAGCGGGACGGATTCGCCGGCTTTGGCGACACTCACTCCCGGGCGGCGCGCGACGAAGGCGTGGTTGCCGTTCGTAAAGTACAAAAGGCTTTCGGCCCCGGCCGGCTCCACGCGTTCCAACACCGCTTGCACCGCCCCTGTTCCGTTGCCGTCCGACGCCAAGCCAATGTGCTCCGGGCGCAATCCGAGAGACAGGGCGCGCCCGACTTGCTCGCGCCATGCGCCGGTTGTTGGCATTTCTACGCAAAAGCCCAGCCCTTTACCCGCGCGCTCTTGAAAGACCAACGCGCCGTTTTTTTCCGCCAGCGCGCCTTCAAAGAAATTCATGGGCGGCGAGCCGATGAACCCGGCCACAAAACGGCTGGCGGGACGCTGGTAAAGCTCCAGCGGCCGCGCCACCTGCTGCGCCGCCCCGTCCCGCATCACCGCCACCCAGTCCGCCAGCGCCAGGGCTTCGGCCTGGTCGTGGGTCACAAAGATCATCGTCGCCCCCAGCCGGCGCCGCAACCGGGCGATCTCCCCGCGCAACTGCAAGCGCAGCGGGGCATCCAGATTGGAGAGCGGCTCGTCGAGGAGAAACACCCGGGGGCGCCGCACCAGCGCCCGGCCCAGCGCCGCCCGCTGGCATTCCCCGCCGGATAATTCGGTGGGCCGCCGTTCCAGCATTGCTGTCAAGCCGAGCATTTCCGCCGCGCCTTTGACCCGCTCCTGGATCTGGGCCCGCGGAAACTGCCGCAGCCGCAACCCCAAAGCCAGATTCTCCCAGACGGTCAAGTGTGGAAAGAGGGCGTGATGCTGGAAAACCATCGCCACATCGCGGTCCTTGGGCGCGACCCCCGCCAGGGATTTGCCGTCCAGGAAGATGTTCCCGGCATCCGGCGTTTCCAATCCGGCGATCAGCCGCAAGGTGGTCGTCTTGCCGCATCCCGAAGGCCCGACGATGGCCAGCAACTCCCCGTCTTCCACCGTCAGGTCCAGACCCCGGACGGCGCCGATCTTTTCCCGGCGCGCGCCGGAAAAATATTTTGCCAACTTCTCCAGAACCAGTCGAGCCATGCCTGATTTTCGATTCCCGCCCCCAAGATGTCCAGCGCAGAGGTTCCACGGTTTCCACCCCATGCCGTCCCGCCCAGGCCGCCGGCTTGCCGGCAACCGCTCCGCGCGTGGCGGAACGCCGCGGGGAGGGGATGGATTGCGGATGGGAACAGATTGCGGAAAATCTGGAACGGGGTAGGATTTTGCCAGATTCGCTGGCGCATGCCAGTTCTCTTGTCCAAGAACACCAAACCAAACCATCGCCGCAAGAGCGCCCATGGGCGGATGGCCGGGCGCGGAGGGCGGACGGAAGCCTGGCTGGGGGTCGAATGCGGCGGCACGCGCACCGTGGTTCTGCTGGTTCCAACCACGGGCGGGCCGTATGGGCGCGCCGAATTGGGGCCGGCCAACTTGCGGCTGCTCGATGACGCGGGGCTGGTCCGGCATTTGAAGGCGATCAATGGGCTGGCCGCCGCGGCCCTGGCCGGCATCGGCATCGGCATGGCGGGGGCGCGGACGGAACGCGACCGGCATCGGATTCTGGCGGCGGCGGGGAAGGTCTGGCCCGGGACGCGGTGTTACGCGACCCACGACTTGGAAACGGCGCTGATGGCCGCGGAGCCGGCGGCGGGTTGGCGCGGCGCGACCAAAGTGTTGATTCTCAGCGGCACCGGTTCGTGCTGTTTTGGCCGGAGGCCGGATGGAAAAACGGTCCGCGTCGGAGGCTGGGGGCATATCCTGGGGGACAGAGGCAGCGGCCACGAAATCGGATTGCGCGCTTTGCAGGCCGTGGTCGGGCATCTGGACCGATGCGGCAAATGGCCGGCCTTGGGCGCGGATATTTTGCACGCGTTGCAATGGAATGAGCCGGAGGACTTGATTGATTGGGTGAAGAACGCGGAGAAGGCGGAGGTCGCGGCGCTGGCGATGCCGGTGTTCGCGGCGGCCGGCAGGGGGAACCGGATGGCGCGGGAAATTTTGGACGCGGCGGCGGCGGCGCTGGCCGGCGCTGGCGCCGATTGCGCCAGGCGCCTGGCCGGGCCTGGCGCGGCGGTGGAGTTTGTTTTGGCGGGGAGCATTTTGTTGAAGCATCGCGGCATGGCGCGCAAGGTGGGCGCGGAGTTGCGGCGGCGATGGCCGGGCGCGCGGATCACGACGTTGCCGCGCGAAAGCGCCTGGGGCGCCATCGAACTGGCCAAAGAGCACTTTGGGGGCGTCCAGCCGGGGAGGGGCGCAACGCCCGGGGCAGGCGCGGAAAAGCCGCGCGGCCACAGCGGACTTGTTTCTTCGCCATTGCCTCCCACCGAATCGCCCAATCCCCGTTCGCGGAATTTGGACCGGCTGCCGCTGGCCGAGGCGGTCGAGCTGATGATCGGGGAGGAAGCGGAAGTTGGCGCGGCGGTTTACAAGGAGCGCGGAAAGATCGAACGGGCGATTGAAACGATCAGCGATTGTCTGGGGCGCGGCGGGCGGCTGTTTTATGTGGGTGCGGGAACCAGCGGGCGGCTGGGAGTATTGGACGCGGCGGAATGCCCGCCCACTTTCCGGCTGCCGCCGGGGCAGGTGCAGGGGATTATCGCGGGGGGACGAACCGCGCTTTGGAGATCGGTGGAGGGCGCGGAGGATGACGCGGCGGCGGGGGCGAGGGCGATCGCGCATCGGGGCGTCCGGCGGCGCGATGTGGTGGTGGGGATCGCGGCGAGCGGACGGACGCCGTTTGTGTGGGGCGCGCTGGAGGCGGCGAAGGAACGGGGCGCGCGCACGATTTTGGTCTGCTTCAATCCGCATCTGAAAATTGCCGCGGCCCTCCAGCCCGGCCTGGTGATCGCGCCGGACACGGGGCCGGAATTGTTGACAGGTTCGACGCGCCTGAAAGCGGGGACGGCCACAAAGGTGATTCTGAATATGTTCACGACGCTGGCGATGGCGCGTCTGGGCAAGGTGAAGGGCAATCTGATGGTGGATGTGAATCCGTCGAACGAGAAATTGCGGCAGCGGGCCGTCCGGATTGTGCAGACGCTCACGGGCGCGGAGGCCGCGGCGGCCCGCGAGGCGCTGGAAAAGGCAAAATGGAACGTCAGAGCCTGCCTGAAGACTTAAAGGGATCCTTTCCATTGTCAGAGAGTCATTCAAAAACTTTCTTTCATTTGGCTGGGAAGGGTGGTTTACTGGCGGGGATGAACCCCGGTGAGAGCATTTGGGACAAGCTCACGCGCCTGGTCCTGAGCCTGGTGGTGGCGGCGGCGTTACTGGGCATCGCGCTGTGGTACCGTCCCGTGATCCAGGAGAACCAGCGGATGCGCGAGCAGAAGCTGGAGTTGGATCGGAAAATTGCGGTGGAAATGGAGACGGCCCGGAAACTGGACGCCTCGCTGCATGCCTTGCAAGACCCCAAAACGGTGGAACGGCTGGCCCGGGAACGGCTCAGTTACGCCAAACCGGGGGAGGATGTGATCCACTTTGACCCACCTGCGCAAACGAATGCTCCGGCGGTGCCGTGAGGAGGCAGGGGAAAGGGTTGAGGGTGAAGGATGAAGGTTGAAGCCGCGCTCCGCGCGCATTGTTCCAATTCTGGCTTTTCGCGGCACAATATTCCTTTGTAGAATTTGAGCGACTGAATTTGACACACTGGCCGAAGGATGATATATTGGGTTGTGACCCATGTGAGCGCGCAGAAACTTGAGCTGTTACCCCGAGCCTTGCCAGCGGGGAGAGTTTTTTTGCCGCAGCGGTTGCTGACGGAGAAATCTTCGGTCACCGCCCGACGCGGCTTGTCGGAGGCGGAGCGGAGAATCCTCGCGCTTTGCGCCAGCACCATGGCGGCGACTCTCAAAGACCAGGGCTACAGCTACAGCCATTCCGGGATCAATGAGTGAAGCCCTCAGGCGAAGGATCGGGGCCTGAGTTTAAACGGTGAGGATTTCTTTTTCTTTGTGGGCCAGATGGGCGTCAATTTGGGCGATGTACTGGTCGGTCAGTTTTTGAATTTCTTTTTCAGCGGTTTCCACCTGGTCTTCGGCCACGCCGCCGCCTTTGGAGGATTTTTTGACTGCTTCGATGGAGTCGCGACGGACGTGGCGGACGGCGACGCGGCCGTCTTCGGCCAGTTTGTGGACGACTTTGACCATTTCCTTGCGGCGTTCGGCGCTCAGTTCGGGGAGGACCAGGCGGATGGCTTTGCCCTGGATGGCGGGGTTGATGCCCAAGTTGCTTTTTTGGATGGCTTTTTCGATGGGATGGACGGTGGTGACGTCCCAGGGCTGGATCAGGAGCATGCGGGGTTCGGGCACGGTGATGCCGGCCAGTTCGCGGATGCGCATGTGGGAGCCGTAGGCCTCGACCATGATGTTTTCGACCAGGGCGGGGGAAGCGCGGCCCGTGCGGATGCCGGCAAATTCATGCTGCACGATTTCGGCGGTCTTGATCATTTTTTCTTCAGCTTCGAGAAGGATGTCGTCCAGGGCCATAGTAGTGTTTGGGGAAGATTGTTGGAGGGGTGAGGATCAGGATTAGGATTGGGAGTCAGATCAGCCGGTGACTAGGGTGCCGACTTTTTCACCCATGATGACGCGCTTGAGGTTGTGGGCTTTGAAGAAGTCGAAAACAATGATGGGCATTTTGTTGTCCATGCAAAGGGAAAAGGCGGTGGAATCCATGACTTTCAATCGTCTTTGCAGCGCTTCCAGATAGGTGATCTGGGAGTAGCGCCTGGCGTGGGGATGGGTTTCTGGATCGCAGTCGTAGATGCCATCCACTTTGGTGGCTTTGAGGATGACTTCGGCGCCGACTTCGTTCGCGCGGAGGGCGGCGGCGGTGTCGGTGGAGAAGTAGGGGTTGCCGGTGCCGCCGCCGAAGATGACGACGCGGTCTTTTTCCAGATGGCGGACGGCGCGGCGGCGGATGAAAGGCTCGGCGACCTGGGACATGGCGATGGCGCTTTGGACGCGGGTGGCGACGCCGAGTTTTTCCAGGGCGTCCTGAAGGGCCAGGGAGTTGATGACGGTGGCGAGCATGCCCATGTAATCGCCGGTGGCGCGCTCGATGCCGTGTTGTCCAGCGGCGCCGCGGAAGATGTTGCCGCCGCCCGTGACGACGACGACTTGGACGCCCAGTTGGCGGACCTCGTTGATTTGGCGGGCCATTTCCTGGATGGCTTGGGCGCAGACGCCAATGCCGTCGCCGCCGCCAAGGGCTTCGCCGCTGATCTTGAGGAGGATGCGGCGGTATTTTGGTTGAGGCTGTTTCATGGGCCGCAAGGAGAATAGTCACAGATGGGGAAGGCGTCAAATAGGGATTATACCGCGCGAAAATTGACTGTTGACCGGGGCGCGCGGGGTTGTTACTTTGCGGCGGATGAAAGGTCCGGCCGCATCGCCGGGGGTTGTCCGCACAGTGGTCTTGAACTCAGGCGGCCTGAGGCATTGTTCCGGCTCAACAGGCCGCTCGCTGTCCCATGGGAAGGCAGGCTTTTGGGTGTGAAAATAAAATACGCGCGCTCCATAATATGCGTCATACAATATCCGTGCTGGTGGAAAACAAGTTCGGGGTGCTGACCCGCATCGCCGGCCTTTTCAGCGGCCGGGGCTACAATATAGATTCCCTGAACGTGGCCCCCACGCAGGAGGCGGACACTTCGCGCATGACGATCGTCACGCGCGGGGATGACGCCACGGTGGATCAAATCGTCAAGCAACTCAACAAGCTGGTCAATGTGCTCGAAGTGCATGATTTCCGGCAGGATGAATTCATTGACCGGGAATTGGTGTTGGCGCGGGTGGGGGTGGATGCCAAAACGCGCGCGGAGATCATGCAGATTACGGACATTTTCCGGGCGAAAATAATTGACGTGCAGCCGCGAAGCCTCACCATTGAGATCACCGGCAACGAAAGCAAAGTGGAAAAATTTCTTCAACTGATAAAAACCTTTGGCGTGCAGGAATTGACGCGCACGGGGAAAATCGCCCTCGCGCGGAAATAACCGCCGCCACAACCCTGACCCTCCAACCCCCATCCCCCATGCCTGCAAAAGTATATACGGACAAAGACGCGGACCTGAAATATCTGCAAGACAAAACCCTGGCGGTGCTGGGCTTCGGCTCGCAAGGGCACGCCCACGCGCTCAACCTCAAGGACAGCGGCTGCAAGGTCGTAATCGGGCTTTATGAGGGGAGCAAATCCATTCCGGTGGCGGAGTCCAAAGGGTTTGAGGTTTTGACGACCGCCGAAGCGGTGCGGCGGGCGGAGGTGATCTTTGTGGCGATTCCCGACACCAAGCAAGCCAAGGCCTACGAGCGCGATATTGCGCCCAATCTGGCGCCGGGCAAGACGCTCTTGTTTTCGCACGGGTTTTCGATCCATTTCAAGACCATCGTGCCGCCCGCCAGCGTGAACGTCATCCTGGTCGCCCCCAAGGGGCCGGGGCACATCGTGCGGCGGCAGTATCTGGAAGGCAAGGGAGTGCCGGCGTTGATCGGGGTTTATCAGGACCCGGGGGGGAAATCCAAACAGATCGCTCTGGCGTGGGCCAAGGGCATTGGAGCCACCCGGGCCGGAGTGATTCAAACCAGCTTCAAGGAAGAAACGGAGACCGATTTGTTTGGCGAACAAGCCGTGCTCTGCGGCGGGGCGTCGGCCTTGATTCAGGCCGGCTTCGAAACGCTGGTGGAGGCGGGCTACCAGCCGGAAATGGCGTATTTTGAGTGCCTGCATGAATTGAAATTGATTGTGGATTTGATGAATGAAGCGGGCATCAGCGGCATGCGCTTCTCGGTTTCCGAGACGGCCAAGTGGGGCGACGTCAGCGTCGGCCCGAAGATCATTGATGCCGGCGTGAAAAAGCGGATGAAAGCCGCCCTCAAGGACATCCAGTCCGGCAAATTCGCCAAAGGCTGGATCCATGAATACAACAGCGGCTACAAGAAATACAACGCCCTGCTCAAAGCCGGCCAAAACCACCCCGTCGAAAAGGTGGGGCAGCGGCTGCGCGGGTTGATGCCGTGGATGAAGAAGCACTCCCTCAAAGGCGTCCAGGCGGCATATTGATTGGGGCACCGCGCAACTTTGGTTTTTGGGTGGTGTTTTTTAGGGAACTGACTTAGAATAAAATGGGATGCCATTGAAGATCATTGTATGAGTGTGCGCGCAAACATGGCGTGGGCCGGCTTGGCCGGCGGAGCGATCTTGCTCGGCGGCCAGCGGGCTTGTCTTGCCGCGACCGGGGATGCGCCGCCCGCCCTCCCCGCCGCGGCCGCCTCGGATGACAATTCCAATCCTTATTCGGTCATCATTGACAGAAATGTGTTTCGTCTGAATCCTCCGCCGCCTCCTGATGACAATAAAGACAAAGGCCCGCCGCCCGACCTTCCGGTGGTAAAATTGAGCGGCTTCATCAAGACTGCGGACAAATTGAAGGTGTTGCTGGCCGTCTCGGTCAAAACCGGGGATAGCAAGGCGCCCGAAGCGATGTACTACCTGACCATGGTCGAAGACGAGGTGGAAACGGTGGGGGAAGGGGACAAACGGGCGGTGGAGAAGTTGGTGAAGGTTTATCCCGGCGAGGAGAAGGTTGACATCGAAAACTCAGGCACCCGCATGACTCTTTCGTTGAAAGAGAACGGCTTTGGCCAGGCGCCCGCGGCAGCCCTGGCGGGAGGGCGCGGCGTCGGCACGGCGGCCATCCGGGCTGTCGGCGCTCCCGCTGGCGCCACCCCTGGTGTTCCCGCGGCGTTGCCCCGGCCTGGCGTCCCCGGCATGGGTGCGGCGGCCCCTTTCCAGGGGGATAATTCCGGCGGCGCGAACACCATGGTCGGCGGGGCGAATTATAACCGCCCGTCTTTTAACTCTGGAACCGCGACTTCATTTGGTGGCGGGACTGCGGTGAACACGGGTTTCCAGTCGCAGCAATCTGCGTTTCAATCAGGAGGTTTTAACGCCAGAACTGGCGGTGGCATCCTTTCCGGTGGAGCGGCGCCCATAAGTGCTCCCGCAGGCTCGCCGGGTGTCACGTTGCCGTTGAACAGCCCCGCCGGTCTGAACCACCTGACGCAGCCCAACTCCACCCCGATGGGCAACGGCATCACCGCCAACGGGGAAATGCCTCCGGTGCCCGGCGCCCAGCCCAATCAATAGCCTCGCATCCGCCCCGGGCTGCTGATGGCGGCAGGCCTGGCGGGCCGATACGTTCCAAAGCATAATCCCCGGCGGACTTTTCTGGAGGCACGGCCAGAGGGTCGCGCCGTTCAACTTCGCAAGAACTCCGCCCCGGCCCAATCGGCGAAGCGCAGCCCCTGCCGGGTCAATTGAAAGCGTTGGTCGTCGAGCCGGCCGTAGCCCATCTGGATCATGCGCTGGATTTCTGGTGCCCATTCTTGTGTGAGGTCGAAGCCGGTGCGTTGTTGGAATTGACGCAACGGCCACCCGGCGGTCATGCGCAACCCAAAGGCCGCGATTTCCCCGGCCCGGGCCAAGGGCGGCAACTCCTCGCTGGAGGCCAGGGGGCGGAGGCCGCGCTCCAATTGATCGCAATACAAAGTGGTGTGGGCGATGTTGGCGGTCCGTTTGCCGCGGGCGTAACTTGCCGCCCCCGGCCCCAGCCCGTGGAACCCGCCGCCGCGCCAATAGTTGACATTGTGCCGGCACGCCCGTTCGGGCAGTTCGGCGCCGCCGCGCGCGCCTCCCCGGGCGAAGTTGGCCACTTCGTATTGGTGGAAACCGGCAGCGTCCGCCGCGCAGAGCAGATGGTCGTACATCGCGCAGGCCAGGTCTTCGTCCGGGCAGATTTTGCCCGCGTGCAGTTGGGCGAACAAGGGGGTGTCCTCCTCGTAGATGACCTCGTAGCAGGCCAGGTGTTCGCTGCCCAAAGCAATGGCCTGGGCCAGGGTGGAGCGCCACATCGCCAGGGTCTGGCCCGGGATGGCAAACATCAAATCCAGGTTCACGTTGTCGAATCCGCCGGCGCGAAGGAGGTCAAAGGATTTGAAAATCATCGCGCGGCTGTGGACCCGGCCCAGCCTTTCCAGCAGGCCCGGGTCAAAGGATTGCACCCCCATGGAGACACGATTGACGCCCCAATCGCGCAGCAGTCGGGCTTTGTCGGCGGAAACGGTGGCGGGATTGCATTCCACCGTCCACTCCGCCGCGCCGAGCAAATGCAGGCGATCCATCGCTTTGAAAATCTGTTCCCATTGGCGCAGATTCAGGAGCGAAGGAGTGCCGCCGCCGAAGAACACCGTCTGCGGCTGCAACTCCGGGGCGACCCGTTCCATTTCCCGGATGAGGGCCTGGACGCAACGGTTGATCAGCGCCCCGTCGCCGACCTGGGAGTAAAACGCGCAATACTCGCATTTCCTGGCGCAGAACGGGACATGAACGTAAAGGCTTGTGATCTCGGGTTGGCCGCCCATTTCTCCGGCCATCCTAAACCGGCCCCGCCGAAAAATCGAGGAGAAAAGCCAACGAAACTCTGGCGCTGTGGCACCAACAGCGGCGTTTGGGCTTGCCGGAAGGGTGTGATTGTGCAAAAGATGAGGCAATCTATGGATAATCCCTTGTTCAGAAATCTTCCAAAAATCGGGCTTCGGCCAGCCATTGACGGGCGGCTGGGAGGCGTGCGCGAATCCCTGGAGTCACAAACCCTGGGGCTGGCGCAACGGGTCGCCAAATTTATCAGCGGCAATTTGCGTTATCCCAACGGGCAGCCAGTGGAGTGTGTGATCGCCGATGGCTGCATCGGGGGCGTGGCGGAGGCGGCGGCGTGCGCGGAGAAATTCGCGCGGCTCGGCGCGGGGGTCTCGCTGACGGTCACTCCTTGCTGGTGTTATGGGAGCGAGACGATGGATATGGACGCCACGACGCCAAAGGGGGTCTGGGGATTTAACGGCACGGAGCGCCCGGGCGCCGTCTATCTGGCGGCCGTGCTGGCAGGACACGGGCAAAAAGGGGTGCCGGCTTTTGGGATTTACGGGCGGGATGTGCAGGACGCCGGCGACCAAAGCATTCCGGAGGATGTGGGGGAGAAGATTTTGCGCTTTTGCCGGGCGGGCCTGGCGGTGGCGATCATGTGCGGCAAGTCCTACCTGGCCATGGGCGGCACTTCGATGGGCATTGCCGGTTCGATGGTGGACAGCGGCTTCTTTGAGGATTACCTGGGGATGCGGGTCGAGTCCGTGGACATGTCGGAATTCATCCGGCGCATGGAACGGGGCATTTATGACGAGGCGGAATTCAAAAAGGCCATGCCGTGGGTCAGGGCCACTTGCCCGGAGGGGAAGGATTATAACTCGCCGGGCACGCGCCGCTCGCGCGCGCAGTTGGACCGGGAATGGGAGATTTCGGTGAAGATGGCGCTGATCGCGCGCGATTTGATGGTGGGAAATCCGCGGCTCGCGGCGCTGGGCCGGGGCGAGGAGGCCCACGGGCACAACGCCCTTGCCGCCGGTTTCCAGGGGCAGCGGCAATGGACCGACCACATGCCCAACGGGGATTTCATGGAGGCGATTCTCAACACGTCGTTTGATTGGAACGGGGCGCGCAGCCCGCACATTGTCGCGACGGAAAACGACGCCTTGAACGGGGCGGGAATGTTGATGGGCTACCTGCTGACCAACACCGCGCAGGTTTTTGCCGACGTGCGGACGTATTGGAGTCCCGACGCCGTGCGGCGCGTGACGGGCCGCAAGCCGGCGGGGGCGGCGGCGGGCGGTTTTCTGCACCTCATCAATTCCGGGCCGGCGGCGCTGGATGGCACGGGGGAACAATCTGTCCGCGGCCGGCCGGCGATGAAGCCGTTTTGGGAAATCAGCGCGGCGGAGATCAAGAAATGTCTGGCGGCGACGACGTGGCATCCGGCGATCACGGAGTACTTTCCGGGCGGGGGCTGGTCCTCGCGCTTCGCCACGCGCGGCGGGATGCCGGTGACGATTTGCCGGCTCAATCTGGTCAAGGGGCTTGGGCCGGCGTTGCAGATCGCCGAAGGGGAGACGGTCGCCCTGCCGGCCGAAGCGCACAAGATTTTGGATGAGCGGACCAATCCGACCTGGCCGACGACGTGGTTTGTGCCGCGCACGACGGGCCGGGGCGCTTTCCGCAACGTCTATGCGGTGATGGACAACTGGGGCGCGAACCATTGCTCCTTGTGTTACGGACATCGCGGCGCGGACCTGATCAGCCTGGCGGCGATGCTGCGCATTCCCGTTTACATGCACAATGTGCCGGAGGAGGCTATTTTCCGTCCGAGCGCGTGGAACGCCTTTGGCACGGCGGACCGGGAGGGCGGCGATTTCCGCGCCTGCGCCAACTTCGGGCCGATTTACCGACGATGAGTTTTCCGGTTTAGAAGGCGGTCTTTAACTGAGGATGGGGCGTTCCAGACGGGCGATGCGCTCTTCGATGGGGGGATGGTCGGCCAGCAGGGCCAGGAAACCGCCGGTCTTGCCGGAGATTTGCAAGGCTTGAAGGGCAGGGGAATTGTGCCCGAGCTGATCCGCACCCTGCTCGTGGACAGCCTGGAGCTTCTTGAGAGCGGCCAACATTTTTTCGCGTCCCGCATAGCGCGCGCCGCCGGCGTCGGCGCGGAATTCCCGCCAACGGGAGAATTTGGCAACGACGAGATAGCCCAGAACCATGAAGACGTTCTGGAAAAGTTGCATGAGCATGTATTGCATGAACCAGTTGCCGCCGCCGCGGTTTCGGTTGTCGCGAGAGGAGCCTTGGGTGAGTATAATGGCCAGCACCCATGCCAGGAACATGGCCAGCGTGTTGACGACGCCCTGGATCAAGGTCATGGTCACCATGTCGCCGTTGGCGATGTGGGTGATTTCGTGGCCCAGAACCCCTTCGATCTCGTTGGGGCGCATGTTGCCCAGCAGGCCGGAGGAGACGGCCACCAGGGCTTGCGACTGGCTGGGGCCGGTGGCGAAGGCGTTGATTTCGGGCGAGTTGTAAATGCCCACTTCGGGCATGGCCGAAAGCCCTTCGGCTCGCGCCAGACGATAGACGGTCTGGACGAGCCATTGTTGGCCGGAGTCCGAGGTGTTGGGGTCAATCACCTGGATGCTGTGGGACATTTTGGCGATAAAACGGGAGAGAAGGAGCGAAATGAACGCGCCACCCATGCCCATTGCGCCGCAAAGGATCATCAGGCTGTAGAAGTTGGCATCCCCGCCGATGCGTTGTGGGACGTGGAAAAAAACCAGGATGACGCCGAGGGTGAACATCACCAGGATGTTGACGACCAGGAAAAGCACCGTGCGTGTGGCAATCTGCACAAATTTCATAATAAGACCATGTTTTTCGACGCGATTATTCGCGTTTCATGTCGCTACTATATACGCCGATGGCTGGAAAATGCAAATCGGGCGGCGACCGCCGACGGGAGGGTCAGATCTCGAAGTTTTTTTCGAATTTGGTGAGGTTGTGCGGGGCGCTGCCGGTCACACAGGCAACGTCTTCCAAACGGACGCCGCCCAACCCCGGATAATACAGCCCAGGCTCCACGGTGACCACATGGCCGGGCTTGAGCACGTCGGTGGAGGTTTGGGCGATGCGCGGCGCTTCGTGGATTTGCAAGCCCAGGCCGTGGCCGGTGCCGTGAAAGAAGCCGTGCATGTGGCCGTTCTTGCGGCAGGTCTTGTAGCCTTCCCGCTCGAAGAATCCCTGCACGGCGGCGTGGATTTTGGAGGCGGGGGTGGAGGCGCGGATCTTCGACAGGGCGAGTTCCTGGCCTTTGGACACGGTGTCGAAGAGGCGCCGGACCGGCTCGGCGGCGCGGCCGCGGACGATGGTGCGGGTGATGTCCCCGAAATAGCCGGTTTTCTGGGAGCGGGGAAAGACGTCCAGGATGATGGGTTGGTGGGCGCGCAGCCAACCGTGGCCCTGTTCATGGGGGTCGCAGGCCTGGCTGCCGCCGGCGACGATGGTGTGCCCGGGCAGGCCGCCCGCCTGCATGATGGCCACGTTGATGATGGATCGGAGTTTCTCGGAGGTCAAAGGGACGCCATGATACATCAGCTTCCCGTCGCGCGCGATTTTGGAGGCGCGCAGGGCCTGGATGCCCTCCGCCAAGCCCACTTCGGCCATGACCAGGGCCGCGCTGATTTTCTTGATCTCTTCCGCCCGCTTGAATTCGCGTTCGGGAAACACCCCGTCTTTCTTGACGCGGACTTTGATTTTATAGTTGCGCAGGTCCTTGGCCAGGCCCAGGGGAAAGCTGGCGGGGACAAAGATCTTGCGCAGCCGATGCTCGCGCAAAAGGAGGCTGATGACCGCCGCCATGCCGGGACGTTTCACCCGGTTGCGGCGGAGTTTTTCCACACACTGGCTGTGGGAGATGATGCGGCAATGGGGCGATTTCTTTTTGACGCGATCCAGTTCCAGATCGTTGACCACGGCGTAAGCTCTGCCGTCAATGCGGAAGAAGATGAAGGGATCCGGCGCGAACCAGCCGGCGGCGTAAAGCATGTCCGCGTCACGCTCGCTGTCCGCGACGATTAACACGTTTGGAGTACTGGTCACGTTACGGCTCCACAGGAAGCCCGCCGCTCCAGGATTCAAATTTCTGAAATGACGCGCCTTGGCGCAGCCGGACAATCGGCCCCGGCCTGTCGGAAATCAATTCGATTTTCTCGTCATCGCTTTTCTTCCGCCAAGACAGGCGGCGGCATGTCTGGCGGCAAGTTATCGGCACGGCCCGATCAAACCAATTTCATGGCCCGGATGCAACTGGAATCGGCAAGGAATTGCAAATAATCTTTCCGGCTCAGTGGTGGCCGTGGGCTTTGGATTTGAGGAACCAATACAGGAGCAACCCGATGACAATCTGCAGCAGGAAGGCCCCGGCGATGATGGGCACCAGGCGGAATCGTGTTTTCCAAAGCTGGGGCAGGCGGAGGCGGGTCCAGCGCTCGGTCATCTGGACTTTCTCATAGTCGTCCAACTCCGCTTTCATGGCCGCGGCGGAGGGGTAGCGATTGGCGGGGTTGCGCTCCAGGGCGTGGAGGATGATTTCTTCCAGCACCGGCGTCAGTTTGGGATTCAATTTGCGCGGGGGGGCCGGGTCGCCCGTGAGGCGGGAATTCATCACCACGTAGGGATTCTCCCCCTCGAAGAGGGTGGCGCCGGTGGCCATTTCGTAGAGGATGGCCCCGAGACTGTATATATCCGTGCGTTCGTCGCCGCGTTTGCCCTGGACTTGTTCCGGAGCCATGTAGTCGGGCGTGCCCATGGCGGGTGTGAAGCCGACGAAGGTCATGCGCCGGGCTTGGGCGGACTTGGAGATGCCAAAGTCCATCACGCGGATGGAGCCGTCGTTGCAAAGCATGATGTTCTGCGGTTTGAGATCGCGGTGAACGACGTTCTGGAGGTGCAGGTAATCCAAAGCGTCGCAGATCCGGCTGGCGATGGCCACCGCATCGGCCTCGGGCAGCGGCTTGGTTTCCTTGAGGACTTCCGACAGTGTCTGGCCCTTGAGCAGTTCCATCACGATGTAGGGCCGGCTTTTTTGCTCCTCGACGGCGATGATTCTCAGCACCGAGGGGTGGTTGAGGGATTTGCCGATTTGCTCCTCGCGCTCGAAACGGGTGGCGGCGGCAATGTCGCCCTCCATGTGCCTGAAGGGGACCTTGACCGCCACTGTCTGGCCGGTTTTGCGGTCACGGGCCTCGTAAATGCAGGCCATCCCGCTGCGGCTGATCCGTTTGATCATTTCAAACCGATTGTCCAGCAGGGTCCCCGCGCTGAGTTCTTCGCTGTCTTCCGGCACCACGCTCTTTTGGTAGCCCGTTCGGACGCCGCGGAAGAAGATCGCGCGGTCCACCTGCTCGATGCGGAGGACCTGGATCGAAATGTTGTCTTCCCCGTTGCGTTTCTCGACCAACTGCAAAAGCTGCCGCACGGCCTCGGCCGGCTCGTGATGGGTGACCAACTCCTGAATCTCCGCGTCGGTCGCGAATCCGTAAAGCCCGTCGGTGCATTGGACAATAAAGTCGCCTTTGAAAACTTCGCGGTTCACGATGTCCAAATGGGTCACAGGTTCGCTCCCGACCGTGCGGGTGAGCTGGGAGCGCGCGGGGCTGGTCATGGCCTCATTCTCGCCAATCAGGCCATACTTGAGTTGAAAGCTCAGCGGGTTGTGGTCGGTGGTCAGTCGTTCGATCTTGCCGTGGCGAATCAGATAAGCCCGGGTGTCCCCGGCGTAGCCGATGGTCACCTCGTTGTATCGAAAAATGCAGGCGGTCAGCGTGGTGCACATCGGCCCTTCTTCTTGATTCTTGAGGGATTCGTCATAAATGGAGCGGCTGGAAAGATCAAAGACCTGACGCAGCACCTTGCGCGGATCGGTGGCGGGATCGGCGGTGCAGAAGACGTCCAGCGCGCATTGGACGGCGATCGCGCTGGCCACCTCGCCGCGGTTGCGTCCCCCCACCCCGTCGGCCATCAGGGCGATGGCGCCGAAGTCGCGGCGGTCATTGGGGTTTTCCGGCTGCCAGAAGCCCACGCGATCCTCGTTGTTTGGACGCACGGGGCCGGACACGCAGATTTCGGCGTAGGTCAATTCCATAGGGCCTGGCCGGGATGCGGCCAACCGCCGCCAACCTCAAGGCCGGGCGATTTTCAACCTGATGTTCCCCATCGTCCAGACAATTCTTGGATCAGCCGCCCGTAGCCGCCCGCGGCTCCCCTCATCCCGCTCTGGCGGCCTAGTCCACCGTCAACAGCGCCACCGAATCATGGTCGCGGATGAAGACGCGGTTCCCGGAAATGACCGGGTAGGCGAAGGTCGCCGAATCGGCCACCTTGATGCTGGCCACCTGGGTGAAGGCCTTGTCGGTGGGTTGCAGAACAACCAACTGCATCTTCGGCGTCAACGCCAGCAGGACCGAGCCGGCATCCACGACCGATCCGTAGCCTTGCGGGCCTTTGGCCTCGGTGTCGGTCCAAGCCACGGCCCCGGTCTTGGCGTTCACGCAGAACAAATTGCCCCGTTGGGAGAGGCCGTAGAGGAACCCGTCCTTGAGCACCGCCGTGTTAAACTGCGGCGATACGTCCGCGGCGGCCCAAAGTTCGGTGGTCGTGAAAGCGTCGCCCTGCTTGGCGACTTTGACCGCGTGGATGCCGCGTCCGGCGCCGGCGTAGATCAGCGTGTCGCCATCCACGATCGGGGTCGCGGCGTTGTAATTCATGCCCATCGGCGCGAACGCCGTCTGCCAGGCGACCTTGCCATCGGCCAGCCCAATCCCCACAATGCTCTTGTCGGTGAGCACCACGACGATCTTCGTGCCCGCCACAGTCATGACCGCCGGGGAAGCGTACCCCGGCCCCGCCCCCGTCCAGTTCCACTTGTGGTCTCCGGTTTTCAGGTCGTAGGCCGTCACGCCGCCATCCGACGGGCCGCCCACCTGCACCACGCACATCCCACCCACCAGCAGCGGCGAGCAAGCGGTGTAAAACCTGGGATAAGAGGAGGAATCATTCTTTTGCCAGATCTGCGCGCCATCGGCCGCGTTCCAGCAGGTCAGGATGCCGGTCACGCCGAAGGTGACCACTTTGCCGTCGGCCACCGCCGGCGAACTGCGCGGCCCGCCGTGCTGGGAAGCCGATGGCCCGGACACTTGGGGCGCGGCATACTTCTGCCGCCAGATTTCCTTGCCGTCGGCCGCGTTGAGGCAAATGACATTTTCCTCCGCGTCCACGCGCGACAATACGAAGAGCCTGTCGCCGACCAGCGCCGGGGTGGTGTCGCCCAGGCCGACCGTCTGCTTCCATTTCTGGGTCAAATTTGTCGGCCAAGTGGCGGGGGCCTTGAAGCCTTCCGCTTTGGCGTTTCCATTGGCGCCGCGCCATTGGGGCCAATCCTGGGCCGGGAGCGTGGCGGCGGCGGAGACGAGAAGGCCGCCGAGTATCGCGGCCTGAAGAAGAGTGCTGTTTTTCATAGACGATTGGGTTAAGTGTTCAACGTGACCAGTCGCCAGTCAAAGCTGGTGTGAGATCAGGAGCCAACGTAACGCCGCCGCTGCCCTGGGTCAACCAAAGAATTACACCAAAGAATTACACCGCCAGCCTCACAATTGGTCGGCAAAATACTTAACAAAGGAATCCGTCCAATCCATCGGCACCGGAGCGGTCAGCTCGCGCGCCCGCTGAAAATCCGCCTCAAACAATTCCTGCCTCAGGCGCTGCACGGTGGCCGGGTCGGAAAAGGCGATGTCCAGTTCCTGGCCGACGTAGAGGCTCATCTTGGTGAAATTGGCCGAGCCGAGACACGCCCACCCGTCGTAAATCGCCGCCTTGACATGCGTCATTCCAGGATACACATATACCCGCGCCCCGTTCTCAAGAAGTTCATTGCCGATGATCTGACCGCTGGTTTGCATGATCCCGCTGTCGTTCTGCGCCGCCAATATGACCCGCACGTCCACGCCCCGCCGGCGCGCCTGGATCAGCGCCCCCACGATGTTGTCGTCATCAAAATAGGCGTTTTCGATGTAAATGTAACTCCGGGCACGGTGGATGGCCTCCAGTTGCGCGCGGTAGATTTCCACCTTGCCGGTGGCCGTGCGCAGGGGCCGCACCTCAATGCCATTGACGAGGGCATCCTTGCGCGCGGCGGGGTGTTGGAAAAGCGAAACCCAGGCATAGGCGAAATCGCCCAGCGGGCCGGCGTGCGCCCAGGCCTGCTGGTAGTCTTTTTCCAGCCTCCCAACCACCGGGCCGGTCAGCCCGGCCATCAGGTCGTGCCAGTCGTAACGGTATTCCCGTCCGATGTTCATCCCGCCGACATAAGCCTGGCGGCCGTCAATAATGAAGCATTTCCGGTGATCCAGTGTCAGCCACGGGTTGGCGGAGGCGCGCACCCGCACTTTGGAATCTGCGGTCAAATAGTTCTCCATCGCCGCCGGCCGCTGGAATCCCGGCGCGGCCGGCGAGGGCCGCGCGCCGCCGCCGAACAAGGACCCCATGTCATCCATCAGCACCCTCACCTTGACGGACGAGGAGCGCGCCTTCAACACGTCGGCAACTTTTACGGCGTAATCGTCATTGTCAAATATAAAAACCTGCGCGTCCACGCTCCGGGCCGCCCCTTCCACCGACTGCAAAAACGCCGGGAAAAATTGCTCCCCATCAATAAAAAAATCCACCCGGCCCGGGTAACGCCGCGCCGAGACCAATCCATCCAGCTCCTGTTCCCACGCCGGCAAATCCATGCCCGCGCCCCCGGCCAGCGGCGCGGGCGGGCCGCCGGGATTTTCCGGGCCGGGGCTGATGGCGGCCGCGCCCGATGTGCCCAGGTGCCACAAACCGCGCGCCACCAGGGTGACCGGGTTTTTTATGGCAGTCAGGATCAGGCTGCGAACCAGCAGCGAGTTCAAGGCGCGCACGGCGAAAACGCCCGGCAGCTCCTGCGACTCCGGATCCCCTGGATAGCTCAGGAAGACAACCAGGCGTTGTTTGAGATCAATAAAGACAAATGCCGGGTCCCCGCCGGTGACGAATAGAAACTGCCTTTGATTCGGGTCCAGATTGGCCATGCTCTCCTCCAGCAGCCGGAGGGCCGCCCGCGAAAAGTCCGCGTCCTCAAAAGTCCGGTCCACCACCAGCTCCGGAGGCTTGCGTTGCAGGGGCGCCACGCCGAGCTTGCCAGCCTGGTCCCGGAAAACGATGATCTCCTGATTCTGAATCAGGAACAGCACGCCGTGTTCCGGCTGCGTTGGCGCAAGCCCGGCGAAGATATTTTGCACCAATTGCCGCCATTCCTGCGCGGTGCGGATGGGCAGGCGGTTGGTTTTGGTGATGGTGGATTTGCGCGCCGCGCGTTCTTCCTTGTCGAAGGTGAGCACGGCAAACAGGCGCTGGTAATCCGGCGCGGCGCTCTCCACCCGCGGCCAACTGGCATGGGCCAGAGCGTCCTTGCCGGGGAATGGGATGCGGATCTCCAGATTCGTGTCGGTTCGATAGGCCGCCAGGTTGGTGAGGCTGCCGGGCTGAAATTCCTCGAGCACACGAGCGCGAGGGCTGGGAGTGGCGCACCCGGCCGGAAGCAAGAGCAGGAGCAGGCCGAGCGCGGCTGATCGCCCCCAGGCCTTCTCCATTTTCGAGCGCGCTGGACAGGTTTCTCGCATGATGGCGCCTCCATCTCGTTGAGAGTATTAATATGTTATCAAACACTCTCTCGGCAAATCAAGCCAGCAGGAGCCGCACGTCTATGGCTTCCATCCCGGCGGATCGGATGGATTGCAGGCCCAGATCGGTGTCTTCGTAGGCGCGGCAGTATTGCGGCGCGACTCCGAGGCGCCGGGCGGCTTCCAAATAAATGTCGGGGGCCGGTTTCTGGCGGATCACATCTTCGCTGGTGACCACGGCCTGAAATAATCCTTTGATTCCCAAATGGCCCAGCATTTCGTTCACGACGCGCCGGGTGCCGCCGGTGGCAACCGCCATGGGAATCTTGCCGCAGTGGTCGCGGGCAATTTGCAGAATGTGATCAATCCCCTGGATTTGCGGGATCAATTGCTCAAAGGCGGCTTCTTTTTCCTTGGCCACCCGCACATAGTCCAGCTCCCGCCCTTGCTCCTGGGCCAGGGTTCTGACGATGTCCCGCGCCGGCACGCCGCCCAGCGAGAAGAATCGCTCTTTGGAGAAATGGAGTTCATACCGGCCGGTCACCTCTTCCCAGGCGCGCCAGTGCAATGGCATGCTGTCGGCCAGCGTGCCGTCGCAGTCGAAGATCAGAGCTTGAATAGGCATGAAGCGGTGGCGGCGGGTTAAAGGTTTACAGAGGCCAGGCGTTCTTCCATGTCGTTGGCCATCAACGGTTCGATCACACCGTCCATGTCGCCTTCCAGGAAACTCGACAGGTTGTAGAGCGTCAGCTCGATGCGGTGGTCGGTGACCCGGTTTTGCGAAAAATTGTAGGTGCGGATGCGCTCGTTGCGCTCCCCGCTGCCGACCTGTTCCTTCCGCCGGGCGGCGTACTTCGCGTTTTCTTCGGTGACTTTCAGCTCGAGCAAACGCGAGCGCAGAACCGTCATGGCCCGGACTTTGTTCTTTTGCTGCGAGCGCTCGTCGGCGCAACGCACGATCATCCCGGTCGGCTTGTATATGATTTGCACCGCCGAATCGGTGGTGTTCACTCCCTGGCCCCCCTTTCCGGAGGCCCGGCAGACGTTGATCTCCAAATCTTCGGGCCGGATCTCCACGTCCACCTCCCCGGCCTCGGGCAGCACGGCCACGGTCGCCGTGCTGGTGTGGATGCGGCCCTGCGCTTCGGTGGCGGGCACGCGCTGGACGCGATGGACGCCGCTCTCGTACTTCAGGCGCTTGAAGACATCCTGTCCGGCGACGCCAAAAATAATCTCCTTGAATCCCCCCAAATCCGATGGGCTGCTGTCCATGCTCTCCACTTTCCAGCCCTGTTTTTCGGCATAATGAGTGTACATGCGGTAAAGATCGGCGGCAAAAAGGGCGGATTCCGAACCGCCCGCCCCGGCGCGGATTTCAATGATGGTGTTGCGCGAATCCGCCGGGTCCGCCGGCGCCAGGGCGAGGTGGATTTTCCGGCCGAGGATTTTTTCCTCGGCCTGGAGTTGGGCGATTTCCTCCCGCGCCAACTGGGTCAATTCGCTGTCGGCGGGTTCCGTTTTCAGCAGTTGGGCATGTTGCGCCAGATCGGCCAGCACTTTCAAATACCGTTGCCCGCTGGAGGTAAGTTCCTTCAGACGGGCGTATTCGCGCGACAACTCCTGCGCTCGCGCCGGGTTGTCGAACAGCCGGGGGTCGCTCAGGGCCGCCTCCACTTCGACGTGGCGCCGGGCGAATTTTTCGATGTAAGGGCGTAAATCCACAGGGCAAACCTTTAAGATATCAGCTTCCGGCTTTGAGTTTTCCGCTTTCCGCTTTCATCCTTCAGCCTTGCTGAATTGGTCGCGGTGCATCGTCAAAAAAAACGGCTGCCCGCAAAAGTCGCGTCTCTTGCGGGCGGTGAAGCGGAAAGGGGCTACCGTTTCTTTTTCTTCGCGGCCTGGGCGGCCTGGGCGGCCTGGGTCTTGACCATGCGCTGCTGGAACTTGTCCACCCGGCCTGCCGTATCCACGAATTTCTGCGTGCCGGTGTAGAAGGGATGGCAGGCGTTGCAAATCCCGATCATGATGCTCGGCTTGGTGGAGCGGGTCTTGATGACGTTGCCGCAGGCGCAACGAATCTCCGCCTCCACATACTTTGGATGAATCTTCTCTCTCATAAAAGCAAGGGTGCATAAACTACCAGCGTTCGGCCCTTCTGCAAGCCCTATTTTGATCACTTTTTCAAGCGGCGGGCTGGCTCATCAGTCAAACCTCCCGCTTTTTCCCACCGGGGCGCAAAAACCGCATCGCCCTTTCGCCCGCTCCGCGCGCGAGCGTCTTTCCAATAATTGGTTCCGTTTGCCGCCCACAATCCTCCCATGCGGACCCGCGTTTTATCCGCCGACTTGCTTGCCCTCCGCAGCCCTGGCGAAGGAGGATCCCCCGGCTTGTCGCGCCGTAGCTTGGCGGAGGCGCAAGCCTTCGCGTCGAGGTGGACGTTAATTTTGGTTGGGGGGACAACTTTATTGTGCTCATTGTGTCGATTTCGCCTGTTTTGAAACTTTTCCCTCTGCTGCTGGAACCGGTCCCAACCAGTGCAAATAGTGACACCTGCACGGCAACACCTGCACGAGAAAGGACTCGAAAACTGACTTGCAAATCTGTGGAGCGGGAAGAAAATCAGGTGGAAGGCTCACACTGGCCGTGGGCAGGAATCCAAATGGGAAATCAAAGAACAAATACAATATGAGAAAGCTCTGATAATGGGAACAGGACTTGCCATAGTCTTCTCGATAGTGGGGGCGATCCTTATTTTTTGTGGACTTCTGGTGGTTCGCAGTTCGTATTCGAAAATGCGCAAATGGACCACTGTTTCTGGCTTTGTAATCGGTTACCGGGAGGTTCAACAAGGGAGACATTATGACGCCCAAGGAAATATCGAAAACCGCCCTCTCAGCCGGACGGACTTCGAACGACCGTCCAAGTGGACGGCTTATGACCCTCAAGTTCAATTCACCTCAGCGGATGGGAAGATGATCAGTTTTACTTCATCTATGGGTTCAAATAGAAAGCCTTATCCCATCGGTGCCGCGATCCAAGTACTATATGACCCGAATGATGCGGAAAATGCGACCATCAAGTCATTTTCGAACCTGTTTCTGCCTGCAGTTTTTGCATTTCTTTTCGGGCTGGCACTTCTAGGAATCGCTCTTTCCAATTTCCTGCTCTGAAAATTGGGACGCCTTAAATGCTCCTTACCGCTTTCACACTTTCCCACGCCGCCGTCAAAACCGCATTGCCCTGGCACCTGGATGCGCCCAATATCCGCCCATGCTGGCCCGAGTTTTGTCCGCCACCCTGTCCTCCGTAGTTGTGCCGCGCGGAACGAAGGAGGATGTCAATGGCATTGAAGCCTTCCCCATGACAGTGGAGTTCAATTGCGGCAGGGGGGACACCATTATCGTAATATTGTCTTGTAATCTCCCCAATGCCTTCCGCTCGTCCCGGCGCTATGATTGATTCTTTTTCGGTATTTATTATTTGATTAAACAAATAATTTGACTAAACAAGTCATAGCGTTTATCATAAGTTTGTGACGCTGCAAAGCAAAATCGCGGCCTTCTTGGATTATTATCCGAGGATCTATTACGCGTGCCATCGCCGCCATGTGCGCGATCAAATGGCGCGAAAAACGCTCAGCCTGAACCAGGCCAGCATCCTTGATCACCTGGATGGCGTTGAGCCAACGAACCTGCGAACCCTGGCCATGCACATGGGCGTTACCGCGTCAACCATGTCGCTGAACGTGGACCGTCTGGAGCAGGCAGGTTATGTGAATCGCCGGAGAGATGGCGGCGATGCGCGCCAAATCCAGCTTCGCTTGACCGATGCGGGAGCCCGGCTGAAACAACAGCAAAAGCTCCTCGACCCGGAATTAGTGGGATCGCTCTTAAAGCGGCTCAAAGGGATGGACAGGACAAAGGCGCTCGACGGCCTTGAACTTCTGGCAGCCGCGGCAACCGAAGCGATTGCGCGCCCGCACATGCACAAACGACGCACCCCATCCCCAAGCAGAACGAAAAGGAGTCCTCTATGAAATGGTTTCTGATCATTGTTGGCATTTTCATCCTCGCCGTCCTCGCAGTGCTGGTCTTTGGACTGCTCCAATCAGCAAAACACTCGGTAACGCGCTCCGTTCATTTGAAGCAGAAACCTGAGACAGTGTTCGCCGTGCTCGACAACTGGACGGATATGCCAAAATGGTCTTCGAGTGTCAGCAAGGTAGAGACCAAGTCGGGTCTGGATACCAAACGGATCGCGCGATTTACGCTTAAGTGGGGTGGCAGGCAGATGATTTTCACTCAACTCGAACGGATCCCGCCGCGCCGGCTTGTCATCAGCATGGCCAAAGAAGGAGGCGAGGTCATGGGAATGTGGACTTATGATATCGCCGCCGAAACTGACGGCAGCCGCGTATCGTTGACCGAGAGCGGCGAGCTAGGGAACCCGTTCTACCGTACGATCGCGCGAATACGCGGCTTGGATACGAACATCCGCCAAACCTTGGGCGACCTTGCCAAGAAGTTCGACGAAACGGTGGAAGTGCGGTAAGCGGTAAAGCAGGGTCCCCCCTATTAGTTGCCAGCGGGCCGTGATAAAACCTCGGTCATGAAGCAACGTCGTGTTTCTCAGAGACGCCGCGCGCCTCGGACCGATGCCGCCCGGCGCG
>JBEKOF010000015.1:0-32685 GCA_049522055.1 Verrucomicrobiota bacterium | reverse complement strand
GTTCTTTGCTCATGTTCATTCACACCAATTCCTGGTGTCTTTTTCCCATGAGTCAACGACCCTTTTGGCCTCCTCTCAGTTTCGCTCCCCCAGTGTCTTTTAATTTGAGTCAACTCGATCGGGTGACTGATCGGGGATAATGCTTGCGCGGGGTGGCTGGTGTTCACAGAATCTACGCAAGTGTTCACACCTCCTCCAGTGGCCGGGAAATGGCCTTCGTGCATCGTCAAACGAGCGGGCGGCGCGCGGGGTTTTTGGCTCTTGCCGGGGGGTGGGTGGGCTGTGCCTGCGCTTTTGTTGGCGATTTGGGCCGGGGCAGGGGAGAGCCGGTCTGCGGCGGCGGGGCAGCCGAACTATTTCACGCGTCTCTGGCAGGTGGGGGATGACGGGTTGCCGGAGAATAATGTGACGTCGGTGGTGCAAACGCGGGACGGTTATCTCTGGCTGGGCACGCGCAGCGGGCTGGTGCGATTTGACGGGGTGCGCTTCACGGTGTTCAACAGCAGCACGACGCCGGTGATGCGGAGCAGCGATGTTTCGTGCTTGTTTGAGGCGGAGGAGGGGACGTTGTGGATCGGACATCACGACGGGGAGGTGACGGCGTATAAGGAGGGTAAGTTTACGGCGGTGCCGATACGGGCGCGGTGGCACAGAGGGAAGATATTCGCGGTCTGCCCGGATGCGGACGGAGACATTTGGTTGTTGAATCAAAATGGGGAACTGGGGCGGGTGAAGGACGGGTTTGTGATTCCCTGGCCATCGAGCAAGACGGTGCATTTGCTGGCGGTGGCGCGGAATCCGAAAGGGGGATTTTGGATTCAGCGGGACGATGATGTTTCGCTGCTGGAGCGGGGCCGGTTGAGGCCGATGTTTGATGAATCCTCGGCGGATCGGTATGTGCAAGGCATTTGGGCGTCCCCGGATGGGGGCCTTTTTGTGGTGGTGAACCGGCATGCGCGGGAATGGAAGGACCAGAAGTGGATCGAGGACGAGGCGACGGTTCCCTGGGATTGGACACCATCGCCGGCTACAATTGTGCTGAAAGGGGGCGCTCTGGCGGTGGCCACGTCGGATCACGGGTTTTTCCTCATTTCTCCCGGGCACGAGGTGTCGCATTTCTGCAGGACCAACGGCTTTTCGAGCGACTGGGTCAACGCGCTGTGCGAGGATCGGGAGGGGAATTTGTGGGTGGGCACCGGCAATGGCGGGCTGGCGATGTTGAGGCTGGTGAACATGAGGACGCTCAACCCGCCGGACGCATGGCAGGGCCGCGCGGTGTTGTCGGTGGACATGGGGGCCGATGGGACGCTGTGGGCGGGAACGGAGGGGGCGGGGCTGTACTCGTTGCGGGACGGGAATTGGAGGAATTACACGTCGGAGGACGGGTTGAGCAACTACTACAATTGGTCGGTGGCGCCGGATGCGCCAGGCGGGGTGTGGGTGGGAAGCTGGGGCACCGGGGTGTATGCGCTCAAGGGTAGCCGATTCGAGTGCCCGCCGGGTCTGGGGGAGCTATATGCCGGGGCCTTGCTGGTTTCGCTCCACGAAGGGGTGTTGGTTGGGACGAGCGAGGGGCTATTGAGATTTGAGGGGGGCCGGACAAATTGGCTGGGGAGGAGTCCTGAGTTGTTTTCACCGGATGTGCGGGCGATATGCGAGGGGGCGGATGGGACGGTTTGGTTTGGGATGTCCGGGGGCGGGTTGGGGCATTGGAAGGAGGGAAAGCTGTGGCAGTTTCGGCGGAGCGATGGTCTTTCGAGTGATTTTGTCCAGTGTCTGCATTTGGAAGAGGATGGCACGCTATGGATCGGCACGGCGGGAGGGGGACTGGATCGTTTCAAGGAGGGTCGTTTCGTTGCGATAGGCAAAAGCCAGGGGCTGCCGGACGATGTGATATGCGATGTGGAAGATGACGGGCTGGGCTTTTTTTGGATGAGCTCGCACAACGGGATCATCCGGGTGAGCAAGAGCGACCTGGCGGGTTGCGCCGACGGGGTGACGAATCAATTGCATTGCCTGACGTTTGGCTCCAGCGACGGGCTGCCGTCGCTGGAATGCTCCGGGGGCATCCAGCCGGCTGGGTGCAAAACGGCCGGGGGGCGGCTTTTGTTTCCGACGGTCAAAGGATTGGTGGAGGTGGATCCCAAGAATATCACGACCAACCCGTTTCCGCCGCCGGTGGTGATCGAAGAAATCCGTGTGGACGATGAACCGGTGGCGGCCCGGGCCGGGACGACCGCGGCGGTGGAGATAGCGCCGGGACGGCACCGTTTGGAATTAGACTATGCCGGACTGAGTTTGGCGGCGCCGGAACGGGTGCGTTTCAAGTACCGGCTGGACGGCTTGGATCGCGGATGGGTGGAAGTGGGTGCGAAACGGACGGCCAACTACAGCTACATTCCACCGGGGCCATACGTTTTTCGGGTGACGGCGTGCAACCATGACGGGGTTTGGAACGAAACGGGGGCGTCCCTGGCGTTGCAGGTGCTGCCGTTTTTCTGGCAGACATGGTGGTTTCGCGCGCTGGCGGGATTGGGCGGGGCGGCGGTGTTGGGCGGGAGCGTGTTGGTGGCGACCCGGCGGCGGATGCGGCGCAAACTGGAAAGGCTGGAACGGGAGCAGGCCATCGAGCGGGAGCGCACGCGCATCGCCAAGGACATCCACGACGATCTGGGGGCCAGCCTGACGCGCATCTCCATGCTCAGCCAATCGGCGCGGAGCGAGTTGGGCGGCTCGCCGGAGGCGGCGGCGCAGGTGGATCAAATCTGCCGGACGGCGCGGGAATTGACGCGGACGATGGATGAGATTGTGTGGGCGATCAATCCGCAGCACGATTCGCTGGACAGCCTGGCCAATTACCTTGGAAAATTCGCGCAGGATTACCTGCGGGCGGCCGGGATTCGGTGCCGGTTGAACATGCCCGAAGAGCTGCCGCTCTGGGCGCTGACGGCGGAAGTGCGGCACGGTTTGTTTCTCGCCTTCAAGGAGGCGCTGAATAACGTGGTCAAACATTCGGGGGCGACGGAGGTGTGGGTGGCGCTGACGCCGGGGGCGAGCGGATTTGCGCTGGCGGTGCAGGACAACGGGCGGGGGTTCAGCCCCAATCTGGTCCCGCGCGAGGCTTCCGCGGACCCGGATCGAATCGGAGGCGGCCACGGCCTGGTCAATATGAAGCTGCGGCTGGAGGAGATCGGCGGGCGGTGCGAAATCCAGAGCGCGCCGCGGGCGGGGACGACGGTGAAATTTGACGCGCCGATGAAAGCGGCGCGGTTTGAACAGCAGACAGGGCATCGCGGCCGGTAGTGAGAACTGACGATGGCAATCCGGGGGGCGGGGTGTTAGATTTGCTTATTATAGCGGCACATGACATGAGCATCGGAATTTCCATCGTTGAAGACGACGAGCAGACGCGGGAGATACTCATGGGCTGGATCAAGCGTTCGCGCGGCTTTCATGTGGTGAGCAGTTACGGGAGCGCGGAAAAAGCGCTGGTGCGGCTGCCGTCCGACAAGCCCGAGGTGGCGTTGATGGACATTAATCTTCCGGCGATGAGCGGCATCGAATGTGTGCGGCAATTGAAATTGATCATGCCCGACACGCAGTTTTTGATGCTTACGGTGTATGAGGACTCGGATCACTTGTTCGACGCGCTGGCGGGAGGGGCGAGCGGATATTTGCTCAAGCGGACGTCGCGGGAGGAGTTGCTGGAGGCGCTCAAGGAGATTCATTCGGGAGGATCGCCCATGAGCAGCAACATTGCGCGCAAGCTGGTGCAGTCCTTCCGGCGCGCGCCGGGTGGGCCTGGTTTGTCGGGGGGGATGGAGGATTTGACGCCGCGGGAGCGGGAGGTGCTGCAATTGCTGGCATCGGGAGATTTGTACAAAGAGATCGCCGAAACGCTGGGGATCAGCATTACGACGGTCAATGCGCATATTCGGCGGATTTACGAGAAACTGCATGTGCGCTCGCGGGGACAGGCGGTGGCTAAATTTGCCCACATCAACGAGACCTCGGGCCACCGTCGGCCGTTGACAGTGCCTCGTTAGTTTTAACGACGCAGATTTTGCTCACATTGAAAAAAACGCGTGCTAAAGTATGTGCATGAAATCCAACCGTTTGAGCAAGGGTGATCGCGTTTGCGCGGGGCGTTTGGAGGGGAGCCGGGTTTTTATGGATGTGGGCGGCAAGAGGTTTGCCGGTCAAGCGGTTGAACCCAGAACATCAATGGAGCTGCGATTCATCACCTGTTCCAATCAATTGAACTCATAAAACCAGAACCCAAAACGTATGAAAAGAATACTATTGACCGTTGCTTTGTCAGCATTCGCCAGCGTTGCCAGCGCGCAACAACTCGGCGGCTCTGACTTGGGCCAAACCGCCCCGACTCCCGGCGCGAATGACATCTCCCAGTTGCTGACCACCGGGGACACGGTTGCGTTGCCGGATTCCGGCCCGATCAACAGTTTTTATGATAATACAACGGACAGCGCGGGATCAGTGGGCAGTTCATTCACGACCGGAGCCAATGCCAGCGGCTATACGATGACCAGTCTGGCGCTGAAATTTGGAGGCGGCCAGCCCGTGGGTTATGCGGGTGGGGCCGACACGACGCTGGACCCTGGGTGGACCATTACGCTCTATCAGTTGAGCGGCACAGGGAACACCAACGCAACGGGGATTTATACCAACACTGTGGGGACGCTTGCGGGGACAGCCAACACCGGGGGAGACTGGATCCAGATTACTGGTTTCAGTCAAAAACTGCTGGCAAACACCGTTTATGCCTGGACGATTCTTAGCAGCGGCTATGACGACATGGGCTGGGCGACCAACAAGCCTTATACGGGCGGGGCGATTTGCCAGATTCCGCCCGCCGGCGGGCTTGTGACCTACGCCCCGGACAACGCCAGCGCGACGTTTGATGTGGGGTTGGCGGTGGGCACGCCGCAGTTGGGAGGGGCTGACTTGGGTTCCACCGCACCGACGCCGGGCTCGTCCGACGTGGCGCAGTTGCTGACCACCGGGGACACGACGGCGTTGAACGGCCCCGGCCCGCTGAATGCTTTTTACGACAATACGGCCATTGGAACTCATAGCAGCACCGGATATGTGGGCAGTTCCTTTACCACTGGAGGCAATCCCGGCGGGTATGTGATGGGCAGTCTGGCCCTGAAATTTGGCGGCGGGCAGCCGGTGGGTTATGCGGGCGGGGCCGATACCACGCTGGATCCGGGGTGGATCATCAGCATCTATCAGTTGAGCGGCACAGGGAACACCAACGCAACGGGGCTTTATACCAATACGGTTGGCCAGCTTGCTGGGAAAGCCAACACCGGGGGAGACTGGGTTAAAATTACTGGTTTCAGTCAGAAACTGCTGCCAAGCACCGTTTATGCGTGGACCATTTTTAGCAGCGGCTATGACGACATGGCCTATGCCACCGGCACGCCTTATGCGGGCGGGGCGATTTGCGAGATACCACCCGGCGGCGGGGCTGTTACCTACTACCCGACTGTGGCCGACAGCGCCACGTTTGATGTGGGATTGACACCCATCGTTCTGCCCTTGGGAGGGGTAGATTTGGGTTCCACCGCACCGACGCCTGGTCCCGCCGACGCGGCCCAGTTGCTGACGACCGGGGACACAACGGCATTGAACGGCCCCGGCCCGCTGAATGCTTTTTACGATAATACGGCCATTGGCAGTCACAGCAGCACGGGATATGTGGGCAGTTCCTTTACGACCGGATCCAACCCCGGTGGCTATACGCTGTCGAGCCTGGCGCTGAAATTTGGCGGCGGGAGTCCGGTCGGGTATGCCGGCGGGGCCGATACCACGCTGGACCCAGGATGGATCATCTCCCTCTATGAGTTAAGCGGCACCGGGGCGACCACCGCCACGCCTATCTATACCAATACGGTTGGCCAGCTTGCGGGGACAGTCAACACCGGGGCCGACTGGGTTGATCTGACTGGTTTTTACGGAATCAGTCTGCTGCCAAACACGGTTTATGCCTGGACGATTTTTAGCACCGGCTATGACGACATGGCGTATGCGACCGGCACACCTTATGCGGGAGGGGCGATTTGCGAGATACCACCCGGCGGCGGGGCGGTGACCTACTACCCGACGGTGGCCGACAGCGCCACCTTTGATGTGGGCTTGACTCTTGCGGGTTATCCCTCGGCGGGCGCGGCGACGGCCTCTCCCAATCCTTGCTATGCTCTGTCCCCGATCTTGTTGTCCGACACGGCGTCCGGTCCGGGCACACTGACGTATCAGTGGCAGACGAACAGCGACCTGTCGGGCGCTTTAGGCGGGACATGGGTGAATATCCCCAACGCGACAAACTTGACGCTGACAATAACCCCGCCGAATACAGACGTCGGGACGCTTGATTTTCAGTTCATCGTGAGCAATGCCGCCGGATCGGCCACCAACGGGCCCATCGCCCTAGTGGTCAACGCAGCGCAGGCGCCAGCCAGTTCCACTGGCGTGACACCGGCCAGCGTGCAGACGTACGTGGGCGCCACGCTGTCATTTTCGGATACGAGCTTTGTGGGCACGACGCCCATTACCTATCAGTGGCAGGTCAATACGGGCAGCGGCTACGCGAACATACCGAGCACACAGAATCCGAGCGCGACCAATACCACGCTGAACTTGACCAATGTGCAATTGAGCGGCACCTACCAGTTGGTGGCGACGAGCTCGCAGGGATCGGCAAATGACAGCTCGATTCAAGTTGGCACGCTGACGCTGCTGACCCCGCCGGCGCTTCCGACTTCAACAAGCCCCATCCAAAATGTGCCCTACGTGGAACTGACCAACGGTCCGTGGGCTTATTGGCGCTTGCAGGAAACGGCCAATCCACAAAGCGCTCCGCCGGCAGTGGTGGCTTATGATTATTCAGGGAACGGCTTCTTCGCCACCTACGGTAACGAAATGTCGGACGGCGCCACCGGCCCGACGCCGCCGGTGTATCCAGGCTTCAGTTCGAGCGAAGTTGCGGCGCAGCCCTATTCGGCCCTGCCGAACGGGTACCTGACGGTGCCCCCATTGAATCTGACCTCAACCAATGTCACATTTTTGGCGTGGATCAACCCCGCCGCAGCCCAGAACGCGTCCACGGGCCTGTTCTTTAACCGCAACGGCTCCGATGCGGCCGGCTTTGGGTTCAATGGGACGCTGAATCCAAATGGGAATAAAATGCCTTGCTTGGGATTTACATGGGACAACAACTCTTCAGCCACTTGGAGCTGGAATTCCGGTCTATTTCCTGTGGTTGGTGATTGGTCGTTGGTGGCTTATGTCGTCACACCCAGCAACGTGACCGCTTACCTGTACTTTGTGGACACCACCGTGAGTCCGAACACGACCAACTATTTTCAAAGCACCAAGGCCCTTGCCAACACCTTGGAAACCTTCAGCACGAACACCATTTATATTGGCGCGGATACGCAGCAGACGAGCGGCCGCACCTTCAACGGCTCCATCGCGGAAGTGGCGCTGTATCAAAAGGCTTTGAGCGCGAATGAAGTGCAGCAAATATTCCTGACTTCCATCAACTCCAAGACCGCGCCGGCGACGGCGCCGACCGCGCTGCCGACCGCGTCGGTGTTTGGTGGAGAGTCGTTCACGTTCGACGGCACCGCCGGGGGCACCTCGCCCATCAGCTACCAATGGAAGTGTTCCACCAGCAGCGGCGGCCCGTTTACCAATGTTCCGAGCAACCAAAATTACAGCAGCCCGACTAATGCCACGCTGACCATTAGTAACGCCACGGTGACTAATGCGTTGTATTATGAAGTTGTGGCGAGCAACAGTGTGGCTGTGAGCACCAGCGGCCAGGGATCCCTTGCGGTGACTCCGATTCCCACCGGTCTGTGGACCTTGAACCTGCAAGTGACCAATGATACCCTGAGCTTCGCCACTTCCACGAGCGGCGGCGGCAGCTATAGCGGCCCCGGAGTCCTGGGGACTGGAACGTATTGGAACGCGTTTGTGAACAATGCGGGAGCGTTTGCGAGCGCCACTTTCTCCACCGTGACCGACTTGGAGTCCGATGGCGTGACCGACTCGGGCATTTACGCCACCGTGTATGGACAGGATGACTCGACCTTGATCGTGCCGGCCGCTTCCGGCAGCCTCTCAACCCTGCTGGATCAATTCCTGTATATTCCAACCACCCTGACGTTCACCGGGGTGCCGGATGGCACTTATAACCTGCTGATCCTCGGGGTCAACGGGGGATTCACCAGCGAGAGCGATAATATCAATGTGGATGCCACAAACGGCACTCAGACGGCATCAACTGTGAACACCACGGACACCTATTTTGCGCCGGGTGACAACTCCGCGTTGTTCACGAATGTTCAAGTTGCCGGCGGGACGCTGGCGGTGACATTCGGTGGTGCGGGGGCGTTCAACGGCGCCCAGCTACAATTGGTCAGCTATGCGCCCACAGTGAGCGACCTGACGTTGTCGGCGACAAATACAGCGACGACCATAACATTCACCTGGACTGAGGGAGTGCTCCAAACCACGACGAATCTGGGTGGAACCTGGGTGGACATCGCGGATCCCTCGCCAGTGACGATAACGATGACGAATAAGCAGCAGTTCTTCCGGTTAAGAGGACCGGCGAATTGACCGATTAAGGTTGTAAGGGGATTGACTTTGAAGGTCGCGCGCAGCCGGGGCGGCAACGCCCCGCCTGCGTGATAATTTCAAAGATTGACTGGAATGATTTTATGCAATCAATGAATGAAATGACCCACACCGGAGCTAAAGGGCCAGGGGCACGAGGCCTGGCCTTTACGCTGATCGAATTGTTGGTGGTGATCGCGATTATTGCGATCCTGGCGGCCTTGTTGCTGCCGGCGCTGGCTTCGGCCAAGCAACAAGCCCTCAAGACGCAATGCATCAACAACCAAAAGCAACTGGGGATCGCTGGAATCATGTACTGCGGCGACAACAGGGATTGGATGGCCTTTTGCAACTGGGATGGCGGCGGCACGGTCACGGACTCAACTGGCGCGGATGCGTTTGGCTGGCTTTATACGGCCAACGGGACAATACCGAATATAACCATAGCGCCTTGGCTGGGCAATCCGAGCATCGCCTATGGCCCCGACCGGGGAGTTGGAGGAGGAGCGTGGTGGCAATATGTAGGCAATTCAAAAAACTATCTCTGCCCGGTGGATATAACGATCTATTCGGGCCAGTATGCTTATAACCTGCGCGCCAACACGCTTTGTAGCTATGTGATGAATGGCGCCTCCTGTGGTTTTCCCACGCAGGACAGCCCGGCTCAATTCACAAAACTGGGCCAAATCTGGAGCTCGGCCTGCTACCTCTTTTGGGAGCCTGACGAGTATCCCCCGGGGAGTGGCGTGTTCGAGTTCAACGACGGCTCAAATACGCCGTCCACCCCGGTTTCCACCCCGCCTGGCGGCGAGGGAGTCGGCCCGCTGCACAACAAGAGTGGCGGAAATATTTCCCGGGTTGACGGCAGCACTATCTTCATCACGACAAATCAATTTAATACAGCGTCCGAGACCACGGGCACGGGTACGGCGAAAACACTCCTATGGTGGAGCACCTTTACCGTTGACGGAAAACCAGCGGGCGACTGACGGACGCCGGTTTGGGGCGGGAGGGAGACCTTTGGGGGTCTGGAGCCGTTAGGGCGTTAGGGTCGGCGTAAACATTGGGGATTTTTGAGGTTTGACCCGTTAGAATTGCCGTTAGAAGGCGTTAGGGAGCCGTTAAGATCCACAGAAAAGGGCGGCGATGAAATGCAAAGTCGCTTGGGACTGTAGAACCATGCTGTGCCGCGCCATGAGAGATGCTGCTGGTTTTTCCACTGGAGACGTCGAGGAACGAGTTGTGACAACCGAGAACACGCATCTGTCCTCCGGGTTCCCCTTGGCCGGACGCCCCAGCTCGAAGCTCTGGTCCGCCATGCTGTTGGCGGCCGCTTTAGGGATGCTCGCACTGCCCTGCTTGACGGCGGGGCAAGAGCAATCCGGCATGGTGTTGCCGCCGGGCGTTAGAGCGGTGTGGAACCCGGCCAAGTCCCGCCGGGAAACGACCTCCACCCGTGAACGCCTTTGCATCAACGGGCTGTGGCGCTGGCAGCCGGCAGCGGAAAACGCCCTCCAAGCGCCCGTTGCGGCCTGGGGTTACTATAAGGTGCCGGCCTGCTGGCCCGGCATCCAGGACTACATGCAGAGCGACTATCAGACGCTCTACCCGGACCCGAGCTGGAAGAAGACGGATCTGAGCCAGGTCCAGAGCGCCTGGTACGAACGCACGATCACCATCCCGAAGAATTGGACCGGGCGGCGCATTGCCCTGGATGTGGAGTACCTGAATTCCTACGCGGCAGTTTATGTTGACGGCCGGAAGGCGGGGGAGATTCGCTTCCCGGGCGGCCAGGTGGACCTCTCCTCCGCGGTCCGTGCGGGGGCCACGCATGTGCTCAGCCTGCTGGTGGTGGCGATGCCGCTCAAAGCGGTGATGGAGTCCTATAGCGACACCAACACCGGCAAAGAGAAGAGGGGCGCAGTCGAACGCCGCGGCTTGTGCGGCGATGTATGGCTGATCAGTGAGCCGGCTGGAGCGCGACTCTCCGACGTGAAGATTGACACGTCGTTCCGCCGGGGCGAGATCACGTTCGGGGCCGGGCTGCAGGGAGCCGCAGCCGAGGGACGCTACAGGCTGCGGGCAAGGGTCCGGGATCAGGGCCGCCAGGTGGCGGAGTTCACCGGCCCGACCTTCGTTGGGGGCGAGGAGGGTCGCGCGATGTTCACGGCGTCGTGGAAGCCGCCGAAGCTGTGGGACATCATCACACCCCAAAACCAGTATGAAGCCGAAGTGTCGCTCCTGGACAGCGGGGGCAAGGTGTTGGACATGGCGGTGCCGGTTCGGTTCGGGTTCAGGGAGTTTTGGATCCAGGGCCGCGACTTCTACCTGAACGGCACTCGATTGTACTTGTCGTTGGTGCCCCTGGACAACGCCGAAGTGGGGGCGGCGGCGGCGACCTACGCGGGGGCCAAAGAGAGCCTGTTGCGCCTGAGGAGTTTTGGGATCAACTTTGTTTACACGCACAACTACGACTGCGAGCCTGGCTCGCACCTGAGCTTTGCGGAAATCCTGCGCGCGGCGGACGACACAGGGATGCTGGTGGCGTTGTCGCAGCCGCACTTCAGCGCGTATGATTGGAAGACGCCAGAGGCCGACCAAACCAACGGCTACGCGCGCCACGCGGCGTTTTACGCGGGCGTGGCGGGCAGCCATCCCTCGGTGGTGGCTTACGCGATGAGCCACAATGCCACCGGTTACAACGAGGATACGAACCCCCAGATGATAGACGGGTTGAGCGATGACCGGGGGGAAGGGTGGGCCGGCAACAATGCCAGGCTGGCGTTGCGCTGCGAAGCCATCGTCAAGCGGCTGGACCCCGCGCGAATCGTCTATCATCACTCCTCGGGCAACCTGAGCGCGATGTACACGCTCAATTTCTACCCTAACTTCGTGCCGATCCAGGAGCTGGACGACTGGTTCGAGCATTGGTCAACGGCAGGGGTCAAACCGCTGATGCTGGTTGAGTACGGCGCGCCGTTTGGCTGGGACTGGACCATGTACCGCGGCTGGTACAACGGCCAGCGGGAGTTCGGCAGCGCCGCGGTGCCGTGGGAGTATTGCATCGCCGAATGGAACGCGCAGTTCCTGGGCGACGCGGCTTACCAGATCAGTGACCGGGAGAAGCGCAATCTGCGGTGGGAGGCGGAGCAGTTCCGCCAGGGGCGGGCCTGGTACCGCTGGGATTACCCTTACCCGGTGGGCGACGCGAGGTTGGACGAGCTGCAGCCGGTGCAAGCGGCTTACACGACGGACATCTGGCGGGCGTTCCGCGCATGGGGCCTGTCGGGCAACTCGCCCTGGGAGCACGACCGCTTCTGGAAATTGCGCGACGGGTTCCAACCCCGCCGCCAGGAACTTCCCGTGGACTGGGACAACCTGCAGCAGCCGGGCTACAGCCCGGACTTCATTGACCGGACGTACGCCCGGTTCGACCTGGCTTACCAGCGGTCCGACTGGGTGGCCACGCCCACGGCCGCGTCGTTGCTCCGGAATAACATGCCGCTGCTGGCCTGGATTGCGGGCAAGGCGGAGCACTTGACGACCAAGGACCACACATTTTACCCCGGCGAAACCATCGAGAAGCAGCTTATTGTGATCAACAATTCCCGCCAGACAGTGAGTTGCGAGGCCTCATGGTCGGCGCACCTGGTCTCAACGGTTGTTGGCGCCAAACAGATTGTCATACCAACCGGCGACCAGGAGCGCGTCCCGGTGCGAGTGAAGCTGCCGCCGGACTTGGCGCCGGGCGACTATGAGATCAGTGCGAGCTTCAAGTTCAGCACCGGAGAGAGGCAGGAAGACATCTTCGCCCTGCAGGTGATCCCGCGCGCGGCGCCGCCACGCCCAGTATCGAAGATCGCGCTCTTCGACCCGCCCGGCCAGACGACCGAGTTGCTGTCCCAACTTGGCGTCACCTGCCAGCCGGTGAGCGCGACCACGGACCTTTCGGGCTTCGAGGTGCTCCTGATCGGCAAGGGCGCCCTGACTGCGGACGGCCCGGCGCCTGATCTCAAGGCGGTGCGCGACGGGCTGAAGGTGGTTGTGTTCGAGCAAACGGCCGAGGCGCTCGAGAAGCGGCTTGGCTTCAGAGTCGAGGAATACGGACTGCGGCAGGTCTGGCCGCGCGTGCCGGACAGCCCGCTGCTGGCCGGCCTGAAGAGCGAAAACCTGCGCGACTGGCGGGGCGCTTCCACGTTGCTCTCTCCCACCCTGACTTATACGTTGAGTCCGCAGTACAACGGGGCGCCGACGGTGCGCTGGTGCGGATTGGAAGTCACGCGGCTGTGGCGCTGCGGCAACTGGGGCAACACAGCCTCGGTGCTGATTGAGAAGCCGCCGCGGGGAGATTTTCTGCCAATAGTTGACGGCGGCTACGCCCTCCAGTACAGCCCGCTGCTGGAATACCACGAGGGCCGGGGGCTGGTTCTTTTCTGCCAGATGGACGTGACCGGGCGGACCGAGAGCGACCCGGCGGCAGAGACGTTGGCGGGCAACATCCTCCGATATGTTGATGCCTGGCAGCCAGCCCCGCGGCGCACGGCAATTTATGCCGGAGAACCGGCGGGCCTGGCCTGGCTGGAGGCCTGCGGGATTGAAGCGGCGCCATTGAAAGGCGAGCCGCCAGCGGCGGACCAGGTGCTGGTGGCAGGGCCGGGCGGGGGCCGTGAACTTGCAGCCCAGGCCGCAGCCATCGGCGAGTGGGTGAAGATGGGCGGCCGCGTCCTGGCCCTGGGACTGGACCAAGCGGAGGCCAACTCGTTCCTGCCAATGAAGGTGACGATGCCGCCCGCCGAGCATATCGCCGCCTTCTTCCCACCATTGGGCGCCCATTCGCCGCTGGCCGGGGTGTCGCCCGCGGACGTTCATAACCGCGACCCGCGCAAGCTGCCCCTGGTGGCGGGGGGCGCGACGGCCTATGGCGACGGGGTGCTGGCAACGACGGACAACGTCGTCTTCTGCCAACTCCCGCCGTTCGAAGTGAGCAAAGTGATGGGGGCGTTGAGTTCGCTTAGTGTGGCCGAGGACAACGCCGGGGAGCAGAAGAAGAGCGCCTTGGTGTCGTTGGGCAGTCTGGTTTATGCCCAGTTTGGGCAGAAGGTGCCGGCAGGCCAGATCGGCAAAACTTACACCTTCGCAGCCTGCGTGAAGGCCCTCGGCGGCCCGGCGGTGGTGCGGCTGGAGGTGGAGCGCGCGGGCCAGCCGTATGACCGGGCGGTGCGGGGACCGGACACTACAGTCAGCCCGGGCGATTGGAGCGAGTTGCATCTCACGTTCGCGGTGGACAAGGCATATCCGGAGGGCTGGCAGGCTTATCTGAACGGATCGGGTGAAGGCGCCAAGTTCCAAGTCAACCGGGTGCGGCTGTACCAGGGATCATACGTCCCGATCGGGGACCCGGCGGCAGCGGCCACCGCGGCGCCGGATTTGAACCTGTTCAAAAATGGGAACTTCGAGGCCGGCCTGGCGTCGTGGTACTGCAACCACGGTCCGGAGCAATTCAACCTGCGCCGCACCTTTGAGCGGACCTCCTTCGCGGTGAGCCGGTTGCTGGGAAACCTGGGCGTGTCCGGCTCGACGCCGCTGTTGGAGAGGTTCGGCGACGCGGCAGGCGCGTCCAAGGGGGCGTCGGTGGTAAGGAATGGGGATTTCAGCGCCAAGGGCAACGGCGACGGCCTGGCTGGCGAATGGGAGTTCACTGCGAGCGCCAAAGAGGCCACTTGCGCGCGGGAGGCTCTGCCCGGGCTGCAAGGCGGTTGGACCCAGATCATCACGGTGCCGCCCGTCGTGGCTGGGGCCAAGGCGCCCGAGGTCATGATCGCCCAACATGATCTGCCCATCCAAGGCGGCCAGTGGTATCGGCTGTCGCTGCGAACCCGAGGCGAGGGTCTGACGAGCCGGGAGGTGACTTGGACCGTGCAGAATACAGCCAACTGGCAGGCGCTGTTCGACCACCAGAACCTGGAGCCCAAAGCGGAGTGGCAGACGAACACCTTCGTGCTCAAAGCCAAGGACACAGCGGCCAAAGGGACCAAGTTCCAAATCTGGTTCACCGGGACCGGCCGGCTCTGGCTGGCCGATGTGCGCCTGGAGCCGATCCCGGACCCGGGCGTCGGCCGCTGGCTCGACGGCCTGTACCTCACCCGGCCCGCCGAATGGGATGACCCCTATCGGTTCTTCGGATGGTAAGGGGATCAGGAGTTTTCGCTTTAATGCGTCAGTCACGGTTGGTAGGGACGGCTCGCCGAGCCGTCCGGGGGTGTTGGCTATAGCGGTCGCCTCGGCGAGGCGACCCTACCCTTCCGCACCCCGCCGTCACTGACGCATTACTTTTCGCTTTGCATTCCGTTGCGCCGGGGTAAAGTGCTCAGATGAGCGCGGGAGCCAAAATGCTTTTCGCCGCGGCGTTGCTGGCCGGCGTGAGCACGGCCTGCTGCGCGGAAAATCCCCCAACCAACGGAGCCACTATGAAACTTGCCACCACCGCCTTTGCCGAAGGCCAGCCGATTCCCCAGAAGCACGCGTTCGAGGACCAGAATCTTTCGCCCGCGTTGCAATGGTCGGGTGTGCCGCCCGCGGCGAAAAGCCTGGCGCTGATATGCGACGATCCCGACGCGCCGATGGGCACATGGGTGCATTGGGTGATTTACGACCTGCCGCCGGCCACCGCCGGCCTGGCCGAAGGGGCGCCGAAATCGCCGGAGCTGGCCAACGGGGCGAAGCAGGGTGTGAACGATTTCAAGCGCACCGGCTACGGCGGACCGGCTCCGCCGCCCGGCAAGGCACACCGCTACTTTTTCAAGCTCTACGCCCTGGACGTGAAGCCCGAACTGAAGGCCGGCCTGACGAAAAAGGATTTGCTCAAGGCGATGGAGGGCCACATTCTGGCCGAAGGACAATTGATGGGAACGTATCAAAGGCAATAGGAGCTTCGAGAATCAGGTCCACAGCGCCCAGGGCGGCGCTTTTGGGAGAGTTGAAGGTGGAACGATGGGCATCGCCGGAGTGATTCGGAGGATTTTATGGCAACAAACATTTTGTCCAAGCCGGCCGCCGGGAAGCCGGCAGAGCTGTCGCGGGAAAATCAAACGGCAACGGTGGTGTGCGCGGTGTTGATGCCGCACGCGCCCATCCTTGTGCCTGAGGTTGGCGGCAAGAGAGGCGCGGCGGCGCAGGCGAGCGGCCAGGCGATGCGCGAGGCGGCGGCGTGTGTGATGAGATTTCGACCGGAGACGGTGGTGTTGATTTCGCCGCACTCGCCGCGCCGGCGGCGAGCCTTCGGCCTCTGGGCCGGGGAACCACTCCAAGGCTCGCTGGCTCAGTTTAACGCGCCGGACGCGCGGGTGAGTCTTCCCAACGACGGGCCGCTGGGCCGCGCGATCGTCACCGAGGCCAAGACGCGGGATCTGGCCACGTGGATGATTGACGACCAAACACTCGATCACGGCGCGCTGGTGCCGCTTTGGTTTCTGGCCGAGGCGGGCTGGGCTGGACCCACCCTTGTGTTCGGTCTCAATTATCCTGAGGACGGCGGAGTGAGTCCCCTGGGGGAAGCCATCGCCGCCGGCGCCCAGGCCTGCCATCGCCGCATCGCCATTGTCGCCAGTGGTGACATGAGTCATCGTTTGACGCCGGGCGCTCCGTGCGGTTTTCATCCCCAGGCCCGTCAATTCGATGAGACTTTCATTGGTCTCATCCGCGCGGGCGATTACCATGGGGTTGGGAAGATGGATCCGGAACTGCGGGAACTGGCGGCGGAAGACGCGGTGGACTCCACATTGGTCGCGGCGGCGGCGGTGGATTGGAGGGCCACTGGCCACAAGGTTCTCAATTACGAAGGGCCGTTCGGGGTTGGCTACGGCGTGGCGATCCTCTTCGCGGAAGAATCAACTCCGGCCGAACTGCCGGCGGCTCCCGTTCACACCGCCAGCCGCGAGGGGGCAATCCTGCCCGGTGTGGCCCGCCAATCCGTGACCGCGGCGCTACGCGGCGGTTCCGGGCTTGCGCCCGCGGCCGCTGGTGCGTATCTCAACACGCAACACGGGGTTTTTGTGACGGTGCGCGAGCGGAGCGGAGAGTTGCGCGGATGCGCCGGGACGGTGCTTGCAGCCTGCTCCAACCTGGTTGCTGAAACCTGGCGCAGCGCGCGCGTGGCGGCGTTTCGGGACTCGCGCTTTCCACCGGTGGAAGCGGAGGAGCTTGCCAACCTGCGTTTTGAGGTGAGCGTGCTGCACTCGATGGAGAGGATTTCTTCGGCCGGCGAACTGGATCCCGCGCGCTACGGCGTGGTGGTTTCCACTCAGGACGGCCGCCGCGGCCTGCTGCTGCCGGGCATCGCGGAGATCAAGACGGCCGCGCAGCAGTTGAGTATTGCCCGGAAGAAGGGATGGATCGGGGCGGACGAACCGGTGCTGCTGCAGCGCTTTGAGGTGGATCACTTTGAAGAGCAGGCTGCATAAAAAGCATGGGCGCGGCTCCATCCAATTATCCGGCCCTGTGGTGGAAACCGCTGCCCGACGGACGCATTGTCTGCCTGGTTTGTCCGCGGCTGTGCAAACTTCAAGCCGGTCAGCGCGGGTTCTGCTTTGTGCGCCAAAACGTGGAAGGCCGGATGGTGCTCACGACCTATGGCCGCAGCAGTGGCTTCTGCATTGATCCCATCGAGAAGAAGCCGTTGTACCATTTCTATCCGGGCAGCAGCGTGCTTTCGTTCGGCACGGCGGGCTGCAATCTGGGCTGCCGTTTCTGTCAAAACTGGGACATCAGCAAAGCGCGCGAGTTTGACCGGCTGGCCGAGGAGGCGTCGTCGGAGCGCATCGCCGCGGCCGCGCGGCGTTTGGGCTGCCGGTCCGTCGCCTTCACCTACAATGACCCGGTGATCTTTGCCGAATACGCCATGGACGCGGCCGACGCCTGCCGGGCGGCCGGGGTGGCGGCGGTGGCGGTCACGGCGGGTTACATGACCGAGGATTCGCGGCCCGAATTCTACCGTCACATGGACGCGGCGAATGTGGATTTGAAGGGATTCACGGAGGAGTTTTATCACCGCCAATGCTACGGCCAACTGGCGCCGGTGCTGGAGACTTTAAAGTATTTGCGGCGCCAGACCGGCGTCTGGTTGGAGGTGACCACGCTGCTGATCCCCGGCGAGAACGACAGCGAGGCGGAAATCGAAAAGGCGTCGGACTGGTTTGCCGCCAACCTGGGTCCCGACGTGCCGTGGCATTTCACGGCGTTTCATCCCGATTACAAGATGCTCGATCAACCTCCCACGCCGGCGGCGACGCTCACGCGGGCGCGCGCCATCGCGCGGGCGAAAGGGCTGCGCTACGTTTACACCGGCAATGTCCATGACCGCGAGGGCAGCAGCACGTGGTGTCCGGGCTGCGGTCAACGACTGATCGGGCGCGATTGGTTTGCGCTGGGCGAGTGGCATCTCCGGGGCAATCGCTGCGACGGGTGCGGATTTGAAATCGCCGGCCACTTTGAAAGCCAGCCCGGCTGCTGGGGAGGCCGCCGGATGCCGGTGCGCTTGAGTTGATCTCCACCGGCTCAGGGATCCAGGATGATGCGATAGAAGCGGGCGCTGGAGGCGGTGGTGACATCGGTGACTGTGATGGAGGAGTTGGTGGGGGAAAGAAGGCCGCCCAAATCGGTCCACTGGATTTGGGCCAAATTGGTGGTGTATTGGACCTGGTAGGTCTGCCCCGCCTGCGTGCCCCAACTAAATCGGATCGTGCCGTTGGTCCACGCCGGAGCTTGAGGCTGGGGCGGCAGCAACGGGTAAACAGAGATATCGTCCAGGCCAAAGTAGCTTAGATCATCGCGGAACCCAAAGGTGAGCACCGTATTGGCGAGCGTGGCGCCGGCCTGGAATTGAAGGTTGGTCCAGGAGGTGGCACCAATATTCACCTGATCGAAGAGGGTGGCGCCATTCCAGGAGACGGAGAACTCATTGGGAATTAATGCGTCGCAATAGAGCCAGCAAGAAACCAGGTACTGCTGTCCGACGGTTGTGGCGAGGGTCTGGGAGAGGTAACCGAGGGATCCCACCGGGCCGAGTTGCGCTCCGTACTCACCCGAGTGGACATAGGGCGCATTGGCAGTCACGGCGCAGTCGTCAAAGTTTCCACTGGTCGTCCAATCGGCGAAGGTGCCCAGTTCGAAGCCGCCATTCTGCACGAGGTTGGTGGGCGGAAGGGTCACGGTGACTGTCAGAGTCGCATTGGAGCTGAGGTTGGTGCCGTAGGCGTTGCTGACCAGGCAACTGAACAGCGCACCACTATCGGTCAACTGGACATTATTGGTGGTGTAGCTGTTGGTGTTGGCCCCGGCTATGGGGACGCCGTTCCGGCTCCAGAAGTAGAACAAAGTGGGCGAGCCTGAGGCGGTCACGTTGAAGGTCGCGGCGCCGCCGACCAAAACAGTTTGGCTGAGGGGTTGGGCGCTGATCAGCGGCGCCGCCGCGGGCGCGCCGAGCAGACGGAAAACCGTGCCGTTGCCGCTTTGGTACGAGCCATCGAAACCCACACCGCCATAGGTGGTCGTGCTGTAGAAACTGCCATCACTGGCCTGCAGCAGCGCGGCTTGGGGATAGAGGCCGTTGGTGGCCTGAAAGGAGAACAGGCTGCTAAATGCGCCATTGGGCGTCATTTTGAACACCGTGCCGTCGCCGTTGGTTCCGCCGGATTCTGTCGTGCCATAGAAATTGCCGTCGGCGCCCTGAACCAGCGCGGCGTAAGGATAACCGCCATTGGAGTAATCGAAGGAGAGCAAAGTGGTGAGAGCGCCATTGGTCGTCATTTTGAAAACCGTGCCGTAGCCGTTGGTTCCGCCGTCGGCTGTGGCGCCATAGAAATAGCCGTTGGCGCCCTGCACCAGTCCGGCGTAAGGATAAGCGCCATCGGAATAATTGAAGGAGAGCAAAGTGGTCAGCGCCCCGTTGGTCTTCATTTTGAAGACCGTGCCGTAGCCGTCGGTGCCGCCGGCGGATGTGGTGCCATAGAAATAGCCGTCGGCGCCCTGCACCAGCACAGCCTCGGGATCACCGCCATTGGAGTTATCGAAGGAGAGCAAAGTGGTCAGCGCCCCGTTGGTGGTTATCTTGAATACCGTGCCATAGTAGCCGTAACCGCCATACTCTGTCGTGCCATAGAAATTGCCGTCGGCGCCCTGCACCAGCCCGGCCACAGGAGAATAGCCATCGGAGTAATCGAAGGAGTGCAAAGTGGTCAGAGTGCCAGTGGGCGTCATTCTGAAAACGGTGCCGTAGCCGTTCGCTCCGCCGCCGGAGGTGGTGCCATAGAAATTGCCGTCGGCACCCTGGACAAGCCCGGCCTGAGGATAACTGCCATTCAAATAATCTGTGAATGAAGCCAGAATTGAGAGAGTGCCATTGGCCGTGAGGCTGAAGATTTCGCCCTGGCCGTTGGTTCCACCGTAAGCTGTTGTGCCATAGAGATTGCCGTTGGGGCCCTGGATTAGCGGGGCAGAAGAATTGCCCCCGTCCGGTCCATTGAAAGAATACAATGGCCCCGAGCCGTTGAAGACGGTGAGGGTTGCGTTGGAAGAGGTGACCGAACCATAGGCGTTGCTGATCACGCATCTAAACTGGCCGCCGGAAGCGGGCAAGGGGACGTTGTTGGTGGTGTAGGTGCTGGCGGCGGCCCCGGCGATCGGCACGCCGTTGAGCTCCCAGGAGTAGCTTAACGGGGCGGCGCCTCCGGCGGTGACGCTGAAGACCGCCGTGCCGTTGAGGGGCACGATCCGGCCGGCGGGTTGCGCGATGATCGCCGCCGGCGCCGTCGTGGGAGCCGCGCCGATGCGAAAGACAATCCCATCGCCACTGGAGCCCGAGCCATTGAAGCCCCCGCCGCCGGAAGTGGTCGTGCCATAGAAATTGCCGTCGGCGCCCTGCAGCAGGCCGCATTGGGGGGAGCTGCCATTGGTGCCCTCCAGGGAAAGCAAGGTAGTCAGCATGCCATTGGTTGTCATTTTGAAGACCGTGCCATTGGCGTAAACGGATTCCGCGCCATTGAAATAGGCTCCGCCGCTGGATGTGGTGCCATAGAAATAGCCGTCGGCGCCCTGTATCAGCCCGGCTTGGGGAGAACCGCCATCGGAGTAATCGAAGGAGTACAGTGTGGTCAGCGCGCCATTGGTCGTCATTTTGAAGACCGTGCCGGAGTAGTTGGCTCCGCCGGCGGATGTGGTGCCATAGAAAAAGCCGTCGGCGCCCTGCGCCAGCCCAGCTTGAGGATAGCCGCCATCGGTGAAATCGAAGGAGAGCAACGTGGTCAGCGCGCCGTTGGTGGTTATTTTGAAGACCGTGCCGTAGTAGTCGTAACTTCCGCCGGATTCTGTCGTGCCGTAGAAATTGCCGTCGCTGCCTTGCACCAAAGGGGCGCTGGGATTAGAACCATCCAGCGCGACATCATTGGTGCCCTTGATTGCGCCGAAGGAATACAAAGTGGTCAGCGCCCCATTGGGGGTGATTTTGAAGACCGTGCCGTCGCCGTTGGCTCCGCCCTCGGATGTGGTGCCATAGAAATTGCCGTCGGCGCCCTGCGCCAGGCCGGCTTGGGGATAGCCGCCATCGGAGCCATCGAAGGAGAGCAAAGTGGTCAGCGCGCCGCTGGTCTTCATTTTGAAGACGGTGCCGTAGCCGCTCGTTCCGCCGTCGGGTGTGGTGCCATAGAGATTGCCGTCGGCGCCCTGCACCAGCCCGGCGGAAGGATAAGCGCCATTGGAGTAATCGAAGGAGAGCAAAGTGGTCAGCGCGCCATTGGTAGTCATTTTGAAGACCGTGCCATCGCCGTACAATCCACCATAAGATGCGACGGCGTAGAAATTGCCGTCGGCGCCCTGCGCCAGCGCTGCAGCAGGAAAGCCCCCGTCGGGTCCATTGAAAGAGTAGAGGACGGCCATGGGCGTGGGCGGGGCGGGCACCACCGTCATATTGTCCAGCACGAATTCCAAGCCGCTGCCCAAGTAGCCGGGGTGCTGGGTGCCGCCGGAGGAGATGAACTGCACTTGGGTTACGCCGACGTAATTGAACGTAATCAGCGCCGGGGTGGTCGCGCTCAAGGTGTAGGTGTTGTCGTAGGTCAACTCTGCGCCGGTGAATCCTTGCACCTCGACCCGCAGGTTGTCGTTCCAAGCAGCCGTCAGATAGGCGGAGAGAAGGTCGAACGGGCCTGAGGCGACCATGGCCGCAGGCCCGTAGCCGTTATAGGCGACATTGCTGGCCGAGATCATGCCGGCGAGATAGCCGCTCGGCTGGCCATAGGCCACGGCGTTAAGATAATAGAAATTGCTCCAGGTCAGGTTGTGGTATCCCGGCGGTATGTCCGAGCCGGCGCCGGGCAATTCGTCGAAGGTGATTAAGGCCGCGCTTCCCGTCGGGATGGTCAGCAGCGCGTTGGAACTGGTTGTCCAATTCAGGGAGTTGGAAACCAGGACGCTGTAGCTGCCCGCCTGGGTGTTGGTCAGATTGGTCAAGGAGAGCGTGGCATTGGTGGCATTGGCCAGGTTGGCGCCGTCAAACTGCCATTGGTAAAACAAGGGAAGTTCCCCGGCGGCCAGAACGCTAAAGCTGGCGGCGCCCCCCTGGAGCGCCACCTGGCTGGCGGGTTGGGTGGCAATGATGGGCGGGCCGTCGGCGCTGACCAGCGGGGTGACTTGAATGGCATCCAAGCCCAGAAAACTTTGGTCGTCCCGGAAGCCAAATTGGAGGAGGGTGTTGGCGCCTGTGGCGGTGACATAAAACTGGAGGTTGGTCCAACTGAAGGCGCCGAGATCGGTTTGATCAAACAACACCGAGCCATTCCACGCCACCAGGAATTCATTCGGCGAGAGGCCGTCCGGGCTGTCCAACCACAGGGAGAGCAGGCAAGACTCTCCGGCGGTCGTCGGCAAGGACTGGGAGAGGTAGCCCAGCGAGCCGGAGGGTCCCAGCAGCGCCCCGTATCTGCCGGAGTAAACGGCGGGAGCACTCGAGCTGACGGAGCAATCCACAAAATTGCCCGTTTCATCCCAAGAGGAGAAGCTGCCTGTTTCAAAGCCCCCGTTTTGCACCAATTGCTGGCCCGGTTCGGCCACTTGCACCGTCAGGACAGCCCCGGTGCTGGTGGCGGTGCTGATGGAGTTGCTGACTAAGATGGTGTAGGTCCCGATGTTGGCCGACGACACCCCATTGATTGTCAGGGTGGGGGTGAGGGACCCCGAAAGATTTACCCCATCCGTCACGCTGGCCCCATTAAGCATCCACTGGTAAGCGAACGGCGCGGTGCCATCCGCCACCACCGCCATTTGCACCGTCGCGCCGATTAGCGCCGTCTGGCTGGCCGGTTGCTGCACGATCACAGGCGCCGAAGGAGTCACGGTCAAAACCGCGTTCGAACCGATGAACACTCCCGCGGCGTTGCTGGCCACCAAGGCATAGGTTCCGCCATCGGCGGCGGCCAGGTTGCTGATCGTCAGGACAGAGGCGACAGAGCCATAGAGGTTTCCCGCCCCGGCCAGGGTGGTTTGGGAGCCTGAGATTCTGCCACCGTTGGTCAGGTTGGTCCCGTTGAACTGCCACTGGCAAGTCAGCGGCAATCCGCCGGCCGCGCTGGCGGTGAAGGTTGCTGTGGTTCCTCCAATCAATGTCAGGCTGGCCGGTTCTGCCGTGATGACGGGAGGCTTGAGGATCATGAGTGAGACGAGGCGGCTTTGGGTGGCGCCATCGGTCAGGTTGGTGAACCAAACGGCGCCGCCGTAACTTCCCAGAAACAGATTGCTGGCGGTGGTGTTCAAGCTCACCACCACCGTCGCCGCGCCACCGCCAGGAGTCAGCGCGCCGCCGGTGAGCGAGACGTTGAGCCAGGGCACGGTGGCGGCCGCGGCCCAATTCAGGGCGGCGTTTCCAACATTGGTGAGCACATAGCTTTGAGACGCAGGTGTGAGTGGACCGCCCACCGCTCCACTGGAAGCCAGACCGCCCAGAAGCGAGATTTGCAGGGAATCCCGAGGCGCCAGCACGTTGACCAGATTACTTCCCGCCGGCGTGCCCCACCCCGTGCAAAGATCGTAGCCCGCGACAGCGTAAAAGTTGGTCGGGCTTTCGCTCCAGGTGTTGTTGCCTGTGGTGATGTCGTGAAAACAACTGGAATAGTTGGCGCTCTGTCCCAGCGCATAGACCGCCGGATTAATGAAGCCAAGGGGCGGACGGCCGTTGGCCGCGCCTTGCTGGTTGGCTAACGCGACAAAGGCCGCCCACAAGGGCGTTGCGCAACTGGTGCCGCCAACACTCCCGGTTTCGCCGTCGTCGGCCACGAGGAACACATTGTCGGCCACCATCGCCACATCCGGGCAGTTGCGAAAATTGGTGGATCCCTGGTTGGCGGTCATGCTCAAGCCCAACTGCCAGGAGGGGATGGGGTAAGTGGTGCTGATCCCGCCACCGGTGCCGATGCCATCGTAACCAGAACCGTACTCGACATCCCAATTCCAGACCGTTTCCGACACCCACGCGCCTCCCGGCCCGCTGGTGGTCAAGGTGGTGCCCCCAACGCAGGTCAGGTTAGGATCGTCGCTGGGCGGATAGACCGGCCCAACATAGGCGTCGTCGTCGCCGGCGGCATTAAAAAAGGACTGCCCCTGGGCCGCAAATTGCAGGAAAATCTGCTCCGTCTCGGCGTCTATGGGATAAGTCCAGGAGGCGCTGAGTTGGTTGGCCAGGTCGTCGGTCGCCATCCGGTTCAAAACGTCATCGGGCAGTTCACCTTCATAAACAATCACCGACCAGAGTCCCGGGGCCATGCAGACGGCCATGTCAATGTCCAGCGCCACTTCGATGTTGCCCCCGCCGGGTACCCCGTTGAAACCGTCCAGGAGAACCGTCTTGAGCGGGACGGCGGGAATGCCAGCGATGAGGGCATAGTTGGTAATGTCACTGGGGAAAAAGCCGTCGAATTCCACCAGACCGACCGATTGTCCGGCGCCCGTCAGCGCCAGGCCCGGAACGTAGGCCGCGCGGAAGTCATTGCCCATGAAACCGCCCTGAGGCCCAGAACCGCTGGCCGGTCCCGCCCCCGCCGCGACGCCGGCGGGTTTCCTTCTCAGGCTCATCGGATGCGGCAAAAGGTAGTTGTCCAATCCGCTGATGTGCAAAACCGAGGTTGCCAGGTCTAGCGACGGTTCCACATCCGGCGCATAAAACTCGCGCTTCTCCCGCGGATGCGCATAGGTCCGCAGCGTGACATGGAACGCCTTCTCAATGTTGGACACCGACCCGGTGACTTCGAGCAATGTCCGGTTGGAATGGGTCGCAGTCACCTTTAGCCCGTTGGCCGCGGCAAACACCCTGACCGCCCGATAATCCTCTTCTGTCGGACCAAACCTCTCGGCGAACTGCGCCGGCGTGAGATAATGATGGTAATCAGGGCTGGCCGGGTCATAAGCCCGTTGCAACAGGTTGGTCAGTCCTTCCTTGTTGCGCAAGGGCAGCCCAATCGCCAGCTTCAACTCCCGCGATCCCTCCAGGCGGCCCACCGCGCTTAAGCGGGCGAGGGCGGTGGGCACATGGCCCTGCAAGGACTGCGTTTGGACCGTTTGGGCAACGGCGGCTAATTGAAGACAAAACAACGCCCCGATTCCAAGACATCTTTTCATGCTGTAATTCTCGCACGGTTGGCGCCGCCATGCACCATATTCCAATCCACCCACGGCAACACATTTTTACATTCGGCAACTGCGCCAACGGATGAAGCAGCCCCGATGAAGACCCGGGCAGGTTAAAGGCCGCATGGTTAAAATGCAAGATTTTTTTGATTCCAAAAAATGAATTTGCCACAAAAGCTGGCGGAGTTTGTTCTGACCCCAGCTCCTTGCCGTTTTGGCGCCGTTTCAAGCCCGGTCCAGAGCGGAAGCCTTGAAGGAGGCGGAGTTGTCGCGCCATAGCGTCGTCAAGGGCGGATCGCCTTCTTGGGAAAAAAGAGTGCTTCCATTTTCGTCTGACAAATGGTATTATGAATGGCATGAAGAACGAAACAATCCAAATTGATAAAGCAGGACGCGTGGTGATTCCCAAGCCGCTGCGCGAGCAGTTCAATCTTCTGCCAGGCGACAAACTCCACCTTTCGGTGGAGGGAAACGGATTCAGGCTTGAGCCGGTTGATGGTGGTGGAGAGCTTGTGCGGAAGGGGAGCGTTTTGGTGTTCACGGGTCGTTTTGCCGAACCGATTACCACTGCCAAGGTCAATGAACTCCTTGCCCAAGACCGCGAGGACAGAACCAGCGCGGGAACCGGGAACCTCCGCAGCCGATGAAGGATTTCCTTGATACCAACGTGCTCGTGGCCGCCTGCGTTGCCGACCACGAACATCACGCTCGCGCGTTGCCGGTCGTTCAAAAAGTCCACCAAGGCAAAGCGCAAGGGTATGTGAGCGCGCATAGTCTTTTGGAAACGCACGCCACCCTCACGCGACTCCCCCGCGTGCCGCGAATTTCGTCCATGCAGGCCTCCACACTGATTGCCGACAACATCCTCAAACATTTTTCCGTCGTGGCTCTGACGGCCAAAGAATACAGCCAGCTTTCTTTGAACCTGGGAGAAACCAACGCAGTGGGCGGGAAGGCCTATGATGTGCTCCATCTGGCGTGTGCCGAGAAATGCCGGGCAGACCGGATCTACACATTCAATGTGCGCGAATTCATGCAACTTGCCGGACCCCTGGCGAGCAAAATCACCGCGCCCTGATTTGCATTTTCAAAGTCCCCTGCATGCGCGAGCCTGGCGGGTTTGACAATTTGATGGGGAGGTGTTAGTTAGTAGCGTGCTGGCGAGAATTTCCAAATGGGTGGTGGTGGCGATGTTGTCGTTGACGCTGGAGTTTCATTGGACGGTTTTGCAGTCGGCGGCGTGGGTGGGGATGATGGTGGATTATTCCCGCCAGGGTTCGTTGCAGGAAGCGGTGGCAAAGACTTTCGACGGGAAGCATCCCTGCCCGCTGTGCTTGTTGGTGCGCGCGGGCAAGAGTTCGGAAAGGAAGGCCGCCGCCCAGCAGACGGTGAGGAAGTTTGATTTGTTCGCGGATTGTTCGCCATGTTTTCATTTCCCGCCCGCGGCGGAACCGCGGTCCTTGTCTTTATTTGTCCTGCCGCAGCGGTTTGAAGCCCCGGCTCCGCCGCCCCCACGGGTTTTCCCCGGTTGATGCCACTTGCAGTTGGAGTTTGGACTGTTTCAAGGGGATTGGCGGCGTCATAGGCCCTGGTCCCAGGTGATTGCTGAGAGGTTAAAAATGAGAAGGCGTGCGGCTTTCTCACTATCTGAATTTTAAAGATATGAAGACGAATAATAATGTGATTTGGAAGGGCAAAGGAGGGTGGGTGGCCGCGGGGACGGCGGCGCTGGCGGTGATGGCCGCGACCGGGGAGGCGCACGGGTGCGCCTGCGGGTGCGGTGTTTTTGACGTGGCAACCAGTGACATGTTTCCCAAAGCGTCGGGCGGGATGCTATATTTGATGTACGACTTTTCGGACCAGAACCATAATTGGAGCGAAACGTCGCCGGCGCCGGCTTGGGAGAATGGGGACAAGAGGATTGAGACGCAGTTCACGACTTACGGGTTGCAGTACATGTTTAACACCAATTGGGGGATACAGGCGGAACTGCCTTATGACTTCCGCTCCTTTACGACCACTTCCGCCGCGCCCGGCAGCCCGATAGTGACGTTCAACTGGGGTTGTTTTGGGGACGTTCGATTGCAGGGCATATACACGGGGTTTTCGGCGGATATGTCCACCGGGCTGACCTTCGGGCTGAAGCTGCCGACGGGCGATTTTTCGCATAATAATTATTGGGGTGACATTGATCGGGACAGTGAAATCGGAACCGGGAGCACGGATATATTGCTGGGGTTCTTTCATCACCATAAACTGGGGGGCAGCGGAAACTGGAGCTGGTACGCGCAAGCGTTGTTGGATGTGCCGGTGCTGATCCAAAACCAGTATCGTCCTGGAGTGGAGCTGGACACGGCGGCGGGCCTCTATTACAGCGGCTGGATGCTCGGCCGGCTGATGATCACGCCCGTGGAGCAAATCATTGCCTCTGAACGGACAAGCGACACGGGGCCTTACGCCTCCGGCGGCGCGTTAGATGGCGGGCCGGGGAGCGACTCGGGCTATCAGCGGATTATGCTTTCGCAGGGGTTTGAGTTTCACATGCATCCGTATCCGGTGAGTTTTTACGCAGATGTGGAGGTGCCGGTGTTCCAGTGTTTCCGGGGCAATCAGATGGCGGCTTCGCAGCTTTTCAAGGCGATGTTGAGCTACCACTTTTAGCACCTATTTGCCGGCGGCGTTGGTGGAGGAGAGCAACTGGTTGAGGCGGGCGACGACATCGTTGTACTTGGCAACGACGTCGTTGCGGTCTTTGATGCTGTCGTTGAGCTTTTTGAAGAAATCGTCGCGCTGGGCGGCCAGGTTGGTGATGGTGTCGTTTTGTCTGGTGATGCCGTCGTAGGCGGCCTTGAGCCGGGTTTCCAGGGCGGCGATGGCGTTGGTGTATTGGGGGATCTGGTTGGTGAGGGTGTCGTTGAGGGCGGAGAGTTGGGCGATCTGGCGCTCCTGGGCGATGAGCAACTGGTTGGTGAGCATAAGGGATTGCTTCAATTCGGCAATGCGCTGGTCCATGTCGGCGATCTTTGCGTCCATGGTATGGATGGAGTTGGTGAAGCCCTGGATGGCCAGGTCCTTTTCGTGGATCGTCTGGTTCTGGTCCTCGAGTCTGAGACGCTGGATGGTTTGGAAATTCCATTGCCAGGCGCACATGCCGCAGAGGCAGAGGGCCAGAAAGATGAGGAGGTTCAGTTGGAAATTTTTCATTGTGATCGGGAGAGGCCGGGGGAATCGGCCGCGACCGCCACGGCGACGCGCTGGATGCCGGCCCGCTTGACGAAATCCAGAACGTAGATCAACGAGCCGTGTTTGGCGTCACGGTCGCCGCTGAGGTAAACGGGCACGTTGGGGTTGAGTTTGCCGCGGTTGGTCAGGAGGGTTTGCAATTCGGGAAAGGAGATGCGCTCTTTGTCCACATAGACCTGGCCCAGGCTGTCCACGCGCAGGTTGATGATGTCGGGCTTGGCGGTGGAGCGGGCCAGGGTGGCGGTGGGAAGGCTGGCCCTGAGGGTGCGGACTTTCTGCATCTGGAGGCTGACCATCATGAAGGAGGCGAGGAGGAAGAACATGATGTCAATCAAAGGAATGATTTCCAGGCGCGCTTTTTTGCGGAGGATGGGGGAGCGGATTTTCACGGGTGGGGGGATCCTTCCGCGCGGTCGCCGACCAGGAAGGCGACTTTTTGGGCGCCGACGTTGCGCACGGCGCGCAGGACATCGGACATCGCGCCTTCCAGCGTGTCGGCGTCGCCGCTGACATAGACGGGCAGGTTGGTGTCCAGACGGAAACGGTTGCTCAGGACCAGGGTCAATTGGGGGAGGGACATGGGTTGTTTTTCGAGCCAGACGCCGCCGTCCTTGTCCACGGCGATGTTGATCATGCCGGGTTTGAAATCGGCGGTGGCCTGGGTGGCCCAGGGGAGATTGACCTTGATGTTCTGGGTCTGCTCCATTTGCAGGCTGACCATCATGAAGGAGGCGAGGAGGAAAAACATGATGTCAATCAAGGGGATGATCTCGATGCGGCAACGCTTGCGCTGGACTGGGGAGGAGATTCTCACTCTGGGGTCTTTATTTTTCCGCTTTTGATCATGACTTCCACGTTGGAGGCGGCGGTTTCCAGTTCAAATTGGAGGCGGGCGACCTTGGCAGTGAAGAAGTTGAAGGGGATGAGGGAAAAAATGGCGATGCCCAGGCCGCACGCCGTGGCGATCAAAGCCACCCCAATGCCGCCCGTGACCGCGCCGACGGCTAATTCCGCGCTGCCCACCGCGAGAAAGGCGCGCATCAGGCCGGTGACGGTGCCCAGCAGCCCCAGGAGCGGGGCCAGGGTGACCAGGGTGTCCATCACCGTGAGGAAGCGGCCGGCGCGTTCCAGTTCGATGCCAGCGGCCAGTTGCAAAGCGCCTTCCATGGAGGCGTGGACGTGGTTCAAGCCGCGGTAGATCATGCGCACGACGGGGTCCTGGGAACCTTCGGCGATTTGGATGGCGGCGGGCAGGTCGGAATTTTCCAGGGCGGCCAGGAGTTGCTCCAGTCTTTTGGGATCGCGGCGGCGGCTTTCGCGGAACCACCAGAAGGAGCGTTCGCCCACCACGGCCACGGCCACGAGGGCGGAAAGAAGGATGGGCCACATGACCGGGCCGCCTTTATCAAAGAACTCCACAACGATATTTGCCATCATAAGATTCAGGGTTTTTAGTATTTGCTCAGAATGTAGTTTATGGTTGCCTGGAAGAGGCGGCCGCGCGGGCCGGGCGGAACGGTCCAGTGCCGTTTGACGAAATCCACCGAGGCGCGGTCGAGGATGGAGGAGCCGGAGGTTTCCTTGATTTCCACGGAGGTGATCACGCCGGCCTCATCGCCAGTCAACAATAGCACAACGGCGCCTTGCTGGCCCATCTCGGCGGCCAGTTTGGGGTAGGGCGGACTGGGGCGTTCGCCCAGATCGCCGGTGTTGCTGACCAGGATTGGCTGGCGGCTGACCGGGACGGCCCGCCGCAGCGGCGCCACGGGCGGGGCCTGGGCCAGGGCGTTGGGAACGATGAGGTTGCCGAGGGTGGGCACGCTGAAAATGATGGCGGGAGAATCCGGCGTGACGACCACGACCCTGGGCGCGTCGGAGGGCGGCTGGTCTTTGGGTTCGTCCTCTGGTTTGGGTTCGACGGTGGTTTGGGGCGGAGGAGTTACTTCGATGATGACCGGCGTGGCTTCTTCCAGGGGTTTGACGATCAATGGCGGCGGAGGCTTTGGCCGGAAGCCCACCAGGCCAATGAGCAGGAAGAACAGACAGATCGAGTTGGTCCAAGCCAGATTGCGGCGGGCATGGAGATGCGGCGCGGGCAGGCAAACCCGAGCCATCTCGGACTTCAACTGATAGGCGCTCGCGCCCGCATTTGCATGGATGCTATTCATGTTCAGGCCACAAGCCCACACAGGCGGTTAATATAGGAAAACTGGCAGCCCAAGCAAGCGCCCTGCCAGGCGCCCTGCCACGACGGGGTTGATCCACCTTGGGACGCAGATTCATGGTGACGAGGTGGCGTTGGCGGCTGGTTTGCATGATGCGGCTCAAAAGTTCGCGGTGATCCCGCCGTAGAAGGCCCGGCGCGGGCCGTAGGCCGGGGCGGCGATGCCGACGCCCGTGCCGTTGCGCAGTTCGTAAGGTTCGTCCAAGACATTCAGGCAGTCAAAACGGAACTTGAGTTGGCGGATGCCCGCGGCGTGCATGTTCCATGCGTATTCGATGCCCAGGTCCACCGGGCAATAAGGGCTTAATTCATTAAAGTTGGCAAAACCGGCCCGCAGGCCGGAGCCGTAAAGGAAGTCCGCATGGACGCGGAGGTTATTGAGCAGGTCGTAAGACACACCGCCGGAACCGGTGAAGCGTCCCTGGTGGTCCAATTGCATGACGTTGGTGGTCAGGTAGGACAACTCGTTGTTGGGAAATTCATTTTCAACCGAGTCAAAGTCCCGCACCCAAGTTTGGACGTACGAATAATTCCCATAGACGGACAAAGGGCCTTGTCTGTAAGTGCTGCTCAACTCCGCGCCATAAACCGTGCCGGAGGAGTAATTAAAATTGTTGAGGATGACCGCGCTGCCAAACTGTCCGTCGTCCAGCAGGTTTTTGGCCAGTTTGCAGAAGGTGTCTCCGGTGATTTGCCAGGCTGGGGTGATTTGCCGCGAGAGACCCATGTCAAAGTAATTGTCGCGTTCGACTTTTGGAGGATCATCGTGGTCATTGAAAGGAGCGTCGGTGGTATATTCGAATGCTTTAACGGTGGACGGAGGAATGTATTGCAAAGTGGGGGGCATGAAGTAGCGCGCATAGCCGAGGTGGGCAGTGGTGGCAGTGTCCATCTGCCAGACGAGGTTGGCCCGGGGACTGATTTGCCACTCATTGTCAAAGGAGACGTCAAAAATGTCGTAACGCGCGCCGTAATTGAGAGTGAGGTGATCGGTCAACCGCCATTCGTCCTGCAGGTAAACGCCGGCGGTCAATCCGCTGTTGCCACCATCGGAGATGATGCTGGAGGGCGTGGTGGAGGATTGGGATGATGTTGTGATTGGCAGATTGTAACCGGAGCCTGAGGGGGAGAATTGATCAGTGGAAGGGAAGACGGCGGAGGTGGTGTCGAGCCGCTCGAGGTCATAAGTGGCAAGCATTCCGGCACGGAGCGTGTGGTGAAGGCCCAATTCGTAAGACGAATCCACCTGCAGGCCATTGGCAAAATCGCTGTTGTCCACCTGAGCCGCGTTGCCGCCCAGAAGAAGACTTTGAACCGGGTCAGGACTAAAATTGATGTCCGTATATCGGCTCAAGGCGGAAACCTGGCAGGAAAGGTTGCCCGCGGATTTCTGATAGGAGAGCACCGCGTAATAATTCTGCTCGGTCTGGTAATTATTGGCCGTGGCCGAGTTGGCTGGAGGGCTGTTCGTCAACTGATAAATGGTCGCCAGTCCCGCCGTGTCGGGAATTTGAAAGCCCGCGTCGGAACTGCTCAGGAGCAATGTCAGGCGGCTGGTTTGGTCAAAGTGATGGGAGAAGTAACCAAAAAGCTTTTCCTGATCCGTCACATCATGCAGCGGATTGGGGCTGGCCGTCGTATTGTCAATGCCATGGTTATCGTGCAAATAGGAGGCGGTGACAAAGTAGTCCAGATTGCTGGTGGTGCCGCCCCATTGGAAGGAGGGATTGAAGGTATCGTAACTGCCGCCATAGAGCGAAAGATTAGCGCCGTTGAGTTGATAACCCGTCTTGGTGGTGACATCGATGATTCCGGCGGTGCGGTCCCCGAACTGGGCGGGCATGGTGCCGGTGATCAGAGTGACCGACTGGATCAGGTGTGTGTCGATTTCCTGCCCAAAACCA
>JBEKOF010000014.1:0-33235 GCA_049522055.1 Verrucomicrobiota bacterium | reverse complement strand
AAGGAAATGCAACGGTTAAGCCGACAAGTGTTGTTTGAAACCATGCCTCATCCGAAGCGACGCAAATGCCTGGGCAAGAAAGTCTTAGGTCTTATCTAAGGGCCATTCGGAACTGACCCCTTCTCCGACGGGGCGGCGCGTCAACTCAAATTATTTTTTGTGGCTCGATTTAAAGGCGCGATGGCCGCAACGGGAGCAATAAGGCACGGTCTCAATGTAAACGTAATAGATGACGCCGGGCAGGAGAAAAAGCAGGCATAGCACAAGGCAGATGAGCACTTCCTTGACGCCTTGCAACCCGCGCACTCGATTCAGAGAATCAGAGCCGCAGAGGGGACATGAATTGCCAGGACCGTCATTCCCGGGCCTTTGTTCTGGCAGTGATTTTCCAGTCAATTCCATATACGCGGCATTGAGTTCTGCACGGGTGGCTCTGAGCGTGGCCATTGAACTGCTCCGCCGGCTGGCCGCGTTGAAGTTGTGCTGGAGATTGACCACGGATTGCACGGGTTGCACGGATGAGAATCCCGTCAACCGGTTTAAATGATCATAACAGTTGCTCGTCATCATGGCCGTCGTTCCGCTGGGCGAGAACAGAATATGGTCCACCCAGGGCGAATTGGCAGGCAAGAATATGCGTCGCATGGGTTCGGCACCTGTCATTCCCGGGCCTGATGCCGGCGGCCTCCGTTGTGTTTGTTTTGGTGGCGATGCGGTTCCAGGTGAGAAACATCATTCGGGGATGGGTTCAGCGAGGGCGCTGAACCCAGCACGCGGGGGCGCGTACTCTCCCCGAATTAGAAGCCTCCAGCCGGGAGCGGGTGCTTTTGACTTTTGGGCGCGGTTGCTCTACGCTGGCGGCCTCATGAATGTGCTGCTCCACACGGCCCCTGATTTCAGCGATCAATGCGCGCGCCTGATCGCTTCGTCCAGCTTGTTTGACCCGGTGGTCGAGCAGCGCGCCCGCGAAATCATCGAGGCGGTGCGGGAGCGCGGGGACGCGGCGGTGATCGAATTGACGGAACGGTTCGACGGGGCGAAATTGGAGCCGGAGCAATTGGCGGTGACGCACTCGGAATTGATGGCCGCGTCGTTGAAGGCGGATGCGGCCTTGCGCGCGGCGGTGGCCGAAGCGTCTAGGAACATCGAGGCCTTCGCCAAACGCTCGCTACGCAAGGGTTGGACGATGCGCAACTCGCACGGCGCGGAGGTGGGGGAGAAATTCGATCCCTACCCGCGCGTGGGCATTTACATTCCCGGGGGCATGGCGCCGCTGGTTTCGACGGCGCTGATGACGGTGCTTCTGGCGCGGGCGGCGGGCTGCCGCGAGATCGTGGTCTGCACGCCGTGCAACCGGGACGGGGAGGTGAATCCGGCGCTGCTCTTCGCCGCGCGCCGCGCCGGGGCCACGGAGATTTACCGCATCGGCGGCGCGCAAGCCATCGCCGCGCTGGCGCTGGGCACAAAAACCATCCGCCCGGCGGCCAAGATTTTCGGGCCAGGCAACGCCTACGTGGTCGCGGCCAAGCGGCTGCTCTACGGCCACGCGGCGATGGATTTGCTGCCGGGACCGAGCGAGTTGCTCGTGCTGGCCGACGAGACGGCCAATCCCGCCTTCGTCGCGGCGGATTTGCTCGCGCAAGCCGAACACGGATCGGGGCACGAGCGGGTCTGGCTGGTGACCCCATCGGCGAAGTTGCTGCGCGCGGCGCGGAAGGAAATCGCGCGGCAATTGCCCAGGCTGGCGCGGCGCGAGTTGATTGAACGGGCGCTGGAAAACAACGGCTGGCTGATTCAGGTCGCGAGCATGGAGCAGGGCCTTGAGTTGACCAACCGCCTTGCGCCCGAACACCTGGAAATCATCACCCGCCACGCCGCCGCCTTGGCGGAAAAGGTCGTGACGGCAGGAGCCATTTTCCTGGGCGGCGACTCCCCGACTGTGCTGGGCGATTATGTGGCCGGCCCCAGCCACACGCTGCCGGCGGGCGGGACGGGCGCTTCGTTCGCCGGGCTGACGGTGGACCAGTTTCAACGCCGCATTAGCATGGTGGCATACAAAAGGCCCGCGCTCAAAAAGGCGCTCCAAAGCGTCAAAGAATTCGCGGCGTTGGAGGGATTGGACGCGCACTGGCGGTCGGCGGAGATCCGTTTGCAAAGGCGATGAGACGGGAAAGCCGCGTAGCAGCCCGTTAAACAATTGATGCAAACCCGCCCACCCATTGCAGCATCGTTGGTTCGGCCCCTGGTGCGCCGTCTGCGCGCTTATGTTCCCGGCGAACAGCCGCGCGTGAAGGGGCTGATCAAGCTGAACACGAACGAAAACCCGTTCCCGCCTTCGCCCAAAGTCCTGCGGGCCATCCGGGTCGCCGTGGACGGCCGGCTGCGGCTGTATCCCAATCCGACGGCGGAGCCGCTGCGCGAGAAACTGGCGGCGTGGCACCAATGCCGGCCCGCGAACATCATCGTGGGGAACGGCTCCGATGAGTTGCTGGCGCTGGCCACGCGGGCGTTTGTGGAACCGGCGGGCGCGAGCCGGCGCGGCGGACGATCGCACGGCACGATCCAGTTTTTTTCGCCCAGCTACACGCTTTATGCCGTGCTGGCGGAGATCGCGGGCGCGCGGAGCAATCCGGTGCCGCTGGCGGCGGATTTTGGGTTGCCGGGGGAACTTGCGAAGGGCGGGTGGGATTTCCGGGCGGCGCTGACGTTTGTCACCACGCCCAACGCGCCGAGCGGGCGCGGCTACGCCACCGCGGAACTGGAGGAACTTTGCCGGGCGCAGCGCGGGGTGGTGGTGCTGGATGAGGCCTACGCGGATTTCGCCGGGGAAAACGCGATGGCGCTGGCGCTGCGGCATCCGCATGTGATTGTGGCGCGGACATTTTCCAAGGCTTATTCGCTCTGCTTTCAACGGGTGGGCTATATGGCGGGTTCTGAGGAGTTGATCGCCGGGCTGCAAAAAATCCGGGACAGCTACAACGTGAACGGGCTTGGGCAGGTGGCCGCGCTGGCCACCCTTTCCGATCTGCCGTATTATCGGCGCGGTTTCCGGCGGATCATCGCCACGCGCCAGCGGCTCGCGCGCGAGCTGGGCGGGCTGGGATTTTCCGTGCTGCCGAGCGAGGCCAATTTCATTCTGGCGCGGCCGCCCAAATTTCCCGCCGAGGTTTGGCTGGAAAAATTGCGCGAGCAAAAAATCCTGGTGCGGTGGTTCGCGCAGCCGGAAACCCGGGATTATCTCCGAATCACCATCGGGACCGACGCGCAGGCAGAGGCGTTGCTGCGCGCGGCCAGGGCGGTTGCCGCGTAGCGGGTCATTGTAAAATTTGATGGATTGTTAAGCGATCTGCAAAGGAATATACCCACATTGATCTTATGGAATGTGGGTATATTCATTTTAACAACGCCATGAAATTTGTCGAGAAAAAAGTTTGGACAGAAATAAGTTTGGAGGGGGGTTATCACTTTATCACCGGGCTCAGAACAAAATTCTTCGAGCCGGGATTTGTCGGGAAGCGGAACCCCTTTCTCCGGCTCTCTCTAGAGCGGTTTAAGAAAAAGTGTAGCCGAGGATTGATGGGGAATGTGTTCGGCGAGGCACCGAACACGGCAGGCGAGGGCGCCCGCGCTCCCCCAGAATCCCGATGTTTGAGCGGCTACAGTTTTCATGGAATTGCTCTAGCCGCGAGCGGAGAGAGAGAAGGCGGAGGCGTTGTTGCGCGCGGCCAGGGCGGTTGCCGCGTAGCGGGTCATTTTAAAATTGATGGATTGTTAAGCAATCCGCAAAGGAATATGCCCACATTGATCTTGTGGAATGTGGGCATATTCATTTTAACAACGCCATGAAATTTGTCGAGAAAAAAGTTTGGACAGAAATAAGTTTGGAGGGGGTTATCACTTTATCACCGGGCGCAGGACAAAATTCTTCGAGCCGTTTGCCTCTGCCCGGAAGCGGGTGAAGATGGTGTCCAGGTTGCCAGACAACGCGGCGGGGGTCAGTGGGAAAGCGGCGCTGGCGCGCCCGCACTCCAAAACCTGCCGGCATCTCGGACGCGCCGTGTGAACGCGAAGCGTCGTGGAGTTTTGTTGAAACCGCTCTGATGTCCAGAAAAGGGCGCCGGGGCCTGGGGGAGACAGGCTCATTTTTTTCGCGCCGGCTTTTTAGGCAGGTCCTCGATGGCGCGGCAGCGGTCGGCCAGGGTTTGCAGGTTTTCCAAAAATTCTTCGCGCCGGCGCTCCGGCCAGGCGGCCAGCAGTTCGGTTTGAAGTTCCACTGCAATCCGCCGCGCCCGCAGATATTTTTTCCGGCCCGCCGGCAGCAGAGCGATGCGATAGGCGCGGCGGTCCTGCTCGTGAGGCGCACGGGCGATCCAGCCCGCCGCGGCCATGCGTTCCAGGAGCGACCCCATGGTGTTGGGATCGCTGGCCAGCAGGCGGGTCAGCTCGCTCTGGGTCGGCTGGCGGGCCTGATGTTCCACCAGGGTGCGCAGGGTGGTGAACTGGTCGGGCGTCACCCCGGTGTGGGCGATGCGCCGGCGAAAGGCCTGGTTGAGGCTGAACCAGGCGTGGCGCAAGAGGATCGGCAGCCGCCGCCGGGCGGGGGCGTCAATGGGCACTGGATTTAATCTGGCGCTGGGCATGAGCAATCTGGGAAAATAATAGTACGTATAAGTATTACTTGCAAGTACGGCAAAGATGTAGAACATTGGCCGGGTTGATGAAAGAGAATAATGGACGCCCCAGCCGGGCGCGCCGGCCCCAAGCCGCGCGCCGCAGCAGCCGACTATGAATGCGAAGAGATCGTTCGCCCTGGGCCTGATCGGCCTTGGGCTGGCCTTGCCCAGTCCCCTGCCCGCCGCCAGCGAGGGCTGGCTAAATTGGCGCGGCCCCGGCCAAAACGGCAACTCGCCCGAAAAGAACCTTCCCGAGAGGCTGGAGGCGGGGAACACGCTGTGGACGGCGGACTTTCCCGGCATGTCCACGCCGGTGATCGCGCAGGGCAAACTTTATGTGATGGGTTACCTGGGGGAAGGGCCGGACCTCGACGAGGGGGTGGCGTGCTTCGACGCGGAGACGGGCAAGAAACTGTGGCAACATCTCTACGCGGATTTTCTGAGCGACACGATTTACCTTCGCTACGCGACGTCCAGCCCGGCGATTGACGCGGAGACGGGCAACGTGTATATGCAGGACACGCAGGGGATATTCGCGGGCTACACGGCGGACGGCGGCAAATTGTGGGAACATTCGATGATGGAGGAATTTGGGCGGCTGACTTTTCCCAACGGCCGGACGGCTTCGCCGATTGTGGATCAGGACCTGGTGATCACGCGCGGGATCACGGCCAATTGGGGCGCCAACGGCCCGGCCTCGGACCGGTTTTACGCGTTCGACAAGAAAACCGGCGAACTGGTCTGGACGTCCAGCCCCGGCGACCGCCCGAAGGATAATTCCTATTCGCATCCCATCCTGGCCTGGCTGGATGGCAAGCGGGTTTTTTACGCGGCCACAGGCGACGGCGCGGTGGTCTGCGTCAACGCCCGGACGGGGGACCCGATTTTTCGGATTCCTCTTTTCAAAGCGGGGATCAATTCCTCGCTGCTTCTGCAAAACAACGAGAAGATCATCTCGATTTACGGGACTCCCTACGAGCCGGGCCAGATGGTGGCGCTGAGAATCCCGCATGTCACGCCAGCCGGAGCGGACCCGGTGGTGGTGGCGCGCGCGGAGGTGGAGATCTGGAGCAACCCGGACCATTACCTTCGGACCTCGGCCAGTTCGCCCATTCTGGCGGGGGACCGGCTATTTGTGACCAGCGAAGTGGGTGCGCTGGTGGATGTGGACGCGGCGACGGGGGCGGTGTTGTGGAAGCTGCCGCTGGGAACCGAACAGCGCAATTCCTCGCCACTTTTTGCCGATGGCAGGCTTTACGTTCCGATCGTGTTTGCCCCCTCGGAGGCCGCCGCCGGGAGCCAGGAAAGCTCCACCGGAGGACATGGGGTGGTCTATGTGGTGACCCCAAGCGACGTGGGCGGAAAAATTGTTTCCCAATTTGTGCTGGATGGCCGCTGTTACGGAACGCCCACCGCCTACCGAGGCAGGATCTACCTGCAAACCACCAAGAAGCTTTACTGTTTCGGCCCGGCGGCCGCGACGGCCGCCTCGACCCTAACGGGCGGGGAGGAATCCTGGCCCAAGCCCGGCGCCGCCACGCGCTTGCAGGCCATTCCCTCCGAGGTTTTGATGCAACCCAATGGCATCGCCCACGTGCGGGTGCGTTCCCTGGACTCCAATGGATTGACGGTCGAGGATATCCGCGACCCGCAAAAAATCCACTGGGCGAGCTTCATTCCCCCGACGGCCAAGGTAAAATCCATCATGAGGGCGGCGTTCAACGAGCAGGGTGATTTGGTCGCCGCTGCCGACAAAGCCCCCTCTGCCGGGGCGTTCCTGGCCAAGGTGGACAATCTGGCGGGCACGATTCGCGGGCGCGTGCTTCCCGGCCTGCCGATCTTGGAGGATTTTGACGAGATGACGCTGCCGGAAACGACCACCAATGCCATCGAGCCTGCCACCCCGTTCGCCTATCCTCCCCTGCCTTGGATTGGCGCGCGGTTCAAATTCGAAGTCCGGCAGAAGGACGGGAACAATTGTCTTGTCAAGACGATTGACAACCCGTTTTTCCAGCGGGCGTTTGTCTTCCTGGGCACGCCGGACATGAATAATTACACCATCCAGGCCGACGTGATGAGCGAGGGGAACAAGCGCAAGATGTCCGACGTGGGGCTGATCAACCAGCGTTATCTCATCATGCTCAAAGGCAACGAAAAGAAATTGGAGATCACCTCCAACCAGGAATTGCTCCAGGTGGAAGTGCCACTGGAGTGGGAGCCCAACGTCTGGTTCCATCTCAAGACGCGGGTGGATGTGGCCGGGGACGGTTCGGGCGTGATCCGCGCCAAGGCCTGGAAAAAGGGCGGGCCGGAGCCGGAAGCATGGACGAGCCAGGCGCCGGTGGCCCACGCCAACGCCAGCGGCTGCCCGGGACTGTTCGGGTTTTCGCCGCAAGCCCAGCGGGTGTTTATTGACAACATCGCCGTGACGGCCAATTGATTCGACATATGAAGAAAATCTCCACTCTCTCGGCGGCGCTCGCGCTCTGCGGCATGGTTTCCCCGGCGGCGGATTGGCCGCGCTGGGGCGGGAACGATCCGGGCCGGAACATGTATTCGCCGGAGACGGGCCTGCCGGATCATTTCGCCAGCACGAACAACGCCCGGGTGCAATTCAAATCCGGCACGGAAGAAATAGACGCCGGCAACCTCCCCAATGCCAAGTGGATCGCCAAGGTCGGCTCCCAAAGTTACGGCAACGTGGTGGTGGCCGGGGGCAAGGTGTTTATCGGCACCAACAACGAGAACCCGCGCGACCCCCAGCACCAGGGGGACCGGAGCATCCTGATGTGTTTCGATGAAAAGACCGGGGAGTTCCTCTGGCAATTGGTGGTTCCAAAACTGGCGTCCGGGAAAGTCAACGACTGGGAAAACCTGGGGCTCCTTTCCTCCCCCTGCGTGGAGAGCAACCGCGTTTATCTGGTGACCAGCCGCTGCGAAGTGGTCTGCTTGAACGCCGATGGCATGGCGGGCGGCAACACCGGCCCGTTCGTGGACGAAGCCCAATACGTCGCCGGCCCGGGCAACCCGCCCGCGAAAATCGGCCCGCACGACGCCGACATCATCTGGCGCTACGACATGATGGACGAATTGGGAGTCTTTCCCCACAACGCCTCCAACTGCTCGCTGCTGATCATTGGTGATTTGATTTATGCCTGCACCTCCAACGGCCAGGATTGGACGCATGTGAACATCCCCTCGCCCAACTCTCCGAGCTACATCGCCCTGGACAAGAAGACGGGGAAATTGGTGGCCGAGGACAATGCGGGCATCGGCCCGCGCATTTTCCACGGGCAGTGGACTTCCCCCTCCACCGGGGTGGTCCATGGCAGGCAATTGGTCTTCTTCGGCGGCGGCGACGGAGTGTGCTACGCCTTTGACGCCCAGCCGCAACGAGGCACGGGCGCGCCGATTGTGCCGGTGGTGCCCGGCCCGCCCCTGAATCGGGTCGAGGAGACGGACACCGATTACCTGAAGAAAGTGTGGTGGTTCGATTGCAACCCGCCCGAACGCCGCGCCGCGGACGCCGCCCACAAGTATCCCGCGCCGGACGGCCCCAGCGAAATCAACGCCACGCCGGTCTTCTGGCATGACCGCGTCTATGTCGCGGTCGGCCAGGACCCCGAGCATGGCGAAGGCATCGGCATCATCAATTGCATTGATGCCACACAGACGGGCGACATCACCCGGACGGCCAAAATCTGGAGCTACGACAAACTGCACCGCAGCCTTTCGACCGTGTCCATCACTCCCGACGGGCTGTTGTTCGTCGGGGATTTTTCCGGCTTCGTGCATTGCTTCGACGCGGAGACGGGCCAGCTATATTGGGAACACGACCTCAAGTCGCACATGTGGGGATCAACGCTGGTGGCGGACGGGAAGGTTTACTGCGGCGATGAAGACGGCGACTTCATGGTATTCGCCGCGAGCAAGGAAAAGAGAATCCTGAGCACGGTCAACCTCGGCGCGCCGGTCTATTCCACGCCGATTGTCGCCAACGGGGTGCTCTACGTCCACTCCAGCACGCACTTGTTCGCGTTTTACAATCACGACAAGATGGCCACGCTTAAAGACCAGAAGCCCGCCCTCAACATAAACGTGGGAAAACCCGGCCTGTGAAAAAGCTGTTTCTCTTCATCTTGATCGCGCTGGTCTATCTGGCGCACCAGGACCTTTGGAACTGGAAGAAAGCCGATCCCCTGCTCTTTGGCTTCCTGCCCATTGGGTTGACTTACCACGCGGGCTACGCGGTGCTGTGCGCCCTGATGATGGCGGCGCTGGTGAAGTGGGCCTGGCCCAGGCATCTGGAAGCGGAAGAGGATTCGGCCGCGGATAAGAATCCGGGACCTGATTGATGATTCCCGTCGTCGTCATTTTCGTTTATCTGGCCATCATTGGGTTCATCGGCGCCCTGGCCTACCGGCGCAGCCGGGAGAACACGGAGGATTATTTCCTGGCCAGCCGCTCGATTGGCTCGATGGTGTTTTTTCTCTCCCTGTTCGCCACCAACATGACCGCCTTCGCCATTCTTGGCAGTTCGGGACAGGCGTATCGGAGGGGCATCGGCATTTTTGGGATGATGGCCTCCTCCTCGTGCTTCGTCATCCCGCTGACCATATTTTTCATTGGCACGCGCCTGTGGGCGCTGGGCAAAAAATTTGGCCACCAAACCCAGGTATCGTTTTTCCGCGACCGCTGGGAATGCAACCACATCGGCACGGCCATTTTTGGGCTGAGCGCCGCCATGCTCGTGCCCTACATGATCATCAGCATCATGGGGGGCGGGACCGTTTTGGCCGGCATCTCGGTCAACCCGGCAACCCATCAGCCGCTGATCCCCTACGCCCTGGGCTGCGCCACCGTCGCGGTGGTGGTGACGGTCAATGTCTTTTTTGGCGGGATGCGCGGCACGGTTTGGGTGAACATTTTTCAAACCATCCTGTTCCTGCTCTTTGGATTGGTGGCGGTGGTTGTAATCAGCCATGCGCTGCCTCTGGGTTTCAGCGATTACATGGGCAAACTGGCGGGCGACGAAAAGACCCGGTTCCTAGTCACCCGCGAGAAGATGCCGCCGCAGGCGTTTTGGAGCTACACGCTGATTCCGCTCTCCTCGATCATGTTTCCGCACATGGCCATGATGTGTTTTTCCGCGCGCCGCGTCACCGCCTTTAAACGCACGGTCGTCGCCTATCCCGTCGCCATATTGGTCATCTGGCTGCCGTGTGTGTTCCTGGGCGTGCTGGGATTCGCCGCACTGGGCAAAATACCAGATCCCGACGAGGTGCTTCTTCGCCTGCTCCACGATTACTCCCCGGCCTGGCTGGCGGGAATACTGGGCGCGGGGATCATTTCCGCGGTGATGGGTTCGGACGCCCACCAGGTGCTGGCCATGAGCACCATGTTCACCAAGGACGTGTTCGCCCACTACGGGGGGAAGGAAAAATTCGGCGAGCACCGCGCCGTCCATTTCGCGCGCGGTTTCATCGTGGTGGTGACGGTGATCGCCTATCTGGTCGCCCTTGAGTTGAAGGAGAAGCAGGGGATTTTTGAAATCGCGGTCCGATACGCTTTTTCCGGTTTTGCGGCGCTGTCGCCTGTGATGGTGGCGGCGCTTTTCTGGAAACGCAGCACCCAGTGGGGCGCCCTGGCCGCCACCGTGTTTGTCGCCGGGTTTCTGGTCTGGACGGCGCTCACGCAATACCATCACAAAGCCGGGGATGTGCTCTGGCAGATCGGCGCGGGCAAGGATGCGCTCAAGGTCTTTTTTCTCAACCCCACCGGCGACGTGGCTTTTTGCAACGGCTATATGACCGTGGTCCCCATGGTGCTCGGCTCCGGGGTCTGCGTGGTCCTCTTTTCCCTGCTCACCCGTCCGCCATCCAAAGCGACGATTGATAAATACTTTGACACCACCGCGTTTCCCAAACCCAGTTGAATTGAATTATGCCACCTGTTGACTCAACCGCCGTTGATTCCGCCCGCCAAACACTCGACGCCCACGTGCGTGAAATCATCCGGTGGCATTTTTCCCCGGAAACCGGCTGCCCCTTCTGGCTCGAATGGGCGGAGAAGGCCGGCTGGGATCCCGCCGCCGCCATCCACGGCTTCGCCGATCTCCAGCGCTTCCCGCACTTCCAGGACGAATGGCTGCGCGATTTGCAGCCGGAGGCCTGGGTCCCGAAAAAACTCCAGGGCCGCCCTTTCAACATATTTGAGACCGGCGGCACCACCGGCATGCCCAAGCAACGCATCGGCTGGGACGATTACAAGGTGGATTATGAGGAATTTTCCACCAAGATTTCCGACGCCCATTTCCCGCGCGGCGCCGCCTGGCTCATGGCCGGGCCCACGGGGCCGCGCCGATTGCGCCTGGCCATCGAACATCTGGCCAATGGCCGGGGCAGTTCCTGTTATTTCATTGACCTGGATCCGCGCTGGGTGAAGAAGGTGCTGGCCGCGAAAAATTTTGAGCAGGCCCGCGCTTACATGGACCACATCGTGGACCAGGCGGTGATGATTTTGAAACACCGCAAAGTCGCCGGGCTTTTCACCACTCCCAAGCTGCTCGAAGCCATCGGCGAGAAAATTGATTTGTGGGAGGCGGGCATCCGCGGCGTTTTTTGCGGCGGCACGACCATGGCCCCGCAATACGTCCGCTACATCATGGAGGAAGTTTTGGAAAACCGCATCGGCTTTTATCCCACCTACGGCAACACCTTGATGGGCCTGGCCGCCAGCGCGCCGTTGCGGCCCGAAGACAATTTTTCCATCACCTATTACGCGCCGCAGCCGCGCGCGGTGCTGCGGGTGGTTGATCCCAAGGAAACCGGACAAACCGTTGCGTACGGCCAATGGGGGCGGGTCGAGCTGACGACCTTGACGCGCGAGTTTTTCATGCCGCGATTTCTGGAGCGCGACGAGGCCATCCGCCGCGAAGCGCGCGCGCCTTATGCCTGGGATGGCGTCGCCGAGGTGCGCCCGTTCGGCGCGATGGAGAAGAACATTGTGGAAGGGGTTTACTGAACCGCTTGCAATTATTTCCCGTCGTTGATTATTCCACCGGACTTAACATGCAAGCTTGTCACCAGCCTAACATGTCCTCTCACCTCCCAGTCCTGCGCCGCGGACGGCCTTACGAAAGCCTCGACAAAGCAGATGTGCTGGACTATCGGACCGGCTTGGCGCTGGCCACGGTCAGCCAGGCCAATGCCGGCATCATCCGCAAGGACCTGGGGAGAATTTCCGAATCGCGCGCCGCGCTGAAAAAGTTCTCCACCGCGCAACTGATCGAAATCTGCGGCGAGGCCGGCGGACAATTTCTCCACGGGGCCCTGCCGCTCGGGGACAAGGGGGAAACGCAAACTCCCCAGCAATACATCGAGACGCTCTCGGCCACGAGCGGATTGCCGCACGCGCTGGTGCGCCGCAACATGGCGAAAATACACGACGCGCTCACCCACATGAAAACCGTCCTCAACGGGTTGACCCGCGGACTGGACCCGGCGGTGCTGGACAAGGGCGTCGGCCGGCAATTTGGCGCGCGCCTGAGTTTTTATCCGGCCACCCAGTGCCTCGGTCTGGTGATGCCCAGCAATTCCCCCGCGGTGAATTCGCTCTGGCTCCCGGCGATTCCCCTCAAGATTCCGGTCGTCCTCAAACCGGGCCGCGAGGAACCTTGGACGCCCTGGCGGCTGATCCAGGCCTTCGTCGCGGCGGGTTGTCCGGCGGAGGCCTTCGGGTTTTATCCGACCGATCACGAAGGCGCGGGCGAGATTTTGCGCTCGTGCGGGCGCGCGCTCATTTTCGGCGACAGAAGCGCCACCGCCGCCTACGCCGGCAATCCGTCCATCCAAATTCACGGCCCGGGTTACAGCAAAATCCTGATTGGGGAGGACGAGATCGAGCGGTGGCCCGACTTCCTGGGCGTGATGGTGTCGGCCATTTCCGACAACGGCGGCCGCAGTTGCATCAATGCCTCGGCGATCGTGGTCCCGCGCCACGGCGCCGAAATTGCGGCCGCGCTGGCGGCAAAACTCGCGCCAATGGATCCTCTCCCATCGGCCGACGCGCAGGCGCGGTTGTCCGGGTTCGCCAATCCAAAAATGGCGGAATCCATTGACCATGCCATTGCGGAAGGGTTGAGAATACCGGGCGCGACGGACATCACCGCATCCTATCGCGAGGGGGAGCGCAAGGTGATATTCGAGGGGGGGACGTATTTGCGGCCGACGATCGTGCTATGCGAATCGTTCGCGCATCCGCTGGCCAATCGGGAATTTCTTTTTCCCTATGCCAGCGTGGTGACGGTGCCGCAGGCGGAGATGCTGCGGCAAATCGGGCCGTCGCTGGCGGTCACGGCCATCACCCAGGACCGGTTGTTCGTGGGGCAGCTAATGGAATCGCCCCTGATCGAACGGTTGAACCTCGGCCCGATCTCCACGCTCCAGGTTTCCTGGGACCAGCCGCACGAGGGCAATTTGTTCGAGTTCCTTTATAAACGGCGGGCCATCGAAATGATCGAGTGAAAAAAACGCCCGCCCCATTTGCCCCCTTCGAGCATCAGCCCCGCACCCGCCTGGTTTTCGGGGAGGGCAGCGCCGGACGCGCGGGGGAGCTGGCGCGGGAAATCGGCTTGAAGACCGTGCTGCTGGTGACCGACGGCGGGGTGGTGGCGGCGGGCCACGCCGAACGGGTGCGGCGTTCGCTGGAGGCGGCGCGCGTCCAAGCCATTGTATTTGACAAGGTGCGGGAGAATCCGGCCACGCGGGACGTGGCGGAATGTCTGCGCGCGGCCCGCGCGGCCGGCATTGACGGGTTCATCGGCCTGGGCGGGGGCAGCAGTCTGGACACGGCCAAGGGTTGTAATTTTCTGCTGACCAACGGGGGCCGGATGCAGGATTACTGGGGCGTGGGCAAGGCGGGCAAGGCGATGCTCCCGTGGATCGCCATTCCCACCACGGCGGGGACGGGCAGCGAATGCCAGTCCTTCGCGCTGATCGCGGATGAACGGACGCATCAAAAAATGGCCTGCGGGGATCCCAAGGCGGCGGCGCGCCTCGCGATTTTGGATCCCGTCCTGACCCTCTCGCAACCGCCCCGGGTGGCGGCCAGCACCGGGATGGACGCGCTCTCGCACACGGTGGAGACGGCGGTGACCCGGCGCCGCAACCCGGTTTCCCTGGCTTACTCGCGCGAGGCCTTCCGGTTGTGCTGGGCCAGTTTTCCGCGGGTGCTGCGGAATCCGGATGATCTGGAGGCGCGAGCCGGCATGTTGCTGGGGGCCGCGCTGGCGGGTCTGGCGATTGAAAACAGCATGCTGGGCGCGGCCCATGCGGCGGCCAACCCATTGACCGCGCAATACAAGGTGCCGCATGGCCAGGCGATCGGGCTGATGTTGCCGCAGGTGGTGCGCTTCAACGCCCGGGAGGCGCAGGCCGCGGCCTTGTATGCAAGCCTGCTGCCGGATGCGGACCAGTTGGCCCAAGGTCTGGAGGCGCTGCGCCGCCTGGCCGGCATGCCCTGTTCGCTGGCGGAGTGCGGGATAAAACGCGCCGCCATTCCGGCGCTGGCATCCGAGGCGGTCCGGCAGTGGACCGCCGCGTTCAATCCGCGTCCGATGGTGAGGGCGGATTTCATCAAACTCTACGAGGCCGCCGCGGAGAGAGAGGGATGACGCGCCCTACTTGGCTGCCGGTTTGTCTATGACTTGGAGGGTGAATTCCGGCGACATTTTGCTGTCTGCCACCGGGGCGGACATCGCGTTGCGAAGGAAATCGAATTTGAAGTGGTAATGCAACAGGTTCTGATCCGCCGGCAGCGGGACAAATGTTTCCCAGCGATCGCTCACCACCTCTTCGGGGTGCATCTCGTAAGTATCCGATCCGACGACCACCAAAGGTTTGATGGACTCCGGCCGGATGGCTTGTTCGCGCGTTTGCCAGGCGGCTTCCACGCGATAGAAGCCGGAACTGTTCCGCTCCAGGCGGGTTGGGGTTAAATTGGTGATGGAGGAGCAGCCGGCCAGGGCCAGCGGCAGCAACAGCAGGGCAAAACTCATTTTCTTCATTGGAGAAAGTATCGTGGCTCCGCCGCCGCGATGCGCAAGAAAAAAAACGCCGTGAAAAACCTGGAACTCACTTGGCGGGATAGGACCAGACCCAGTCGCCTTCCGCCTTATCGAACAAGGATTTGCCCGGAACGCCGCCATCGTCTTTTTCATTCCAGCCGACGGAGTAGAGAATAAACTGTCCGTCGTCGGCGCGGCGATATTTGAAAGGCTGGCCGGTGATGACATCGTTGGGCTGCCGGGGCATGAAGCGCGGCGACAGGGCCTCCAGTTTTTCAGGGAATTGGCCATTGGCCAGGCGGTATCGCTCCAGGGCGCAGGCCAGGGCGGCCTGGTCGGCGGTGATCTGGGCGGCGGCGATTTTAACGACAAAGCCCTCCAGAACCGGCATCGTGGACGCTATGAGGCGGTGGCGCAGAAGCGCCTTGAAAGGCCATCCCGATGGCCCGGCAGCACCTTGCCGGATCAACTGGGTCAACTCGATGGCTTTGGTCAGGGCATTGGCGTTGGATTCGGCCGTGGAAGGCGAAATTGTTTTCGCCGCCAAATCCACGACGCCTTTCATCTGCGCATCATACAGCGCGCAATAATTCAACTTCTCCAGATCATACCAGCCGGACGGGATGACCAGGCCGAGCCCATTGAAAACCACTTTCCGCAAAGGATCGCCAGACTCACTCCCGCCGTCGAGGATTACCAGTCCCTGCTTCTTGATCAGATCCACCATCAAAACCCCGCAGGCTCGTTCGGCCTTGAGAGACAGTTGCATGTCGGCCAGAAAATCGGAGGACAAGAAGCGGGCCTGAAGTTCCTGCAATTGGGCGTCGGACCAACGATGCTCGGCGAGGCCCTCCCAAACCGGTTGAATCGCGAGGTGAAGGCAGGCGATTCGCACCAGAATCGAGACTAAAAAAGGCTCGGATTTGATGGAGTCGGCCAGGGCAACGGTCAGTCTCACATCGGCCAGGGCCTGCTCAGTCTGGCCGGCGGCTAGTTCGGCGCAGGCTTGCAAACTCAGACGCTGGCAGACCTGTTTGATCTTCGCCAGATGAGGAATCAGGGTGAACCAGGGTTTCTCCAATTCATATTTCACCGGATAACGCGAAAACTCGCGCGTGCTGGCGGCCCGAAGTTCCGCGAATGCCGCCTCGTCGGGCTTCAATCCTTCCAGGACCACCGAAGCCGCCGCCGCCCTGGCTGCGGGATCAGCTTCATCTGACTGAAATTTCCTTCCGGGGGGAGCGAGCGGGCCGCTTTGGAGGGCGGTGGAGGCCAATTGCCACGCCACCAGGTCTTCAAAATGCCGCCGCCCCTCGGCGAGGCGCGTTGCTATGATATGGTCGGCGGCACGGGCGTAGAGGTCGTTTGTCAGGGTTACAGGCCTGTTGCCCAGCAGGAATGATTGGAGGAACGGGGTTGCGGCAAAATTCCGGTCATCGGGCACCGGTTTTGGAATATAGGCCGCGTAATCAAACGACTCTCCGCGCGCTTCGGCGGCTTGCCGATAATGGTTCCAGGCGCGCCGTCCGCGCCAGTTCTCCTCGCCATAACACAGGGCCAGGATCGTCGCAGTCCAGGCCAGGACAAGGAAAACGCGCCGCATCCCGCGCCAGCTAAACAGCCAGCGGAAGAAGCGGACGATGGTGCTGCGCTCCCAGATGGAAGGACCGGTTTTAGGTTGATCGCTCATGTCAGACCTCCACTTGTTCAGGTTTAATTTCACTCCGGCGTCCCGGCACGACGGTCATCTCCACCACCGGGGCATCGCTGTATTCCTGGAGGAGCCGGCGGCTTTCGCGCAAAGAGGCCCAGATTTGTTGCGGGGGCGGGATTTTCTCGCGCGGAATCATCGCCACCGCCCCTGGGGAATGATCTATGTTCAGAATCATCACCACCACCCAGGCCGCGCTCAAGGCCGCCAGATGCCAGCGCAGCGACCGGGCGATGTCCCGCCAGGAAAGGGTTTCCGGCGCGGGCTTGGCGGCCATTGCCGCCACCAACCCGGCCCGGATGGCGTCCAGTTTCTGCGTGGCGGGTTGATGTTGTTGGAGCAAGATTTGGCGGGGTGTTTTCATGGGCATTGATCCTCCAGGGTTTTTCGCAGGGCGCGTTTGGCGTAGTGCAGACGCGATTTCACCGTGCCCAGAGGCGTTGCGGTAATTTCGGCAATTTGATCCAGGGAAAAGTCCTCCAAAAAATGGAGCAGCAACACCGAGCGTTGCGGCGCGGGCAGCGCGTTGAGCAATCTCATAAACTGCTCCTCCTGCTCCCGGCGGATGAGCAGCTCGTCGGGGCCGTCCTCCAGAACGGGAGATGATTCCGCGATGGCCTCCCGCAAGGCCGCCGCGCGGTTCTCCTGGCGCCAGAGCTGCCCGCATTTTTGGTGCGCGATGCCGAAGAGCCAGCCGCCGAATTTGGCGTCCTCGCGCAGGCCGCCGATATGGCGGACGGCGGCGATAAAAGTCTCCTGGACGATATCCAGGCTGGCTTGTTGGTCGCGGACGAGTTCGAAAACATAAACATACAAAGGCAACTGGTAGCGCCGGAAAAGCGCGCTCCAGGCCTCCGGTTCCCCGGCTTTGGCCTGCCGCACCGGCAATTGTTCGGGTTCAGCCACTACCAGCATTTACTATCAGTGGAATGCCCAATGCGATAAAAAGTTCAACGGATGGCGGGGTTATTTTCTAAAGTTGCCGCGCCGCAAAATAAGCAAAAAACAGGGCTTGCCAAGCATCCAGGGCGGGGTTAAAGTTCCCGACTATTTTCTGGACGCCGTGTTTGCGGCGGGCGGTAATCACGTGGCTCCACGCCGTCACGACATGACAAAATTATGGCAGTCCGAATTCGTATGAAACGGGTCGGGGCGAAAAATGCCCCGTATTTCCGCATCGTGGTGGCCGACTCCCGCAGCCCGCGCGACGGCAAGTTTATCGAGGAAATTGGCACCTACCAGCCCATGAAAAAGGGCGATAACGTCAAAGTTGATCTCGACCGCGCCAAGTATTGGATCAGCAAAGGCGCCCAACCCAGCGGCACGGTCGCCAGTTTCTTGAAGAAACTGGGCAAGGCGGTCGTGGCCGCCTGATCGCCCAATGCTCTCCAGCCTATGCAAGAGTTTCTTGAATTTGTCGTAAAGGGGTTGGTGGAACATCCTGAAGCCGCCACCGTCACGCCGGTGGTCAAGGACGCGCTGACCATCTATGAATTGCGTCTGCATCCCGACGATGTGGGAAGGATCATCGGGCGCAAGGGAATGACCATCAACGCCATCCGCTCCCTGCTGCTGGCTGGCAGCGCCCGCAAAGGGCTGCGTTGCACGTTGGAGATCGTTGAGGAAAAGCCGCCGGCCTAGCCGGTCTGGGCGCGCCGAACGCCGGCTTGGAGCGGGCATGAAAATTGATGTGCTCACCTTGTTCCCGGAAATGTTCACCGGACCGATTGACGCGAGCATCGTTCAGCGGGCGCGGCAGACCGGGCTGTTGGAGTTGCGGGTGCATAATCTGCGGGATTATGCGCACGACAACTACAAGACGGTGGACGACCGGCCCTTCGGGGGCGGTCCGGGCATGGTGCTCAAGTGCGAGCCGATTTTTGAGGCCCTCCAGGCCCTCAAAGGCGCACAGACGCGGGTGGTGCTGATGAGCCCGGCGGGGCGGCCCTTTGAGCAGAGCGTGGCGCGGGGATTGTCGGCGCGCCCGAGTTTGCTCTTTATTTGCGGCGCCTATGAAGGGGTTGATGAACGGGTGCGCGAGCAGTTGGTGGACGAGGAGTTGTCCATTGGCGATTATGTGCTGACCAACGGGACGCTGGCCGCCATGGTGGTCATAGACGCGGTTACGCGCCTGCTGCCCGGCGCGCTGGGCGACGACCTGAGCGTGGTGGATGAATCCTTCAGCCGCGGGCTGCTGGAATATCCGCATTACACGCGGCCGGCGGATTTTCGCGGATGGAAGGTGCCGCCGGTGTTGTTGTCCGGAAATCATGCCGCCATTGAAAAGTGGCGCCGCGAACAGGCGCTGGCGCGGACGGCCCAACGGCGTCCTGACCTGGCGCAGAAAGAAAAGAATTTATGAACCAGTTGATCTTGGACAAAATTGAATCGGAACAATATCGCAAGCAGCCCCTGGTCTTTGCCGTGGGGGATTCGGTGCGCGTGCATACCAAAGTGGTCGAAGGCGACAAGGAGCGCATTCAAATCTTCGCCGGCGTGGTCATCGGCCGCCGCGGGCACGGGCTGAACTCCACCTTCACCGTGCGCCGGATCAGTTACGGCGAGGGCGTGGAGCGTGTTTTCCCCGAACATTCGCCCCGCGTGGAGAAGGTGGAAGTGGAGCGCAAAGGCTCCGTGCGCCGCGCCAAACTGACCTACCTGCGCCAGCGCATCGGCAAAGGCGCCACCCTGGTGAAGGAAAAGGAAGGCCGCTTGGTGAAGGATAAACCAGCCGCCGCCGAACAAGCCCCCGAACCGGCCCCCCAGGCCACCGCCGCAGCCCCCGAGGCCGCCGCCGCCGACTCCAAGCCCGCCGCAGCCACCTCGACCCCGGAATCGGCCCCGGCCGAAAGCAAATAGAGCGACCGATCATGGCAAATCCCATGATTGCCGCGCCATTTGCGGGGTGGTTCCATTGGCCCTCAAGTTCCGGAGGCTCAGGGCTTCGTGCCGTTTGGCCAGGCGCGCCCCGGATTCGTCCGTGACCAGCGGGCAATGGGAAAAGGCGGGCGGCGGCGATTCCAGGGCGCGATAGAGCAGCAATTGCCGCGCGGTGGAGACCAGCAAGTCCGCGCCCCGCACCACTTCGGTGATTCTCATGGCGGCGTCATCCACCACCACCGCCAACTGATAGGAGGGCAGATCATCGTGCCGCCAAACCACAAAATCGCCGAAATCCTTCCCGGCCTGGAATTCTTGACGTCCGAAAAAGCCGTCTTGAAAACAAATCGTCTCGCCCTGCGGCACAAGAAACCGCCAGTTGCCTGATGGGGAAACTGGCGCGTCAAACCTTGCGCCCGGCCTGGGCCGGCAGGTCCCCGGATAAATGGGTTCCTCCTCCCCCGTGTGCGGCGCTTGCAACGCGCGCAACACATCCTGGCGCGAACAGCGGCAGGGATAAATCCACCCTCCGGCGCGCAGCTTGTCCAGCGCCGCCCGGTAAAAGTCTTGTCGCCGGCTTTGCGCGTATGGGCCAAAAGGCCCCCCGCAGTCCGGCCCCTCCTGCCAGTGGAATCCGAACCAGCGCAAATCCTCCAGCATCGCCGCCGCGAACTCCGGGCGGGAGCGTTTTGCGTCGAGGTCCTCATTGCGCAGCACCAGCACGCCTCCCGCCCTCTCCGCCCGTTGCTGGGCGGTCCAGAAAGTGCGCGCATGGCCCGCGTGCAGAAAGCCCGTCGGGGAAGGGACCAATCGTCCGCGATACATTGCCGTTAAAGAATTCAGTCAGTCAATCAGGCGTTTGCTCAGATCCCCATACGCATCAATCCGGCGGTCCCGCAGGAAAGGCCAATGCGTGCGGGTGACTTCCACCAGGCTGAGGTCAACGGGCACGATGAGCGTTTCTTCCTTTTCCACGCCGGCTCTGGCCAGGATTTGGCCCGAAGTGCCGGCCACAAAGCTCTGGCCCCAGAATTCCAGCCCGGCCCCGCCGTCCGGTTTTTCAATTCCCACCCGGTTGACCGCCGCCACGTAGCAGCCATTGGCCACTGCGTGGCCGCGCTGAATCGTTTCCCACGCGCCATGCTGGCTGGCGCCGTGCCGCGCTTTCTCCGCGGGATGCCACCCGATGGCGGTGGGATAGAATATAATCTCCGCCCCGCGCAGCGCGGTCAGCCGCGCGGCTTCGGGATACCACTGGTCCCAGCAAATACAGACGCCGATTTTGCCGTGGGCCGTCGGCCAGGCGCGAAAGCCGGTGTCGCCCGGCGCGAAGTAAAATTTCTCGTAGTACAACGGATCATCCGGAATGTGCATCTTGCGATAAATGCCCAGCAAACTGCCGTCCGCGTCAATGATCGCCGCGGTGTTGTGATAGACGCCCGGCCCGCGCTTCTCGAAGAGCGAGGCGACGATGACCACGTTGAACTGCCGCGCCGCCTTTTGGAGCGCCAGGGTGCTGGGGCCGGGGATGCTCTCGGCCAGTTTGAAAAAGTCGTGGTTCTCGCTCTGGCAGAAATAGAGCGAGCGGAAGAGTTCCTGCGTGCAAATAATCTGGGCGCCCTGCCGGGAGGCCTCGGCGATGCGGCGGAGGGTCCGGGCGAAATTCTCCTTCGGATCGGGCGAGCACCGGGCCTGGATGAGTCCCAGCGTGACGATGGGAGATGGCTTGGTCCTGGATGTTCTGGTCTTCAATTTTCCACCGGCGGGGCGCGGGCCGCTCAAGGCGAGGCGGGGGGCTTGGTCATGATGATGGTCCTGCCCTGATCCTCGCTGCTGCCTTGCGGACCGGTCTGCCCAAACAATTCGCGCATGAATTTCCCGAGCGTCTCATTGGTCGGGCCGTAGCCCTGATGATAAATGTAATACTCCAAATCGTAGAGCAGCTCGTCGGCGGTGGCGTAACGCTGGGACAAGTCGCGCGCCAGCGTGCGATGAAGGATTTCATTCAGCCGCGCGTCAATCTTGGGGTTGATCTGGCTGAAGTTGGGCAGCGGCATGGACATGATCCGGTCGCGGGACTCGTCGGCGTTATTGCCCTTGAAGACGTTGTAACCCAGCAGGAGGTTCCCCAGGACGACGCCGGTGGAAAAAATGTCCGACCGCTTGTCGGTGATCTGGAAGTCGGCCTGCTCCGGGCTCATGTAATCGGCTTTGCCGGCCACCACTTCCCCTTCGTTGTCCGCCAGAAGCCCGCGGGCCTTGGCGATGCCGAAGTCGGTGAGCTTCACATCGCCCGCAAAGGCAATCATAATGTTTTTGAAACTGACGTCCCGATGCACAATGCCCAGCGTTTTGCCGGCGTCATCGGTCTTGGCATGGGCGTAGGCCAGCCCGCGCGCCACCCGGCTGGTGATGAAGACGGCCAGTTCGGTCGGCACGGTCCGGTGCTTCTCGGCGACCTGCTGCGCGAACTGCTCCAGGTTCACCCCGTGAATCAATTCCATGCAAATGAAGTAAAGCCCCCGCGCCTCGCCCAGATGGTAGGTTTGGACGATGTTGGTATGGATCAGGTCGGCCACCAACTTGGCTTCTCCGATGAAATTCTCGATGAATTCCTTTTGGCTGGCGTAATTCTGCCGGATGACCTTCATGGCCACGCGCTTGACGAAATTGCGCGCGCCATGCTGCTCGGCTTCGTACACCACGCCCATGCCGCCTTCGAAAATCTTGCGCACGATTTCGTATCGGAACTCATTTTGGATTGCAAACAACGCGGCCATACCGTCATGTTCGTGAATTATGCCGCCAAGTCAAGCCTTTGCCTTCTTTTTGCGCGGGATTTGTTCAGCGCGCGCGGGCCAATGGCCCGGCTGGAAAATCGAAGCGACATCTGGTGGATCGCGCTCACGGCGAATGGTTCTGGCGAATCACGCCCGACGGCCGCGTGGACGCCACCCTGCCAAAAGTCAGCGAATGGAAAGGCCCGTATCACGGCGCCCGCGCCTGCCTGGAAACGGTCCGCCGCCTCAAGGCTCTCGGAGCCATGCCGGAACCAGGCTGAGTTGGCCGGTGGCGTGAACGGATTTGAGGGATGGGAGGCCCGCCGCTTTTTATCCCCCCCAAAAACAACGGAGAAATCGGAGAAATCGGAGGTTTTAGGAGGTGGCATTTTTCCCCTATGTGAATCGCAACTCGTTGCACCGCATAATGTTATGTGGCATGGCGCGCCGCCGTTCTGGTCGTCTGATGGTCTGATTCCCGGTTCATCAGCAGAAGTAATCATTATTAGCAGATTAACAAATCTTGCCTGCTATGTATGGATCCCGTTCCCGAAAGGAATTCAACGCAAAGGCGCAAAGTCGCCAGGACGCAGCGCGGCGAGCCGCAAACAGAGAATTTGAACATGAGCAAACAGAGAGAACAGAGGCGGGAAAACTTTGCCGAGAACGGGCAACTTTTCAATATAGCACTGCAAAGCCGCAAACAAAGGACCCTTTGGACAGGATGAACAAGATGAACAGGATTCTGAAATACCAGGACGGGAATTGACCGAGGCAAGAGCCGGACCTGCCGCAAAAGAGCGCAAGGATCGCAAAGAAAAAAACGTAAGTTCTTATCTCTGTGTTCCTTGGGATGGAATGGCAACCGGATGCTCACTCAGCAAGGGTGCGGGTTCGTTTGCGGCGCTGCAAGGGAGCGGAGTCAAGGGGGCTTGCATTGTCGGGTCACGAGTGAGCCAGTGCCCACCCAACACTGTAGGTGATGTCATTTTCCTTCGTGCCTAGCAACTCGAAGATGCTATTCAGTTCTCGATTGTGAAGGTAGAGATCAGCCATGTCGCGATTCTCCATGAAAGTGCTTGTCTAAAATAAGCTGGAGCATCCATCCAACTCGGCACTGGTCCTAAACCTCACAACGTCGTCTTCCCCTCCAGCCTGGCCCTCGCCCATCTCGCCTTGGCCGCTGCTGCGAGTTTGGCCCTGGTTGCGGGACTGCTGCGACCATCCTTCTTCGCTGGTTTGGCTGCCTTCAAGTTGGCCAGGCGTATTTTCCGTGCCTTGGCCAGAGCTTTGATGAGTTTGCGTTTGTGGGCAGCGGACAGGTGACGTTTCTTGGGCGCGGCCTCTGTTTTTGCGGCCCGCGCTTTTGCCCAGCGGGCAGTAACGGCGATGCGAGCGGCTTCGGAACGGGACATTTTTCTTCGGACCCCGGGTTTGCGCGCAGCGGAGGCCCCGCCGCCACCAGCAGCGATGGATTCGATTTGGCTTTGCAGCGTTTCGATCTGCTCTTTGATGGCGATGATTTGGCTGAGTTGGGTTGTTGTTAAATTTGTAATGTTCATGGGGATGGTTTAATGCAGGGAGGGTTTGGTGTCAAGTGTGGAAATAGGCGGGGGCTGAGCGGGGGACAAAATCCTTCGATCCATTTGCCTTTGCCCGGAAGGGAGTGAGGATCGTGTATAGCTTCATAGACAACATGACGGGGCCAGTGGAAAAGCGGCGCTGGCGCGCCCGCACTCCAAGACCTGTCGGCATCTCGGACGCGCCGTGTGAACGCGAAGCGTCGTGGAGTGCGGAACGCCAGTTCCGCCTTGGCCGTCAAACCGCCGCTTTCGACCAATTTGAAGGATTTTGTCTCACGCCCGCTGAGCGGGTGGGACACGGTTTCAAACCAGAATTGGCGGGGAGCCGCACGGCCCCGTCTCCCGATGATTCAAAAAAATCGGTCTGCATTCAAATCGGATGTGCTCAAAACACGAATCCGCACCAGCTTTGAAATGGCTGAAAAGCGGTTTTTCTCCTTGCGCAAAACCCCCGAAGCGTTCTAATCTTCCCCACACGTTGATCCGGACCACGATCCGTGACGAATCATTGACATAACAATTAACGGAAAGAGACACACTATGGCAAAAGCACTCTCAAAATCACAACTCGCCGCCGAAGTCGCCGCCGCAAGCGGTCTGACCAAGAAAGCCGCCGCCGCCCTGCTGGACCATCTTGCCGCCCTGGCCTATAAACACGCCAAGAACACCTTCACTCTGCCCGGCATTGGCAAGCTGGTATTAGTCAATCGCAAGGCGCGGGTTGGCCGCAACCCGGCGACCGGCGCGACCATCCAAATTCCGGCCAAAAAGGTGGTCAAATTCCGCGTCGCCAAGGCCGCCAAAGACGCCATCCTCGGCGCGAAGTAATTTCATTGCCCCTGAGGAGGCACTCTGACGGAAAATCAGAGTGCCTCTTTTTTTTCATTCGCGCCGCCTGTCCCGCCAGATTCATCCATCGGGCGCCACACGCCTGCTCCGCTGCCATGAAAATTGCCGTCCTGGGCTGTGGAGCGTTGGGCAGTTATTACGGCTCCCGTTTTTGCCGGGCCGGACATGAGGTTCATTTCCTGCTGCGTTCGGATTACCAGGTGGTTTGTCAAAAGGGCCTGGACATTCAAAGTGTGGAGGGCGATTTTCATGTCCAGCCCATCTGCGCCCGTCGCGCCGAGGAAATTGGCCCTGCCGAACTGGTCCTGATTGCGCTGAAAACCACCGCCAATTCCGCCCTCCCGGGTCTCTTGCCTCCGCTGGTCGGCCCGGCCACCGCAGTTCTGACGCTGCAAAACGGCTTGGGCAACGAAGCGCTGATCGCCTCCCTGGCAGGCGCCCGGAAAACAATGGGCGGCCTTTGCTTCGTTTGTCTGAACCGCGTCGCCCCCGGGAAAATCCATCATCTCGCCCACGGCGACGTCGTCTTGGGCGAATATGCCCGTCCACCCCAGCTTCGCACGCATCAAATCGCCGCGCTCTTCGCCCAAACGGGCCTTCGCTGCAAAGTGAGCGAAAACCTCGAACAAGCCCATTGGGAGAAACTGGTTTGGAACATCCCGTTCAACGGCCTGGGCGTCGCCAGTTCCGCCGGCCTTGAGGCCGTCTTGACTGGCCGGCTCCGCCCCGCCCAAAAACTCGCCCCCTGCCTGACCACGGACCGGCTGCTGGCAGAACCGTCCTGGGCGCAACTGGTGCGCGAACTGATGCTGGAAACCATCGGCGCCGCCCAGGCTTTGGGCATGGCGTTGCCCGACAGCGCCGCCGAAAGCCACATCGCCATGACCGCCCGCATGGGCGCCTACAAGGCCTCCACCCTGCTGGATTTTGAGCGCGGCCGGGAATTGGAGTTGGAAAGCCTCTTCCTGGCCCCCCTGCGCCTCGCGCGCCAGGCTGGCGTCCCCACCCCGCGCCTCTCCGCCCTCTGCGCCGTCTTGCGCCAATTGGCCGTCAAGAACAACACGCTCCCCGCAAATAATTCTTGAATGGCCGTGTGGCAAGAAAGCTTGCGGCAACCGGCCAAAGCTTTAGTGTTAAAAGCGTGGCGGCGCCCTTAAATCTTGAGATTCTCCGCAGCGAAGCAATTGCATTCGCCAAAGCAGAGTCAAAATTTCCAGTGCCATCACTATACGGGGTTACGGATGGAAAAGCCGTCGGAACGTACCTTGAGCACAAATTTCAAGCATATCTACAGGGCAAATATGAATACATGAAGGGAAGTTCGGCCAAGGGGATTGACTTCCCGGAACTAGGGGTGGATATAAAGGTCACGAGCGTCCGCCAGCCGCAGTCTTCCTGCCCGTTCAAAAGCGCCCGCCAAAAGATTTACGGTCTTGGATATTCGCTGCTCGTTTTCGTTTACGAGAAGCATGATGATCCACAGACTCAAACGAGTCTTCTCGAATTGAAACACACGATTTTTGTCGAAAAAGAGCGCACAGCGGATTATCAGATTACGGTCGCCTTGCGGCAAATCATTGAGAACAAGGCGAATCGTGATGACGTTCTTGCCTGCTTCGAGGAGCGACTGCTGCCGGTTGACAATGTCGAAGCAGAAACCCTGGCTGAGGAGGTTCTCCGTGTTCCTCCATTGATCGGCTATCTGACGATCTCCAACGCCCTCCAATGGAGGCTTCAGTATTCCAGAGTGATTGAACAGGCTGGTAAAGTGGAGGGAGTTTTGCGGCTAGAATGAACTCGAAGGCAAAAATTGAATTCGGGGATTTTCAAACGCCGTTGGCGTTGGCCAGCCAGATTTGTGCCTTATTGTCGCAACGCGGAATTACCCCAGATGTTGTTGTTGAACCAACTTGCGGTGTCGGCGCATTCCTGGTGGCGTCCGCCGCGTCATTTTGCAAGGCGCGATTGTTTGGGTGGGATATCAACGGAGATTATGTGCAAAAAGCCCGGGCGGCGCTCCACGATGTCGGCGCAGGCGGACGTTCGACGGTTGCGACCCGGGATTTTTTCAAACACGACTGGGAAACGGCGCTGGCCGGGTTTGAAGGCAAACTTCTGGTTCTCGGCAATTTTCCGTGGGTTACTAACGCCACCGTCGCGGCTCTCAACGGCGCAAATACGCCCGAAAAACAAAACTTTCAGGGATTTCGCGGCATTGAGGCTCTTACTGGCAAATCCAATTTCGATATTTCGGAATGGATGCTCATGCAATTGGTCAACGCTCTCCGCGGAACTCCTGCGACCATTGCCATGCTCTGCAAAACTGCCGTCGCCCGAAAATTGCTGCGCTTCGCCTGGCAGAATGATGGCCGCATCGCCCAGGCATCCCTTTATCGCATTAATGCCAAAGAATATTTTGACGCTTCGGTGGACGCCTGTTTGCTGTTCATTGAAACGGGTTCATCGGGGCCAACCGAAGCGCCGGTATTTGACCATATCCAGGCGCAGACCCCATCAAAAATGGTGGGCCTGGCTGGACGCGATCTTGTCTCTGATCTGCGCGTTTATCAGAAGCTCAAACACCTTGAGGGACTTTGTCCCTATCTATGGCGTTCGGGCGTGAAACACGACTGCTGCGCCGTAATGGAACTAAGGCGTGATGCGGGAAATGGACTGCAAAACAAACTCCACGAAGTGGTGGACCTCGAACCGGACTTCTTGTTTCCGCTTCTAAAATGTTCCGATCTCGCCAATGGCAGAACCGCGCCGGAGCGATTCGTCTTGGTCACTCAAACGCACGTTGGCAAAGATACTTCCGAGATTTCCAGGACAGCGCCGCGCACGTGGAATTACCTGGATTCGCACCGGAAGCGTTTTGAGGCGCGCAAGAGTTCCATTTACGCCAATCGGATTCCATTCGCTCTGTTTGGCATCGGCCAGTACTCATTCGCGCCCTGGAAAGTGGCCATCTCCGGCCTTCACAAAACGCCGCGTTTCGTTTGGGTGCCGCCCTCTGAAAACAAGCCGGTGTTTTTTGATGATGCCTGCTATTTCCTTCCGTTCCAGAACCCGGAAGAGGCCAAAGTTGTCACCAATATCCTGAATTCCGAGCCATGTCTGCGCTTTATTTCGTCCCTCTTGTTCGAGGATTCCAAGCGCCCGATTACCGTCGAATTGCTCCAGAGGCTCAACTTGCGCGCGATTGCTGAAGAAGCGGGCTTAGCTGACGCGTGGGAATCCGTCCGCAACCAGCCAAGCTTCTACTCCAATGAGCGCGGCGCTCCACAAGCCGAATTCATGATGGACCGGCCAACTCCGATGAAAAGTGTCAAAAGCCCGCAGTGAGTTTATTTTCGACGAGATGAAACAGCTTCAGCATCGCCGTGAACCGTAACAAAACAGCCTTTCGCGCGGGAAAGCGGGAACTGACCGTCGGCGCGATTCCGCGCGTTGTCGGCACGCTCTCTTCCCTGCGCCGGAAGTTTCCCCCGCGCCCCGGCGCCCCGGCTTGCGATCTGGTCGAAGTGCGGCTGGATTTGACCGGGCGTCCGCCGGGCTGGCTGGTTCGCTGCAAAGCCATCCAGGCCGCCGGGTGGCCGGTGCTGCTGACCATTCGCCTCGCCGCCGAAGGCGGCGCCTGGAATGCGGCGGATGAGCAACGACTGTTCCTCTTTGAAAATGGGCTGCGCGAACTGGCTGGCGCGGATGTCGAGTGGCGCAGCAAAATCGCGCGGCCCGTGGCAACGCTGGCGAAAGAATTGCGCAAGGTCTGCGTCATTTCTTACCACGATTTCCAGAAGACGCCCCCGCGGAAAGAACTGGAAGGGGTGATCGCGCAAGCCCAGGAATGGGCCTCCATTGTGAAGATTTCCACCCGGCTGACCAGCCGGAAGGACGAGGCTGTGCTGCGCTCCCTTCTGGCCGGGAAATGGAAAAGGCCCCTCTGCGTCATCGGCATGGGGGCGGCCTGGGCGCACACCCGTCTGTCATTTCCAAACCTTGGGTCGTGCCTGGCCTACGGCTATCTGGACAAACCCACCGCCCCCGGCCAATGGTCCGCCGCTCAATTAACAGGCAAACTGCGGCAAGCACAACCGTGACTCCAGTTCCACTTTCCGAGGCTGGCGCTCCGGGAATGTTGATGATAAGATTGGGTCGCGATGGGCGGGTATCGGGGAATGGCCGTGGATTGAACCGCTATGTCAAACAAAAACAAAATCAAGCCGGCCCTGGCGCGGAAAGAACGCGCGGCGCGCCAGAGCGCCGTCCCGCCGCTCAAAGGCGAGGCCTTGGCGCGGCTGGCCCGCCAACTGGCCGCCGGCTGGCGCGTCGTGGAGGAGCATCATCTGGAACGCGAATATAAATTCCCGGACTTCCGCCAAGCCCTGGCCTTCACCAACAAAGTCGGCGCGCTGGCCGAATCGCAAAATCACCATCCCGACGTTTACCTCGCCTGGGGCCGGGTGAAATTGATCCTTTGGACACACCAGAGCGGCGGCTTGACTGAAAGCGACTTTGTTCTCGCGGCCAAGGCGGACGAACTGGGCGCATGAACCCCTATTACCGCTTCGTTTCCGAATTCGCCCGCGTCGCGCGCGAAGGCAGGCGCTGCGCGCTCGGCGGCCTGCCTCCTCCGCCCCGCCCGCCGCCGCGGCGCCACGCGCCGTTGGCCCTCCTTTTCTCCCCCCATCCCGATGATGAATCCATCGCCGGCGGACTGGCCTTGCGCTTGTCGCGCGAATGCCAATGGAATGTCCTCAACGTGGCCGTGACCCTGGGCAGCAAACGCCAACGCCGCCGCCAGCGCCTCAAAGAGCTTCAGGGCGCCTGCCGCTTTCTGCGCTTCGGACTTTTGCAACCCGCTCCCGGCGGGCTGGAGAAAGTCAGCGAGGCCACCCGGGCCGGCGACCGCAGGCTCTGGGCCAAACATGTGGCCACCATTGCCGGCCTCCTCCAAAAGCGCCGGCCCAACGCCATTTTCTTCCCGCACGCGCTGGACTGGCACCCCACCCACATCGGGGTGCATTGGCTGGTAATGGACGCCCTGGCCAGGGCGGAGGGCTTGAACTCCTGCCTGGTCGAAACCGAATTCTGGGGGCAAATGCCCTCGCCGAATTTGCTCGTCGAATACAGCGTCAAGGATGTTGCCGACCTGGTGGCGGCCACCTCCTTTCACTGTGGCGAAGTCAAACGCAACCCATACCATCTGCGGCTGCCCGCCTGGATGCACGACAACGTGCGCCGCGGCGGCGAGTTGGTCGGGGGCCAGGGAGGTCGCGCGCCGGCCTTTCTTTTCGCCCAGCTGTTCCGCCTGCGCCGCTGGAACTCGGGGCGGATCGAGCCCTGCTGCGAAGGCGGCCGCAACCTTCCCGCGAGCACCAGCCCCGACATCCTCTTCTCGCGGTGAGAACATACGCCCGTTGAACCCGGGGGGAAAAAGTCCCCGCCCTGCGCGGCAATTTAGTTCCGGCATAGGCAGCGCAATTTCGCGGCCCGAGGCGGGGAGAATCCGCGGCTCAAGGCCCCGGTGGCGGCGCCTCAGCGGTCCTGCAGGCTGTGAACCCATTGGATGGCCTGCTGCAGGAGCTGCGTCCCGTCTGTCAACTTCAACTTTTCCTTGATGCGCGCGCGGTACGATTCGACCGTCTTGATGCCCAGATGCAGGTCCTCCGCGATTTTGCGCGTCCCCTGGCCGCGGCCGATGAGTTGGAAGACCTCCAGTTCGCGGTCGGTCAGCCGCTCCACCGGGGATCTCTGCTCCTGGGGGCGGCCGACCACCAATTTGTGCAGCATGCGGGTGGCCATTTTTTCGCTCACGTAAATCTGCCCGCTCAAGACCTGGCGGATCGCCAGGAGTATTTTCTTGGTCGCCTCCTGCTTGGTGATGTAACCCTTGGCCCCGGCCCGCAGCACCCTCTCCGCGTAGAGCGACTCGTCGTGCATGGAGAGCACCAGCACCGGCAAGTCCGGAGAGCGGGCCTGCAAGTCCTTGACCAACTCCAGCCCATGGGTTTTCTTGAGGGAAATGTCGGCAATCACGATGTCCGGGTGGCATTGTTCGATCCCCGCCACCGCTTCCGGCGCGTCCTCCGCTTCGCCGCAAACCTCCAGGTCGCTCTCGCGCTGGATCAACTGCGTGAGCAACTCGCGCACCAGCGGGTGGTCATCCACCAGGAAGACTTTGGTCTTGGCCCCTTCAGGCTTCGTTCGAATGGACATGTTGATTCTCTACCACATCTTCATTATGGAAGGAACAAATAACAATCGTGCCCCCTCCCGCCCCCGGGCGAATCTCCAGCGAGGCCCCGATCATTTTGGCCCGGTAATTCATGATGGAAATCCCCATGCCGCCACCGTGCCCGGCCCCGCCGGGAAAACCCGCCCCGTCGTCCTTGATCGTCAGCGTCACCTCTTCCTCCACCGCCCCCAGCCCGATGGAAATGGCGCGGCAGTCGGCATGTTTGACCGCGTTGTTCACCGCTTCCTGCGCAATGCGATACAAATTACTCCCCGCCACCTCGTCAAAGATGCAGACCGGCGCGTCGCAACAAAACCGGCAGAGGATGCCCGTCCGCGCCTGCGTGGCCGCCGCCAGTTCCTCCAAGGCGGAAGCCAGGCCATCCACCTCCAGGCGCACCGGATAGAGTCCCCGGGCCAGATTCCGCGCCTCGGAAATTCCGTCGTTGACCATTTCGACAATGGCCTCCGCCTGCGCGGCCTCGGCCAGTTTCTGGCGCGCGAGCTTTTCCCGGAGCAATTCCCCGGCGAACGCCACGCTGACCAGATGCTGGCACAAGCCGTCGTGCAGATCCTGACCGATGCGCCGCTGCTCGCGGTCGCTGATTTCGGCGATTTGCTTCTCCAGCAGTTTGCGCGCGGTGATGTCCGAAAGCACCACCACACCCCCCTGCCCGTTTCCCTTCTCATCCATCAACGGCCGCCCTGTGGCGCTGAGCCAGATCCCCTCCGAGCCGTTGGCGCCGCGCAAGAAAAACTCCGCCCCGTTGATGACTTCCCCGCCCATGGCCCGCAAAAACACATGGCGGGCCGCCGAGCGGTCCATCATGCCCTCCGGGGAATGCGTCTCCATTTCCTCCATCCACCTCTGGGGCGAAACTTCCCCCATCCCGGCGCGCATGAACCTTTCGCACGCGGGATTGCAGAGCAAAATCTCCCCGCGGGCGTCCGCCACAATCACCCCGTCGCCCATGCTGTTGAGCATGGATTGGAGGATTCCCTTCTGCTGGCGCAACGCGCTTTCGGAGCGGGCCAGCTCGGCGGCGCGCGTTTCGGCGGCCGTGCTCCGTTCGGCCACCCGTTCCTCCAGGATTTCATTGAGCAATTTCAAGTTTGCCTGCGCCCGGGTGCGCTCCATCACCTCGCTCTGCAACGCCGCGTTGGCCCGCCCCAGCTCCAGGGTCCTCTCCTCCACGCGCTGCTCCAGGCTCCGGTGCGCCCGCCGCAACGCCTCCTCTATCTTTCTGCGCTCCGCCACCTCCGCCGTCAGGATCGCCGAAACCCCAAAGACGCCGAACCTCATCATCAAGTTCCATAACAACCTGGGGAAGCTGTCCACGCTCTCAGGGGACAGGACTTTGACCATGTACCAGGCCGCCGCCGCCGCCAGGGCGGTGACAATTCCGGGCGCGCACCCGGCAAACCACGCCACAAAACAGACCGGGACGAGGTAGAAAACCAAAAGGGCGACCGGGCCGGTCACGTAATCCATCATGCCGATGTACCCCACCCCGACCAGGCCCATTACCAGCAAAGTCGTGCGGGATTTTCGACTCAAGTACTCAACTGCCTTCACGCCCCCCTGTCATACCCCAACTGGCGCAAGGTGGAAAGCACGAAATTCCGCCCCTGGGCGCGGGATTACAAACTTTTTCTGAAAAAAGGCTTGAAAAAAATCAAAATCCGCCGATGGTACCCGCAGACAGGCTGCCCGGAGAAGGGCGGCGGCGGATTTGCTCTTTGGCAATTTTGGCAATGGATTTAACCCTGCCATGCGCGTGATTAAAAACAAAGTCCTTGAACCTTAAATTAGTCACCTAGGGACCCTGCTCTCGGTTGTGGCCGACAGGCCTTTACTGGAAGCCGAAAACAACCGACCCGGTTCCATCTTGTTCCTAACAAGTTCAGAGGCACTGTTTGTACACGGCATTACGGCGGGGTTATTTTTTGCCGGGGCAGGGCGGCTCTTTCGGGCTTGGGGATTCGGCGGGGATTTGCTATATTGCCAGTGTGAGAGGCCAAGATTTGTTTTCCGCGGCGGAGGCGCCCAAAGCTTCCGAGGCGGCCGAGCCGGACGGCAATTTCGTGGCCCGCGAGCCTCTGGCGGCGCGGATGCGGCCCCGCAGCCTGGATGAGTTGGCGGGCCAGCGCCATATTCTGGGACCGGGCCAGTTGCTGCGGCGCGCCATTGAGGCGGACCGGATTCAATCGCTCCTTTTCTACGGGCCGCCCGGAACGGGAAAGACCTCGCTGGCGCAAATCATCGCGCGCCAGACGCGCAGCAAGTTCGAGAAGCTCAGCGGCGTGGACTCCAACGTGGCCGACATGCGCCGCGTGCTGGCCGGGGCGGCCAACCGGCTGGAAAACAAAGGGCAGCCGACCATTCTTTTTATTGATGAAATCCACCGCTTCAACAAGGCGCAGCAGGATGTCCAGCTGCCCGACGTGGAGAGCGG
>JBEKOF010000013.1:0-33320 GCA_049522055.1 Verrucomicrobiota bacterium | reverse complement strand
GGCGGCATCGGCGTAGGGCGCTCCGGGGTCCAGGCTCTGGCGGACGATCCAGCCGGTTTTGCGGTGGGCTTCGACGCCCTGGCCGATGAATTCAACGCGGGCGCGAAGGATGAAATCGCCCTTCATTTTCTTCCACAGGAAATGGAACTGGTCGGAGGCGCCCCACATGTTCACGCCGGCGCCGGTGAGGGTGTATTGCTGGCTGGCGGCGTCGTAGCCGGCCGAGCCGGCCAGCTTCGGCGAGCCGACATCGCCATGGGAGTCAAAATCCCCCAGCGCAACGTCCTGCGAGCGGACGGAAAGAATTCCCGATGAAAGGAGAGCGCACATGATCAAACCGATGTTTTGGCGGGCGGGGATGGTCATGGAAAAAGGTTTGTTTTTTACCTTGATTTACCTTGACCAGCCTTGATTAGTCTTGAACAGGTTTGATTGAACTTGAGCATGGTTGGGTGGATTTGGAGGGACAAATCCATCTTTGCCGCGTCGTCCGCAGCCGAACCACCCGCCTCCAAGCCGCCCGTCTTTTTGACATTCGTCTTCACAACGGGGGATTGAATCACAGTTTAAGAAAAATGTCATTCCCACGGTGGCAACGATTTGCATTTTGTGGTTCTGGTTGGAAATGGTTGGTGTGGAAGTTGTTGCGAATTAAAAACGAGTTTTTGAGGTTGGCGATTACAAAAATAGTTTTGGGGAAAGTGTCGAAAAGCTGCCAAAGGATCGGGAAAAGGGGGGAGATTTCCGAGGCAGATGCCCGTAGCGCGGCAGAGGCAAGGCTAAAGGCTTAATGCTAAAGGCTAGAACTTTGAACCCAAGCCCGCGAACGGCAGAGCGGCAGAGTGGACGGATTGGGCGGGGTGGACGAAGTGGACGGCATGGACGAAGTGGACTGACTTTGAAACCAACTTGGCGAGCGTCAGCGCGTCAGAGCGACCACGGATTGCAGGATTGCACGGATAGAACAACAGCGGGCTGTGCGCTCCCCGAAAATCCTGCCCAAGGCGTCACCATTTTTCAAATTAAGGCGCAAGCTCATGCGGGCGGGGCTTGACCGTGGGGCGGGTTGGGATAGTATTCCTCCAACAATGTTTTCCATGAATCAGCCGACAAAGAAATCGCACAAGACCGGCGCCACGCGCCGGGAGTTTCTCAAGAGAACGACGCTGGCCGCGGCGGCGGTCGCCACCGCGCAGAACTTGCTCAAAACGCCGGTATACGGCCAGACCCAGGCGCCTGCTCCCGGCAATGCCGTGGGCGCCAACAATCGGCTGGTGGTCGGCTATATCGGCGTGGGGTTCCAGGGGATGCTGCATGTGAAAACCCAAAAGGAACACGCGGCAGATAACAACATCGCCCAGGCGGCGATCTGCGATCTTTCGGCGCATCGGCAGGCGGAGGCCAAGCAAGAGATTGGCAACTGCGCTGTTTACAAGGATTTGGAGAGGCTGCTGGAACAAAAAGATATTGACGCGGTGACGATTTCAGTGGTGGACCAATGGCACGCCAAAGCCGCCATCGCCGCATTGCAGGCGGGCAAACATGTGTATCTGGAAAAGCCGATGGCCCGCTACCTCGGGGAAGCGTTTGAGTTGTATGAGACGGTCAAGCGCACCGGGAAGGTGTTCCAGATCGGTTCGCAAGGGTGTTCGGACGCCAAGTGGCAGAAGGCGGCGGACCTGATCAAGTCGTTAAAAATCGGCCCGCTGATCCTCGGCCAGGATTCCTACATGCGCAATAATCCCAAAGGGGAATGGAACACGGACCCTTACGAACTCCATGAGTGGGCCACCGCGGAAGATGTGGATTGGGCGAAATGGCAGCAGCCGGTGCATAATAAAACCGACTTCAGCCGCGAAGCGTATTTTCGCTGGCGGAAGTTTTATCCCTACTGCGCCGGACCGTTGGGCGACCTGTTTCCGCACCGGCTGCATCCCTTGATACTGGCGACCGGGAATCCCGAATTTCCCTCGCGGGTGGTCTGCCTGGGCCAAAATCCCGTCCATACCGACCGCAAAACCCCCGGCGCGCTTGAGCGGGACTGCCCGGAGGACGTGCAGATGATCGCGGAATTCCCCAGCGGTCTGGCGCTGATAATGATTTCCAGCACGGTCAACCTGCACGGCTTGGAAACCGTCATACGCGGGCATAACGCCACCCTTTTGCTGGGCGGCAACCGGGTGGAAGTGAGGCCGGAAAAGGATTTTGACGACATTGATCCGTTGACCGTGGACGGCATCACGCCCACCGAGTCGGTGGACGTGCATGAGGCAAATTGGTTTGACAGCATCCGCGCCAACTCGGTTCCGCACGCCAACGCGGACCTGGCCATCCGGGTGCAAACCGTCATATCCCTGGCTGAAATGTCGAATCGGCTCAATATGGTCTGCCTTTTCGACGAAAAAACGCGCAAGATAACCAACGGCGAGGGGAAGGAAATCCCCGCCATCACCTACGGGACGCTCGCTAAGTCGTAATTGGATCCCTTGAATCCTGAACCAGCGGTCGCGGTCGCCTGCAACGCGATGGCGACGCGTTTTGAGATCGTGTTGCACGGTGCCAATGCCGCCGCCTTGCGGGCCGCCGGCGAGGAGGCGCTGGATGAGGTGGAGCGATTGGAGGCGCAACTGAGCCTCTACCGTCCGTCCAGCGAAATAGCCCGAGTCAACGCCCTGGCGGCGCGGCGGCCTGTCCGGGTCAGCCCGGCTGTGTTTCAACTGCTGGAGCAGGCGCGGCGATTGCATGGGGAGAGCGGCGGGGCGTTCGACATCACCATCGCGCCGCTGGTGCGGTGCTGGGGCTTTATGGGAGGCCCGGGGCAACTGCCCGACCCGGCCCAGATCGCGCTGGCGCGCTCGCTGGTTGGAATGCAGCACGTGATCCTGGACCCTGAGGAGTGTTCCGTGCGCTTCGATCTGGAAGGGGTGATGCTCGACCTGGGGGCGATCGGCAAGGGCTGCGCGATTGATCGCGCCGCGAGGGCGTTGCGGGAGTCGGGCGTCACGAGCGCCTTGATCCACGGCGGCACGAGCACCACGTGCGCGATTGGCCATCCACCCAGCGCCGAGGGATGGAAGGTCGCCATCGCCCCCCCCCCAATCGCCCTGTTCTCGGCGACATCAGGGAAGGGGGAAGCGAAGGAGGATAGTCCGGCGTCCGCCGCCCCGACGCACGCGCAGCCTTCACCGCCGACGCTCTTGCTTAGGGACGAAGCGCTCTCTGTTTCCGCCGGCTGGGGGAAATCCTTTGAATCCGGAGGGAGGACCTACGGGCATGTCCTGGACCCGCGCACCGGGGAGCCGGTTTCCGAAACGCTGCTGGCCGCCGTGGCGCTTCCGTGCGCGACGGAAACGGACGCCTTATCCACGGCACTGCTGGTCGCCGGGGCGGCTGGAGCAAAGGCGCTGGCGGGCTTGCGCCCGGCGATGCGAACGCTAATAATCACAAAGCAAATGAAATTGGTGGTAAACCGTTGAAAAAAAACGGCGGAACGGTTAGTTTTATTTCCGATGCTGGATGATCGCTCATACATGCGGGAGCCGCGAGGGCAATATTGGTCGCTGACCACAGTATTGCTGGTGAGCCTGGTCGTGTGCTTTGTGGTGCAGTCCATATTCGAGCACAGCAGCATGGGGGAGAATTTTGACAATTTGTTTGCGTTGAGCCTGGAGGGCGTGAAGCGGGGCTATTACTGGCAGTTGATCACATTCCAGTTCATGCATGGGAACATCCTGCATCTACTGGGGAACATGTTCTTCCTGTATTTTTTTGGGCGGGCGATGGAACAGATGATTGGGCCGAGGATGATGCTCAAGCTATACCTCTTGAGCGGAACGGTGGGAGGCTTGTGCCAAGTGGCGTTGTGTGTGGCGTTTCCCAGGTTTTTTAACCAGGGAGTGGTGGGGGCCTCCGCCGGGATATTTGGATTGATCGCCGCGTTTGCGGCCAGCGTGCCGGAACAGCCGATTACAATGTTGGTTTACTTTGTTTTGCCCTTGACGTTCAAAGCGCGCTGGTTCCTGCTCATCGAAGCGGTGTTATCCATCGCCGGACTGATCAGCGGATTTTTCACGAGCGGCGGCATCGCGCACGCCGCGCATTTGGGGGGGATGCTGACGGGCATAGCCTTTGTCAAATGGTCCGGCTGGCTGGCGCGGACAGGCGGCATGTGGCAGCCGGTCGGGCGTCGGCGCTCGCAACGGGAGTTGGTGAAGGCCGCCGCGCAGCGGGCTTCCCGAAGGAGCGGGAGCAGCGGAGAGGAGTTGCCGCCGGGGGAGTTTATCAGCCGGGAGGTGGATCCCATCCTGGAAAAGATTTCCGCCCAGGGGATCCACAGCCTGACGGAGCGCGAGCGGCAGATCCTGGAGGCGGCGCGAAGCAAAATGGCAAAAAGATAGCGGACGGCCCGGCGGAATGCATTTCGATTTACAAAAGGCTCCGGCGGTCCCAAGATTCCGCCGGTTGCAAACCCTGATTGGCGAATGATAGAGCGATATTCACGGGCGGAAATGCGGGAGATTTGGACCGAGAAGCGCAAGCTGGAGATCTGGCTGCGAATAGAGCTGCTGGCCAGCGAGGCGCTGGCGGCGGCAGGAGTGGTCCCCAAAAAAGATTACGCGCTGATGAGAAGGAGGGCGGCCTTCCAAATCGAGCGATGCAAGGAGCTGGAGCGGAAGCTGCACCACGACGTGATCGCCTTTACGACCAACGTGGCGGAAAACATCGGGGCGCCCGCGAGCCGCTGGCTGCATTTCGGCCTGACGAGCAGCGATATTATTGACACGGCCTTTGCCGTACAAATGACGCAATCGGCCGCGCTGCTCATCGCGGACGTCAAGGCGTTGCGGGAGATCATCGCCAAGAAAGCGGAGGCGCACCAGTGGACGCCCATGATCGGACGCAGCCACGGCATCCACGCCGAGCCGATCACCTTTGGGTTGAAGATGGCGCTGATGCACGACGAGTTTGGGCGGGCCTTGCGCCGGTTGGAGAGCGCGCGGGAGGCCGTGGCGGTGGGCAAACTTTCCGGAGCGGTCGGCACCGGCGCGCACCTGCCGCCGTCCGTGGAGGCGCGAGTCTGCAAAAAGCTGGGCCTTCGTGCCGCGCCGATCGCCACGCAGGTGGTGCAGCGGGACTTGCACGCGGAGTTTATGGGGGCGCTGGCGTTGGTCGGGGCAAGCATCGAGAGATGGGCCACGGAATTCCGGCATCTGCAGCGGACCGAGGTACTGGAGGCGGAGGAGTATTTCGCGGAGGGACAAAAGGGTTCCAGCGCGATGCCCCACAAGCGCAACCCGATCACCGGCGAACGGCTGGCGGGCCTGGCGCGGGTGCTGCGCGGCAACGGCGTGGCCGCCTTGGAGAACGTCGCGCTCTGGCATGAGCGGGACATCAGCCACAGTTCCGTGGAGCGGATTATTTTTCCCGATTCCTGCACGCTGCTGGACTACATGCTGGTGACGCTGGGCGAATTGACGGCGGGCATGATTATCTACCCCGAGAACATGAGGAGGAACCTGGAACTCTCGCTGGGGATGTGGAACTCGCAAACCGTGCTGCTGGCCCTGATCAAAAAAGGGCTAAGCCGCGAAGCGGCCTACGAAATGGTGCAACGCAACGCCATGCAGACCTGGCAGGCCAAACACGCCGGCGATGCGAGCGCGAACTTTGTGGGCCAACTTCTGCGCGATCCGGAGGTCAACAGACATTTTTCACCGGGCGAACTTGAGAAGCTTTGCTCGCTGGATTTCCATTTCAAGAATGTGAAGGCCAGATTTGCGAAGATATTTGGACGGCGGAAATGAGGATGGGGCAGGTTCGCCTTTGAAAGGGGTACAGCAAATGGGCGAAGCGAATGCTTCGCCCATGGAAGATCGAAACGCGCCGGCAACCGGCGTGCGTTACGGAGCGGCGTAAGGCCGCTTTCCAGTCTCCGGAGTGAAGGCGCTAATGACTGTTGGTGTGCCAACGGGCTGAAAAGGCGCCCCCACGCCGTTTCCCGGCCCTGACAATACCGGCGCATTGGGAGAGATCACCGGGGTGGGCAACGGGGCCGAGGGATTAGCGGCCAAGGCTTGAGAAAGGATAGCTTGAACCGGGAGGTTGGCATCGTTGGCGGAAAAGCCGGCGATTGCGCCTTGAATGAAGGTTTGCAGGGAAGGAACAGAATCGGCTACGGCGAGGAGGATTTCTCGTCCGGCCGAGGGGGCGGCTTCGGCGGCGGCAACGGCGATAAGGCTATAATCCTTTGGGAATGCTTTGATGAGAGCGGCAACAATGTTGGCTGCCTCAGAAGGGGCGGCAGCCACGGCGGCTTTGGCAATAGGGCCAAGCTGTTTGGGCTGGAGTGTGGCGGCGGTGACGGCGGCGACCGGGGCAACCGCGGGATTATCGCGCGCCACAGCGGAAACAATGTCGCTGGCGCAGGAGGGATTCAGGGCGACGGCCGCTTTGACGACGGCTGCGGCGACACTCTGCTTGTCCGCGGCAGAGGCTTGGGTGACGAGGCCGGCCGCTTTTGCGGGGCGCTCCAGTACCGGGGAGTTGCTCAGCGCCTTGGTGAAATCAGCGGAGTCGGACGCTAAAGCGGATGGGGAAACCGCAAGTCCGGCGATCAATGCCACGCCGGCGGCCCAATTAAACATCATGTTTTTCATAGTTCTGAATAATAAACGTGTCAAAAACACTTTTCTGCCAACGATAAAAAATCGTAACTGATCAGACAACGAAGTCAAACGAAAAATGGATTATTTTCAATTATTTCTTGCGACGGGAAACCAGGAAAGCAGAGACGCCCATGAGGCCAAGAGCGATGGTGCCCGGCTCAGGAACGGCAGTGATTTCGGCTCCAAATTTAAGAGCGGGATTTGATCCCGAAGCCACATCCAACGCCCAAACACCACCCGTTTCAACCCAGGCATCAGCGTAGTTTTCGCCAACCGTCGCCGGGCCGTAAAGCGCCAAGCCGGCCTGATCCCCAGCCTGGAAAGATGAGAAGGTCACCGTCCATGTAAAATCCTGGGGCACAGTGACGTCAGGAACGGAGTAAGTCAGAGAACTGCCCGTCGTATAGGCTGTAAGTCCGAGGGAGGCCAGGGTGGAAGTGCCACTGTTCCAAAGGACCGTCGAGGGGGAGGCGGCACTATTGACCAGGGAACCGTTGTTTTGATAAAAAACCACATCCACGTCCTCGCTGCCGGTGAAAGCGGCCGTTCCGGTGAGATCGAACTGGAATGAAAATGAACTGATGGTATCCGAGGTGGCAGTGCCAGCCAGAACGACTTCATTGCCGACGGAGATTCCGCTGCCGAAGTCGAAATTGGCGTTCTGGTAGGTGGTGGTGTTGTTGTACACAACACCTTGGCTATGGGCGTTTTGAGCCAGCAAAACTACTGCGCCGACAGCCAATGCACGAAGGAAGAAGGGCGTGAATGGTTTGTTCATAATGTGATGCATTCTAGTGTTCATTTTAAGTCTGGGCAGAGAAAATATCTCAGTGCGCGACCCCATTAAGAGGCAGTGGCGGGGGTATGTCAAGCTTTTTTGATGCGAAAAAATGCCCAACCCCGCGCTCCATTGAATTGTGATTCCAAAGCCGACTTGGAAAGCAAATCCGGTGCCATTGTTAGGACAAGAATCGTCAGAACATAACATGTTTGCAATCAATATGTTTTGATTTTTTTCGACGGCCGCTGGTTTCAGTGAAAAAGCCGGCAATCTGCCGGCAGGACACCTGAGGGACCATTTCAAGAGATGAATAGGCGAAGGAGCGATGTTTTTTATTTTTGTTGCAGAATCCAGCCGGCGGCGGCGGCCAAGTCGTCGGCCACCAGTGCCATTGCCAGGCGCGGATCGCCTGAGTTTTCCACGGATTTTCCGTAGCCGGTGCGCACCAGAATGCTCTTCTTGACGCCGGCGTTCCAGCCGCATTCCAGATCAATCAATTTGTCGCCAATGATGAAACTCTCTTCCAGGCGGACGCCAAACTCATCGCGGGCGTCGAGAAGGAACTGAGGGGATGGCTTGCGCGCCCGGCTCGGCTGGTCGGGCGCTTCCGGGGCGACATAGATTTTTTCAAAGCGGACTGCCTCGCGGGCGAGTTCGGCGGCCAGGCGGGCGTTGACCCTGGCCACATCGTCGAGGGTGAAGCGGCCGCGCCCCACGCCGGATTGGTTGGAGACGATGAATAATCTGAAGCCGGCGGTCTGCAACCGCCGCAGGGCAGCGGCGGCTCCGGGAAAAACGGTCACATCCTCCGGGCGATGGACATAGTGCTTTTCCTCCATCAGCGTCCCGTCCCGGTCGAGAAAAATCGCACGTTCCTGGTTCAATGCCGGACAGTTAAAAGAAGCCGCTGGAAGAAAGCAATGGGAATATGAATGGCGCTCCCGCCGGCGAACTGGAAAGCCCTGAACGGTGACGATTTTTATTGTTCCAGGCCTGCGTTTGTCTTAATCTGCAAATCTTGCAATGGCGCGGGAGGGCTAAATGCCCTGTCGCATCCAAGCATTGATCCAGTCAGGAAAATTGTTTACACGGAAGAGAGGCCGGTGCGAAAAATGATTTTTGTCAATCACCCTGGCAAAATGTCAAGGGCGGCAGCTTGTACGAATTGTCCGGCGAAGGGCCGGGTTGGTTTGGAATGAAATTGAAACGGATCGTTTTGTCGGGCGCATGGGGCGCCGCGGCCGTCTTGTTGGCTTGTCTGCTGCCGGCTCAAGGGGGCAACGCCGATTCATCAACTCCATTTATCGCGTTGAGCAGCGTCTCCGTGCCGGAAATTCCGGCGAAAGCCGCGGAATTGGTTCATGCGGCCGCGGCCGCGGATCGTGATCAAACCGCGCGGGATGTGTTGCGCGCCGCCAGCTTGATTGCCAGACCGGGCGTGCTGCCCTATGTCGTGAGCGGGATTTGCCGGGGCAATCCTGAAGCGGCCGGGGCGGTGGTAACCACGGCGATTGAACTTGATCCGGAAGACGTGCTGATTTTCTCCAAAGCAGCCCTGTGCGCGGCTCGCGGCCAGGTCGAGCAGATTGTTTTTTCAGCCAGTAAAGCCGCGCCGGCTTCCAGCGCCAATGTGGCGCTGGTCGCGTTCTGGCAATGGCCTTCCGCCAAGAATTTGATTCTGGCAGGGCTTGCCGGAGGGCGGCCCGATCTGAGACTCTATTTGGAGGAAGCGGAGATTCAGGTCGGGCCGGGCGATTTTGAGGCTGTCCTTAAAAAGGCCGTGCAATTGTGGACGGACGCTTCCAAGGGGCAGGCAAAATGATTTGCAGCGAAAGCGGTCAAGAGAGTAAAAATCCCGGGACAGCCCGCCTCTGTGCATTGAGCTCCAAGATCTGCCAAAGGACCGCTCTTGAGATCTCCCGGCTTTTCGCGCCGCGAAATTGCATTGGTGTGATGGCGGCGTTGATTTTTTTCAAGGCGGCCTTGCCGGCCGTGGCGCAAGAGGATTCCCCGGCGAAGACGTATTCCTCGACGAACGGGGTGACGAACACGCTGGCCGCCGCGAATGAGACGGTGGGGAAGAAGTTGTTGGAACTTCGGCTCGGCCCATTCGATTTGCATCCGCGGCTCACCACCGGCTTGAGCTATAATGACGACTTAACATACGCGACGTCGAACAAGGAGGCCGACGCGATATGGACGATTCGACCCGCATTCCAGGCGGTCGCCGGAGACGATGCCGCGCTGATCGGGTATCGGGATCAAAACTATGATGTTCTTAATCTTTCGCCCGGCACTCTGGTCATCCAGCAGCCCGAAGCGCGGCCGGGGAAGTTGTTGATACTGGACTACGGTCCGGGTTTTGAAGTTTATGACAGGTACAGCACGAATAATTCGACAGACGAATTTGCGACGCTGAATCTGCTTTGGCCGATGAACAAGTTGATTCTGGGGCTCAAACAGGATTATCAATTGCAGAAGGAACCGCTGATTCAGGCGGAGGAGTTCGCCACCGTGGAAACCATTTCGACGGCGCTTTCCGCGGCCTACCAGTTTGGAGAAAAGACCTCGGTGGAAAGCAATTTCCGGCGGGTCAGCATTGGCTATGATGAACCGGGATTGACGGGGGATACGGAGTACAACACGGAAGATTGGTTCAATTACGAGGCGGCGGAGGACCTGCCGGTGAGCCTGGGGGTGTTGGCGGGGCAGGATGAGGTGGCGAACCATCAGGATCAGAGCTATGAACAATTGCGCGCGCGGGCGCGTTACAGTTACACGGAAAAAATCGCCTTCGACGTCTCCGTCGGCGGCGAATTGCGCCAGTATCAGAATGGGAAATCCGCCACGCTTTCTCCGGTGTTCACCATTTCGGGCAGCTACCGGCCCACGGAGCGGACGTTGTTGAGTTTGACGGGTTACCGGCAGCAATACGCTTCCATCTACAACGGTTTCAATTATGCCAGCACCGGCGCGACGCTGGGGGTTCGTCAGGGGATTACAGACCGCTTCAGTGCCGGCGTAAGCGCGGGATATTATGATCTCGATTTCACATCCGTCAGCGGCCCATCGTCCACGCATAGCGACGGTTACTACACCGCCCGGATGAGCCTGGACACAAAAATCGCGCGCCACCTGACCAGCCAGATTTTTTATCAATGGACGGACCGCCAGTCGCAATACGACGGCGACATGAATGAGAACCAGGCCGGCGTTCAACTGATTTTGAGTTATTGATCCGTCAACCCGAAAATGATTCCAGCAAAATTTGCGCCGTTATTCTGGCCGGGGGATTTGGCACGCGGATCAGGCATCTTTTGCCCCACATTCCGAAACCCATGGCGCCTGTGGCGGGCCGGCCATTTCTGGACTGGATATTGGCTTACTTGCGCCGGCAAGGAGTATCCGAGGCGGTGTTGTCCACAGGGTACTTGTCGGAAGCCATCGAGACCTATTATGCGAAGAATTCCCCCGCGGGCATGAGAGTGCAATGCGCGCGGGAAAATGTTCCTCTTGGAACCGCCGGCGGTTTTCTCAACGCCTGCGAGGGGGCGCATTTCCACCAACCCATTTCAGCATGGCTTGTTTTAAATGGAGACTCGCTGACGATTGCGAAATTGGAGCCGCTTCTAAAGTGCGCCGACGATTTGGACGCGGACGGCGGCATGATGGCAGTGGAACTTGAGGACACTTCGCGATTTGGAACACTGGAAACAGACGGGAAAGGGTGGCTCCGACAATTTCGCGAGAAGCGGTCCGGCTCGGGCCTGATCAACGCGGGCGTGTATCTTCTTAAATCTTCCATCGTAAAAGAGGCGGCCGGGAAGCGCCCCCTGAGTTTTGAGGGGGAACTGTTTCCGGCGTTATTGAGGGCGGGCAAACGTCTGCGCGTAGTGGAATGCGAGGCGTCTTTTCTGGACATTGGAACACCTGAAACGTTGATTCAGGCGGAAGACTTTGTTCGAAAGAACGCCGCGTGGTTCTGACCTTGTGAGAAGCCAATGATTATTTCCCGCGCACCTCTGCGTGTCAGTTTTTGCGGCGGGGGAACGGACTTCCCGGAGTATTTTCGGAAGAATGGCGGCGCGGTGCTGGCGACGGCGATTGATCAATTTTCCTATGTCACGGCCAGCCCGTTTCAAAGCCATCTTTTCGATTATGCGGTGCGGGTTTCTTACAGCAAGGGGGAACTGGTGAGGAACATTGATGACATTGAACATCCGGTATTTCGCGAATGCCTGCGATTTTGCGGATTTGGCAAAGATATTGAGCTTCATACGGTGGCGGATTTGCCGGCATTCACGGGTTTGGGTTCTTCCTCGAGCTTTACGGTGGCGCTGCTGCAGGCGTTGCACGCTTACAAGGGCGGATTTGTGCGGCCGTTGGAACTTGCGTATGAGGCGATCCACATAGAACGAAATGTGCTCAAGGAATGTGTTGGCGTTCAGGACCAGGCCATGTCTGCCTTCGGCGGCTTCAACGTGTTGGAGTTTCATGGCGAAAATGACATCCGGGTGCAACCTCTGGCGCTTTCCCGGGAAAGGATCCAAGAGATTGAAGCCCATATGTTTCTGGTGTTTACAGGGGTCAAACGCCGGGCCCATAGTCTTGAAGCCAAGAAAATTCAAAAGTTGGAAGCGAATCGGGATCATTTGCGCGAAATGCGCCTGATGGTGGATGAGGGCCGGAGTTTGCTTGCGTCTGGGAATTCCCTTTCGGGATTTGGTCTGTTGCTGCACAAGGCTTGGATGGCAAAACGGCAATTGGATGATTGTGTGTCGTCAGAGGAAATTGATGAGATTTATGCAAAGGGCCTCGCCGCAGGCGCGTGGGGCGGGAAATTGCTCGGCGCGGGCGGCGGGGGGTTCATCCTTTTTATCACTCCACCAGAGTGTCGCTGTAAGCTGGACGGAGTCTTTTCGGATAGGCATAGGCTGAATATCCATGTTAACGCGCCCGGCTCCCAGATTATCTTTGCTTCCTAATATGTCGAGCAATTGCGATTCCCAAGGCCAATTGACCAAACGGCGCAAATGCTTCTTTTACAGGCCAATGGGCAAGCAAAATGCCTCTCTTTGAGAAAAGATGGACAATTTTAGACTGGGGTTTAATCCAATATGCATAAGAGACTTGGTTTCAAATGGTTGCGAGACTGTGTGAGTTTTCCGTGTGCGATTCGAAGGAGGCCCAAGCGAGGCCGGCAGGACGTAGCTTGGACTGTAAAACTGTAAAGAATGCCAACATTTCAAATCATTAACGCAAGTCATTGTGGTTATGTATGTAATGATTAATCTATCGCATAAACATGTCGGACTTGTTTACAGTTTGATGAAAATGAGGGTTTGCGGCCAAGTCTTTAGATCGAGATTATGCGAGTCATAATTAATTTATGTACAGTGACTTGTGACATTATACCGGCTATGGTGATGCTGGTTGAGTCAACATGGCATACGTTCTGCTTTTAAGAATACGGAATTGGACATCGCGTTTTGATATGTTGAGCATATCGCTGGAAAGAAGTAATGAAAAAAACAATAATTTTCTTGGTCGTCGTTTCGGCTACCTATGCGGTGTCCACCCGCTCGATGTACGCCCAGGAAAACTGGGATTATTCTTATACATTTTCCGATGGCCTTGTGGTAAGCGGTTCGTTTGAAGGCACTCAAGTCGGGAATGACATTAACGGTTACGTGGACAATATCAGCGACCTTAAGGTGTTCTTCAACGGCACTCCCATGACGGGAACTGTTTACGCGGCGTCGTGGACCGGCGAATTGAACAGCGATGGCTGGTGGATTTATACGAGTGACCCGGTGGTTTCTTTTGACATGGCGCAGAACAATTTCATGTTCATTAATAGCGACGTCGTGGATGGGGATAACAGCGGCAATCAGTTTTTCTGGAGTCCACCTGAATCGCTTGTGGGCGCCCCTACTGCGTGGGCCTTGGACCTTCCGCTGGGGATTAATAGCGTTGACTTTGATTTTCCAGCCAACGCAAGTTCCTGGTCTCTTGTCGATCCCGTTCCCGATGGTGGTTCCACAGTCATGCTTTGCGGGATGAGTCTGGCGGCGCTCGGTTTGTTTCGCCGGAAACTCGCCTGATTGATTAAGGGATAAAACATTTTTTCATCGCGGCTCGCCGGAGGAACCGGCGGGCCTTTTTTTGCTCCGGCGGTCTTGCCCAACGCGCTTAATGATCCGCCACAGGAGGACGGCGCCGACGGCTTGGAAAGGGAGGATTGATTGCCGCCACTCGACTGGCAAAGCCCTGAATGGTGACGAATTTTATTGTTCCACGCCTGAGTTTGTCTTAATCTCCATATCTTGCAAGGTGCGGGAGGGGTAGTGCCCTGTCGCATCCAAGCATTGATTCAATCAGGAAAATTGTTTCCGCGGAAAACAGGCCGGCGCGAAAAATGATTTTTGTCAATCACTCTGGCAAAACATCACGGGCGGCAGCTTGTACGAATGAATGGTTGGTTCTGGAGCCTGCATGGTTGGGCGGCCAGGGCTTGATTCAAAAGCATCACAAACCGCGCTGATGGACGGAACTTTTTGGTTGTGAATCTGATTGTCATCGGTGGAGGATTGGTCGGCATGGCGACCGCTTTGCAATTGGCGCGGACCCGTCCGGCCCTGAGACTGCGTTTGCTGGAGAAAGAGCCGCGTGTGGGCGCGCACCAGAGCACGCACAACAGCGGTGTTTTGCACGCGGGGCTGTATTACAAGCCGGGTTCGCTCAAAGCCCGGCTCGCCGTCTCCGGCATCCGGCAGATGGTGGCGTTTTGCCGGGAACACGGGGTTCGCCATGAGATTTGCGGCAAGATTGTGGTTGCCACCGAGGATGCCGAAATTCCACGACTGCAAACGATGCTGCAACGCGGCGCCCAAAACGGGTTGCAGGGGTTGCGCTGGCTTTCGACAGAAGAACTGCGCGAAATCGAGCCGCACGCCGGGGGACTGGCTGCGGTGAGCGTGCCCGAGGAAGGCATCGTGGATTATGCGGGGGTGTGCGAGGCGATGCGCCGTGAGTTGGCGCAACTGGGCGTTGAGGTCACCACTTCGGCCCGTGTGGTTGGACTGCGCCAGGCAGACAGCGGCTGGCGGGTGTCCAGCACTGCGGGGGACTGGGAGGCCAGGTATATTGTCAACTGCGCCGGGCTTTACTGCGATCGGATTGCCGCGCTGGCGGGCATTCCGAGGGAGACGCGCATTGTTCCATTTCGTGGAGAATACTACGGGCTGAAGCCGCAAGCCAGGCATCTGGTGCGCCATCTGATCTATCCAGTGCCAGACCCGGTTTTCCCATTTCTAGGGGTTCATTTTACAAGGCTGATTGACGGTAGAGTTGAAGCCGGACCGAATGCCGTGCTGGCGCTGGCGCGTGAAGGCTACGGGAAGTGGAAGGTGAACCCGGGCGACTTGTTTGATGCGCTTTCTTACAAGGGTTTATGGCGGTTCATTCGCCAACACAAGAGGATGGTGTGGAACGAAACACGGCGTTCATTAAGCAAACGTTTATTTTGCGCCGCTTTGCAGAAGCTTGTGCCAGCCATTCAGGAATCGGACCTTGCCGATGGAGGGTCGGGAGTTCGTGCGCAGGCGATGTTGGCCGATGGCACCTTGGTGCAGGATTTCAGCATCATTGAGGGGAAAAACGCGTTGCACGTCTTGAACGCTCCCAGCCCGGCCGCCACGGCTTCACTGGCAATTGGAGAGTATATTACCCAACGATGCCTGGAGATGATTGGCCCGGGTCGGGAAGGCCTGGCGCGCCCGCAAGCAGAGGCTGAACATCCATATTAAGGGGGCGAGGTTCCAGCTTGTGTTTGCTTGCCGGCAGGGCGGCAGAAAAAGCGGAGAAATCGGAGAAATCGGAGGTTTCAGGGGCGGGGATTGGGTTTTCAGGCTGAGAGGTGAGCGACCATGCCGCCCTGAGAGGGCGTTGTCTGAATCTGTTGTAAGTTGCTTGTTATCAATATCTTTTGCTAATCGGCTTTTGGGATTGGACCGGCTTTGCACAATATGAGTTGGCGGAGCGAAGGAGGGAAAGGATCCAACGGGCCAAGATAATCGAGCCGGCGACAATTGGGCTTTGAGTTTTTGATGGAGCATGTCTTGAGTGCGTTTGAGTCAAACAGTAACGGAAGCAGCCGAAAGATCGTTCGCAAGATTCGGCAATGGTTGCGGCCGCTGACTTTTCCGGCACCCGTTGGGATTGGCCCGCGTCCGGAAGGTCGTGCGCGTTCGCAAGAATAGGCTGAGATTTTGGATCAAAGCGGATGGCTCGAAAAAAAATAATGTTCGGAGTTGGAGCTGGAATGATCAGCCTTGGTGTCGATGGCATCGCCGGCTTGGTCATTTTCGGTTTGCTGATCCGCTATTTGCCGGCGAAGAGCGCGGGTTACTGGATTCTGATCACTACGACAGGCACGTTCTTGAATTTGCTGCAAGGTGGTTTTGCGCTCATAGTGCCCCGTGAGATCGGTCAGACGCGCATTCCTGAGAACCTCCCTCGTTTGCCTCAATTGCTGGGCGCAGTGCGCCGGGCCTATGCTTGGGTGGCAATGCTCCTTGTGCTAGTGGCTATAGCTTTCTATGCCTTTTATTTGCGGGGTGCGGCCAAGATTGGCAACCTTGGAAGTGAATCCACCGTGGCTTGGTTTCTCTATGCGGGTGGCGTGCTGATGTATCTTCAAGGTCAAGGCCGGCTTTTCATCCTGGACGGTTTTGGCGAAGTCGGCTGGGAAAAGGTCTTCCGTATTTTCTTCACGACTTTTGGACTGGCGGCGAATTGGATAGCTCTCCGGGCAGGGGCAAACCTCATCACGCTCGGTATCATTTACGCGGTGCAAAATGCCCTGTTCTGGCTGGCAGCCACCCGTAAACTTCATATTGCCCTGCCAATTACTCGCGTGACCGCGCCACCGGCCCACGGCCAGCTTCTCAGATTGGCCCATGATGGCGGGAAGATCTTAATCCTGAGCCTAAACAATTTCGCGGTAAATTACTTTGGCGTTTATGTGGTGCAAAATCGTTTTGGTCTTGCCGCGGTTGCGCCCTTTACCGCCATTGTCAAAGTTGGTTTTTTGCTGGGCTCCGTTGCCATCCTCCTGCCGCAGATGCTCTATCCGTATGTGGCCACGGCCTGGGCTTCCAGGGACCGGGACCGCTTGCGGCGTTATTATCTTCTTGGTGTTGGTGGCGCGGTAGGCGTCTTCGTGATGCTTGCCATTCCGGTTTTTTTGTTGCGGGAACCGTTGTTCACACATTGGCTGGGAAAGGGAAAGTTTCTTGGAACAGCGACTTTGGCTGCATTTCTGGTTTATCAGCTTATCTATGTTCATCAATGTGCGCAAGCTGCTCCAGTGTTTGCCTCGAATGGAAATGCATTTATCGTTCCATCAATAATCTCTGCTATTCTGACACCGATCTTGGTGGTCATTTTGGCGCGATGGTTTGGATTCGTGGGGATTCCTCTAGGAATGATCGTTGGCACATTGCCATCCGCGTTCATCGTGATCAGGGCCGCGTGGCGGTTTATAATGCAACCAAAGACTTGCTCGGGAGTTCCCTTTGACTTGGCGCTGGAGTGAGCAGCAGGGAGTTCATGAATTTTCCGGTTGTTTCGTTGTTGGCAGGAATTCGAGCTGGGGATATGGCTATTTATAATTGTGAAGAAGACACTGATTATTAATATGAAGAAGGCGCTGAAGAAAATGCTTCCTGACAGTTTGAAGCGTTTGATTTGGGCGGTTGAATTTCAAATTTTGCAATATGCCGGATTGGTTCCCCTTCAAACAATTCGATTCGCTATTTATCGCGTTTTCGGGCTTACGCTGGGGAGAGATTCTGTTATCTACGGTGGCTGCGACGTTCGTCATCCTAAAAGGATTTGCATTGGCACCGGTTCGGCCATCGGGGGGCGGTGCCTATTGGATGGGCGATCTGGACTAAGAATTGGGAATTCAGTCAACCTTTCTGGGGAAGTATGGCTTTTGACGCTTGAGCATGACCCGAATTCGCCGGATTTCGGGGTGCGGGGAGGGCCTGTGGTGATTAACGACTACGTATGGGTTGGTGGCAAAGCGATCATTCTGCCGGGCGTTACCGTGGGTCGCGGCGCGGTGGTGGGTTGCGGCGCGGTGGTGACGAAGGATGTGCCTGAGTATGCCATCGTTGCCGGCGTCCCGGCCAAAATCATCGGAGAGCGTGCGCGCGACCTCAATTATAAATGTGGACCGGGATTGCCACTGATTTAGAAGAATCGCCGCAAGTCGGCGCCCCCTGGCATGTATTGTGCCGCGCGTTGTAATCATATCCGTAATGGTTCGATTCACGATTATGAAAGGTGATTAAGCCGGCGACAATTCGATTTTGAGCTTTTGCTGAAGCGTGAGACCCTGTCCCATTTGCAATTCTCCATCCTCCAAGTATTGCGGAGAGGTGCCGGGTTATATAAAGTCAAGGTTCTATAAGGTCCAATGTTGCGAACCCTGCAACCTGCATTTTGTTGAAACCGATGAGGATGTATCCTCGGTATATCGCATGATATATAAACACCGGAATAAGGTATCAGGCTATAGCCGGTACCATGAGTTCGCTTCTGGCGTTTTGACACATCCCGATCCACTCCTCTGGCTGGCTCGGCAGGAGGATGTTTATTGGGGAGTAATGAACTTCTTGCTCCGAATGCCAGAAAATGGAGCCAGGCGGCAAACGAGGATTGTGGACCTGGGATGTGGCTTGGGCTATTTAACGTACGCTCTTAATAAGGCCGGCTTTGATTGTCATGGTATTGACATTAGTGCGACGGCAATTCAAACGGCTCGGCAGCAATTTGGGGATCACTTTACCCAAAGTGCGATCGAAGAACTGCATGCCGTCATAAGGGAACCATGCGACGTAATCATTCTTGCGGAGTTGATTGAACATCTTCCGAATCCATTAGCGACGCTGAGAACCTGTTTAAGCGTGCTGAAACCAACCGGAACAATTCTCCTGACGACTCCCAACAAAAGCGCCTATCCCGATTCCACCGTCTGGATTTCGGACCCGCCACCCGTGCATCTGCAGTTTTTTTCGGAAGCGTCCATCCGGCAGATGGCAAAGATGCTCGATTGCCAGGTGGATTTCGTTGATTTCACACATTACAACAGATTCAATTACCTGCCTCGTTGCAAAGGCAAAATAATTGGCCCGCCCGTCCATCATGTTTTTGACGTCAATGAAGAACCGATAGAAACGCCAGCTCCTCAGGAGAAGCTCCTGGTTTCTTTGGCAAAGTATTTGAAAGCACATCGCATTCTTTCAATTGCGCGCGCTTGCGCTGTGCAGGCATTTTTTCCAATACGCTTTCGAACCGTTCTCTGCGCGGCCATGAGCAGGATGTAAACCAGGTGTTTTAAGCGTATTGAGGTACAACATGAAGCAACGCCGGCCCGCAATCATTCGCCAAATTCGGCAATTTCTGCGGCCGCTGACTTTCCCGGCACCCATTGGGATTGGGGCATTAGGAGGCCGGGGATCACGGATTGCCTTTCCGAGAAGCATTACAAATCCGCAAAGGATTTTTATTGGCAGCGGGACTTGCATTAAGCATTTCAGTGTGATTAACGCCATTCGCTCTCATGGCGGACGGACATACGAGCCTTGCCTCAAAATAGGTGATGACGTGTATATCGGCGGGGGGGCGTTTATTATGTGCGCCAATTATATTGAAATCCGGGATGGCTGCGTGATCAGCGAGCAAGTTTATCTTGCAGATTGCATGCATGGGTTAAAGCCGGATCATGGATTAATCATGGAGCAAGAGTTGGAGTGCAAAGGCCCGGTAATTCTGGGCAGGTCGTGCTTTCTGGGTATGAGAGTTTCGGTGCTTCCGAACGTGGAGTTGGGGGATTTTTGCGTGGTGGGCGCTCACTCGGTGGTCAATCGCTCTTTTCCCGCCTACTCGATGATTGCCGGGGTGCCAGCTCGCCTGATCAAACATTATGATCCCAGTGACAACCAATGGAAAACTGTTTAAACGTCATTCAGTAGAAAGATGGCTGTCGCGTAATATTTTGAACGATAAATGGCTTTCGGCCCAAAAGGGAAAAGGTTTGATGTGTTATAGCGCGTTCGCGCTGATGAGGGGTCTATGGCGTTTAACCCAGAGCTTTGTTCTACTCAGGAAGAATTATGCATGAAAAATCACGGTGGCTTTCAGTTTTAGTCTCCTCCTATAACCGTCCGGTTTTGTTGGAGGAGGCGGTTTTTTCCTGCGTTAAGGCAGCCATCCCGGAGATGGAAATCATCGTCTCGGACGACAATTCGCCGGATCGGAATGCGGTTGAAGAACGGCTTCGTCCGTACATAAAGTCCGGACAAATCAGCTATTTCTGCGAAGGGCAGCGCCAGGGAATGGCTGTGAACTGGAACCGGCTTGTGAAAGCAGCCCGAGGCCAGTTTCTGATGATCATAGGAGACGATGACCGGATTCCTGCGGATGCCTTGCGGCGCCTAAAGCATTGGGTTGAAAAATATCCTGAGGGAGATATATATGGGTTCGGATATAGAATTATAGACGCGGATGGAAGAAGATCGTTCGATTACTGCTGTCCGAGGCTTATGCGGTATGAAATCGGCCGGGATTGTAATTGGCGCGAATTGTGTTATTTCGACGCGGTGCCGATGTGGTCACACCATCCTTTCACCATGGCGGTGAAGCGCGGTGTTTATGATCGTTTGCCATACCGGACGGATGTTGATTGTGGAGGCGACGTGGTTTTCTTATGGAGCGCCCTGGCGCAGGGGTTTAAATTTGTGGTGTTGCCGGAGGTGCTATTCGAATGGAGGGTATCCGCTCCGAAGGGAGATTACAGTAACCGGGCCTCGCGCCCGGAAAGGATGAAACACAGCCGGGCGCTTGTGCTGAAGGCCATGCTGGAAATGGACGGACTTCCCGCCGATATGCGGGCCTGCTTTCGATCCCCGGAGTTTTTACAAAGGTACCTTTGGGTTGCCGACTCGGATGTTGCGGAAATCCAAGCCGCAATGTCCAATGGGGATGGGAAGGTTTTGCAGGTATTGGTGGAGCGCCTGGCATGCGGCAGGCAGGAAACATTGCGGAATAAACTGGCACGACATTTTCGCGCGATCCGAGTAATGGGAATCGGCCATGTTTTCCAGTTGGCGCGGTATTTCCAGGACAAGAGACAAGGATCAAAATTAGCTTGAAGATTTACGCTGAGAAAAGGAAGGATCCGAAGAGAAGTTTGTTGTGGCTCGTGCTCTGTTCTCCATTTGCCGGCATATTGTTTGTTGTAGGATTTACCGGCATTTTGTTCTTGAGCGGCGCGGTGACATTCGCGGAGGATTGCGCCACACCTTGGAGCATGTGGTATCTATTTGGCGGGTGTTTGCTTATTGTGCTTGCATCCATAGCCGGCATAAGGCCGTGGTCACTGAAACCATGCAAGCTGAGGCCATATTCAGGATATGACCTGATTAAGGCGAACAAGATTGGGATTTGTTTTGGATTACTGTCAGTTCTCGGAGGCTTTGTCTCGACTGCGGCTTTCATTAAAGCGGGTCTCGGGTTCGACATGGAGGCAAATCGGTACGCGTTTTCGAGGAATCTGATGGAAGTTTCGATGTTTTGGCGGCTGATGGGGCCTCTGGTGCCGTTTGGTTTTTTTGCCACCGTATTGCTGATTATCTATTTTGAGGAACTGAGAAACCTGACCCGGATCTGTCTTGCCGCAGGGATTCTTGCTGTGGTGTTGCCCACGACGATGTTTTTGGCCGGAAGAGAATGTCTGGTCCTGGAGTTCGCGACGTTCGTTTGGTGTTGTGGATATCGCAAAGTTGTCGGGCGTCCATTTTTTCCAGCAGTTTTGGCTTTTCGGCTTAGCATTGCACTTGTGGTGGTTCTTGCGAGCGCTGTGACCTTGGTCATCTCGTCTCATCGCACAAACAAGGCTGACCAATCGCAATTTGCTCTTGCGGCGACAAGAAGACTGATCACTCCGAATGAAAAGGTTTTGAACAGGCTGGAGGATTTGAATCCCGACCTTGCCGTGATTTGCACCGACACCTTGACTTACACGCCGGCAGCCTGCGCCATTTTTGACCGGACGGTCAATGCCTGGAAAATGCGGCCGGATTTTGTCGGCGTATTTTTCCCGATGGTGCAAAGACGCCTCGCCTCTTTCGGTCTGGTTCCTGACCCTGCGTCTGAGGCGGTGCAGTTTGAAGGGTTGGCGGACGAAAATGAATTCTTTGCCAATAGTTTGCCCACCGCCGCGTTTGACATGATGAAATCATTTGGCGTAGTCGGAGGGTTTTGTGCATCGGTGCTTCTTTCTTTCCTGGCAGGGAGGGTGTATCGCAAGGCTCTTGAGAGGCATTCCTTCACGACTATTTGCCTCGCCGTTTTGTTCTTTCTGTTTTTCTTTTTGTGGCTCGGCGGCACCCTTTTTCTTTCGCCAATTTATGAATATGCGTTGTATTGGCTTTTTTTTGCGGGCCTCTATCGGTTCGGTTTCAAGAGAACGGCCCCGCGCGCGAAGGGGAGCGATCAAGTTGAGCGTGTTGCCCAGAGCCTGCCTTCGAGGAATTGAGCCGGGCTTTAAGGACCAAGTGGGATTGATAAGGGCATGAAGATTCGCATTTATAATCCTCTGTTTCCGTACCCGCCGGACGAGGGCAACATGCTCACGGTGTTTGACCAGGCCTGCAGTCTGGCAATGAACCATGAGGTTGAGCTGGTATCCTGGATGGATAGCGAAGAGGAAGTGCGCGAGCGCAGAGAGCGGGGTTCGCCCATTGAAGTTCCGTCCTCTTTGCGCCTGCGGCCGCTGGTTGGGCCGGATGGACAAGGCGGGGGAGAATCCGCGTGGCGACGGATTTACCGAAGCTTCGCGGATGACACCGCCTCAACCGAATCACATTTTTATCCTGAATGGCCGCTGCGTCTCATCCGGAATGATGCGCCGGTGGACCTGGAAATCTTCCACCACATGTTTGCATTTCCTTGGTTGGTTAAAAAATCGAGGAACGGTTCGCGCCGGCGCGTCTGCATGGTGCATGACATCTCGTCAAGACTGTATCGTCATCGGGCGTTGGGGGCGCGCAACCCATTGGCTCGCTGGTATCATAATCATGGCGCGGACATATTGGAACGGCATGAGAAAGGGCTGGGAGATCTGGTGGACGACCTTTGGTTTGTGAGTCCGATGGAAATGGAGTGGTTTCGGCAGAGGTATAAAATACCATGTGGCCGCATTACGAGTCCGACCTTTGACGTAAAGCACGCGCAAAGGATTCGAGACACCTTTGTCCACAGCAGACATGCGGAGGGTCCGGCTTTGTTCGGTGTATTGGGAACCGTGCAGCATCCTCCAAACCTTTGGAGCGCCCAGTTTGTAATAGAGAAGGTTGCGCCGCTTTTGGCCAGGGAAAAATTCACGGGCATCATCCAGATCGTGGGAAAAAACGCGAGAGATAAACTGATGGAGGCGGCATCTCCGTATCCCTTTATTCGCGTCAGTGGATTTGTTCCTGATCTGGGGCAATTCTGGAACGGGCTAAGCGGCATGCTGGTTCCACATGTTGGGGGCACCGGAGTACGGATGAAATTGCTGGAGGCGCTGGCCTACGGTGTGCCGGTTCTCGCCAATACGGAGGCGGTGTCACGGCTGCATGAGGATTTGCAGGCGAGTCCGCTTTTGAGTGTTCGTGAGGACCCCTCGGAATGGTGCAAGTTTCTGGTTGAGGAAAAGGCCTTTGAACGGCGCGACAAAATGGCTGACATCCCGATGCCAAAATCGCTCGAAGGGAAGGAAGTGTATTCATTCGTGAATAAAGACTATTTAGATCGAATATTGATATTAAAAAAATGAAAAAAAGCATAAGATTTCTTCTTGGAAGAATGTTTTACCGGATGCCAATGTCTGTTCGGTATATGGTCAGGCGCGCAGTATATTTTCCTTCCGACATCATCGCTAAAGCCAGTGGCAAGCAGAGTGAATTTATTCCACCGCGAGGCGCCTATTCCACGTTCGGGGACGGGGATTTTCTCAAAATTGGCAACGACTATAGAGAGATGTGCATCACGATGGGGGGCCTCAAACCCGACATGCGGGTGTTTGAGATTGGATCTGGTTATGGCCGTATCGCTGTGGGGTTGGCGGGATATCTTTCGACCGGCAGCTACGAAGGCATGGACATCAATGCAAAGGCGGTGGCTTGGTGCAAAGAAAAAATCGAACCACGCCACCCGCATTTTCGATTTCAGCACACGGACATTTATAACAAACAGTATAATCCATCAGGGAAGTGGCAAGCCGCTGAATACAAGTTCCCATACGAAAAGGAAACATTTGACTTCATATTCCTAGGCTCGGTTTTTACCCACATGTTTCCACCGGATGTGGATAATTATCTGGGGGAAATTGGCAGGCTTCTTAAACCGAAAGGCCGGTCGTTTATCACCTATTTTCTTTTAAATGAAGAGGCGTCAAAACGAATGGAGCGCAAAGAAGCCAGGCAGAGTTTCAGCTATAGGTGTGAAGACTATTATACGATAGACCGAGAAACGCCCGAGCGGGGCATCGCTTATGACGAGAAATACATAAGGAATCTTTATGCCAAGAACGGGCTTTCTGTCATCGAGCCGATTTATTTTGGAACCTGGTCTGGACCGAGGAAGACTTCCAATTACCAGGACATAATTGTCGCCACACGACAAGGCGGAAATTGAGACGGTTAACGGGCAAATGACTCGTTCTGCTTTGGGGCTGGTGCCGGGTTTCGGGCATTGTCATACCCGCCAAGGCGGTTGAAGGTGAAGGCGATCGTAATAAATCCGATGAGTTCCCGGCGCCCGACAGGGATGGGGGTGGCTGGAAGGGGCCTGGTGGAGTGTTTTCCTGAATGTGGAGACGAGGCCGCCGAAGGGGTTTACCGGTTTATCAATGATCGGATAAAAGGCGGCTTTTTGAAAATGATTCTCCGCCAGATGGCGGCAGAGTTCTTCGCGTGGAGGCACAGGGGCCGGGCATTGATTTTTTCGACGCATCAGGGGCCGTTGTTACGTCATCCCCGAAGCGTGGTGATCGTCCACGACTTTATAGCGATTCGTCATCCGTTTCAGAATCGGATGCAGGCGCTGGGTTTTTTGTTTCTGCTGCCGAGGATTCTTAAGAAGGCGTCAGCCGTGGTGGTCATTTCGGCCCATGTGCGGGAAGATCTTCTGGGTTACTTTCCAAAGTTGTGCAAAGAGAAGCGAATCCAGATAATACCGTCAATAACGCCCCGTCTTGAGGTTTTCAAGCAGGGGGGCGAGGAATGGCCGCAACGATTGGAGGCGGGCCGGCTGCTTTTTGTGGGCGCCAGTTATCTTCACAAGAGACTGGATGCAGCCATCGAAGCGGTGGTCGAACTTAGGGGCAAGGGATGGAAAGTGGGCATGGATATTGTCGGGGTTTCGCAAGGCATTTGGGAACAGGCGTACGGGGTCAACTTTGAAGGCTTGAAAGCTCATGGCATCGTGGCGAAGCCCTATGTATCGGACTCGGAATTGGAGAACCTTTATTCCAAGGCGATGGCGCTGCTTTTTCTTTCCGAGTGCGAAGGCTTGGGTTTTCCGCCCCTGGAGGCGATGAGAAAAAACTGTCCGGTGGTCTGCAACGACACGGCCGCGCTGCGCGAGACTTGTGGCGAAGCGGCGTTTTTTGTGGATATTGCGAGAAAAGGCGCGGTGGCCGGGATTCTGGAGCAGATGATGTCGGGGAAGTTGGCGCAGGAGATGAAACAAAAGATCCTCCTGGGCAGTGAACAGACCAAGAAGTACGACCGAGCCAGAATTACCTCTCAATGGGTCGAGCTTATCCAGGAAGTTGAAAGCAGGTGAATTGGTCAGCCGAGGCAGTTGGGCAATTGACGATGGGCGCTTGGGGAGGGGATTTTTGTTCTTGGCGATTGCACGCGGTTGGTGGAGAATGGAGGCTCTATGCAAATTCGAGTTGAGTGCACGCCCATTGCGGAGGTGAAAATCGTGCAGCCGGAAGTGTTTCAGGATGCGCGGGGTTTTTTCACGGAAGTGTATCGCCACGACCAGTTCCAGGCCTTGGGGCTGCCGCCGGTGTTCGCGCAGTTGAATCATTCGCGTTCGGCCAAGAATGTGTTGCGAGGATTGCATTTCCAATGGGACCCGCCGATGGGCAAATTGATGAGGGTGACCCAGGGGACGGCTTACCTGGTGGCGGTGGACATCCGCAAAGGCTCGCCGACCTTGGGCCAGTGGTTCGGCCGGGAGGTTTGCGCGGAGACAAAAACGCAAATCTGGGCGCCGGCTGGCTTTGCCCGGGGTTTTTGCGTCTTGTCCGACTTCGCTGAGATCGAGTATCTTTGCAGCAATGTTTACAACTCGGCCGGTGAGTCGGGTTTTGCGTGGAATGACCCGCAACTGGCCATTCCCTGGCCGGTCAAGGAACCGATCATTTCCGGCAAGGATGCCAAGGCCCAATCGTTTGCCCGGTGGCTGGAGCGGCCGGAATCCAATCATTTTCTTTACCATCCGCCGGGGGGAGGCGGGCGGTAGCGGCCGGGGCAGCCCCCGTTTGGCGGTCAACCGGTGTGTGTTGGTGGCAGCCATTGTATGATCCTATATGAAAATACTTGTCGTCGGAGGAGCAGGTTACATCGGCTCGGCGCTTGTCCCCAGACTTTTGGAGCGCGGCTATGACGTCCAGGTGATGGATTTGCTCTGGTTCGGGAATCATCTGCCGGCCGGGACCAAGGTGATCCGAAAAGACGCGCTGGACGCGACGGAGGAGGAATTGCGCGGCTTCAACCAGGTGATATTCCTGGGCGGACTGTCCAATGACCCGATGGCGGAATATTCGCCGGGGAAGAATTTCGTGTCCAATGCCGCCGCCCCGGCGTATCTGGCCTATGTGGCCAAGCGGGCCGGGGTGAAGCGATTCGTCTTTGGCAGTTCGTGCTCCGTATATGGTTACACGGTGAACGAATTATACAACGAGCAGTCGCCGGCCAGCCCGGCCTATCCGTACGGCATTTCCAAACTCCAGGGCGAGGCCGGTGTTCTCCAGATGCAGGACAGCAATTTTTCCGTGCTGGTTCTGCGCAAGGGCACCGTCTGCGGCTACAGCCCGCGCATGCGTCTGGATCTGGTCATCAACACGATGTTCAAGACTGCCGTGAGCGAGAAGGTCATCACCGTGAACAATCCGGCCATCTGGCGTCCCATCCTCTCGATACAGGACGCGGCCAACGCCTACGTGAGGGCGGTGGAGTGCAGCGAGGCCATCTCGGGCATCTTCAATATCGCCTCCGGCAATTACACGCTGGGGGCCATCGCCGATTATGTGCATGAAGGCATCTGCGAGTATTTGCACGAGGACATCCGCATGATAATCAAACACGTCCATGATCTGCGCAATTACAAGGTCAGTTGGGAGAAGGCCGAGAAAACGCTGAGCTTCCAACCGCGTTACGACGTAAAGGGGATCGTCAAGGATCTGGTCGAAAACAAGGCCAAATTCGCGGATTTTCAAAACTCCAATTACTACAACATCACCACTTTCAAGGCATTGGACGCCCAAGCGGCCAAGGCCTGACCGCGGCTGGCACCGTCAAACATGAAAGTTATCATCATCGGGGCGAACGGCCAGATCGGGTCTGACCTGGTTGGGGTTTTTCAGCGGCGTGGGGCGGAAGTTGTGGGGCTGACGCACCAGGACATTGAAATCTGCGATGGCGCCGCCGTGGAAGCCAAGCTGGCCGAAGCCAGGGCGCAAGTGGTCGTCAACGCTGCCGCCTTCCACAATGTGGAAGCCTGTGAAACCGATCCGCAGTCCGCTTTCGCGGTCAATGCCTTGGGTGCGCGCCACCTCGCCTCGGCTTCGCTCCGGCACGGATTCCGGCTTATTCACATCAGCACGGATTATGTTTTTGACGGCGGCAAAAGGCAGCCTTACACGGAGGAGGATTGTCCGCGTCCGTTGAATTGCTATGGAAATTCCAAGTTGAGCGGCGAATTGTTCATTCAGGCGATTGCGAAGAACTACGCCGTCGTGCGGGTCAGCGGATTGTATGGCGCCGCGCCCTGCCGGGCCAAGAAAGGCCTAAATTTTGTCAAGATCATGTTGAAACTGGCGCGGGAACGCGGCGAGGTCAAAGTCGTGACCGACGAGTTTGTCACCCCCACTTATACGGTGGCCGCCGCGGAGCAGGTCGCCCGGCTGGCGGACAGGCCTGAGAGCGGGCTGTTTCATGCGACGCCGCAGGGGCAATGTTCCTGGTATGAATTTGCGGAGGCGATCTTCCAATACAGCGGGACGACCGTCAAATTGCTGCCGGCGACCTCCGCCGATTTTCCAGCCAAAATCCCGCGTCCCGGCTATTCGGTTCTCGACAACAAGCATCTGCGCGAATGCGGCCTGGACCTCATGCCGGGATGGCGCGACTGCTTGAAAAGTTACCTTGAGGAAACTGGAGAGATGAAGTCGCATTGATAGTTTCCATTATTATGGCCGTTGCTTCAAGGGCAAATGCCCCCCATTCTTTCAATACTAATCGTAACATATAAATCGCGTGACGAGATAGGGCAATGCCTGCGTTCGTCGCCACGGGAGCTGGAAGGGCGGCCGGTGGAAGTGATCGTTGTTGAAAACGCTTCAGGGGACGGCATTGGCAAAATCATGCGAGAAGAATTCCCTTGGGTGCATTACCTGGAGTCAGACACGAATCTCGGATTTGGCCCGGCGAGCAACCTGGCATACGAACAGGCTCAAGGTGAGTACGTGCTTTTTCTGAATCCTGACACCATATCAAACGAGGCAACCTATCTTCATTGTCTTGCCAGATTGAAGGAGGACAGTTCGATTGGCATAATCTCACCCAAGCTGATCATGAAGAATGGCGAAATGGACCTCGCCTCACGGCGCTCCATTCCAACAGTTTGGGACGGCCTTTGCAGGGCAATGGGGCTGGCAGCGAGATTTCCAAACTCGAGGTTGTTTGCCGGATATAATTTGACTTATCTGCCCGACGACGGAACTTATGAAGTCGGCTCGGTTAACGGCGCCTTCATGATGTGCCCGCGAAGCGCGTTGCTCAGGTTTGGGGTGTTTGACGAGCAGTTCTTTATGTACGGCGACGATCTGGACTTGTGCTACCGGTGTCAAAAGGCCGGTTACAAGGTGGTATATGATGGGCGGGTAAAGATGATTCATCTGAAAGGCGTGAGCTCCGCAAAAGACAGTGAAAAAATGTCCGTAGCCGTATTTTTGGGAACCAAGCAATTCTATTTAAAGCACTTCAATCCGCATCATGCGCTTTTTGTAAGATGGAAGTATGATGTGCTGTTTGGGGCATGGCAATTATTGTCCTTATTGAAGGCGCGCCTGAGCGGATATAAGGGAGCGCGTCCTTTGTAAAGTGGCTCATTCGCCGTGAGAGCACCGAACAAGAAACCGGGTTTTAGTGGAAGGCGCTTGGCGCCCTGCGACAGGGCCTTGCGCCCTGAGAGCGTGTTTTGAAAATATCTCGGGCGGTCTTGCGGCGGGGCGGGGCGTCTGGCTTCATTGCTCCTCGGTTGCAGATTTCTCTCGAATATGCGCCCTCGTCGCGCCTCGCCATCCGCCCCGCCGCGCTCGCAATCCCTCACCCGATCTATTTTCAAAACACGCTCCGAGAAATTTTCGAGCAAAAGCATTGCCAACCGGTTGGAAGGGTGCTTTAATGGGCAAACCGAAGCAATGTGTTTCTGGCAAATATGAAACGGATTATGACAAAAATGCGGTCCGTTCTCCGTGTTGTTTGCAACGAGAAATGGCTTGAAAAAGCAATGCCGCTGGAGGGAAGGGCCGGCGCGGAGCCGGCCCTTCTTTTTTCAGGGCATACTTTCGCCGGCGATGACGGCCACTGGCTGGCCGCAAAGCCAGACGAAAGAACGCCCATGACTCCATGAACGGAAAATCCACCCTCATGAATTCAGAAGGCAAGGAGAGATGGACGCCGAGCGTTGCCGCGACGAACAAGTTCCGATGGCAACCGACCTCGGAATTTGTATTGACGATGACGTTGATTGGCGACGCGCTGGTGATTTTCGCCGCGTTGCATCTCGGTTTTTGGGTGCGCTTTGTTTCCGGTTTGATTCCGGTTTCCAAGTCTGTAAAGATAATTCCCATCTTCGCCAATTACGTCAATTTGCTGGTGATGGGCACGGCTTTTCTTCTGGGTACGTTCGCTTATCTGCGCCTCTACAGCCGGCACTGTTTCCTGCGATATACGCGCACCGCCAGGGTGATCGTTCAGGGGACGATTTTCTGGCTGTTTGCCTATCTGGCGGTGAGTTTGATTCTCAAGTTCGATCCGCCCATCTCCCGCGCGTTCATGCTGATTTCCTTCGTATGCGTGCTGGGGGGGATGCTCGCGTGGCGGTTTCTTATATACAAGATCGTGAGCCGGGAATTCTTTGCGATCAATTTGCGGCAGCGGGTTTTATTTGTGGGATGGGGCAAGGAAGCCGAACAATTGGATATGGAAATCCGCAATGATTACAGCCATCCTTACGAAATCATCGGCTATTTGCCGTCGCCGGAAGGCGGGATGCTTCGTCCACCGCCGCCTTCGGTTCCGGTTTTGGGCGATTACCGAGATCTTGGCACCCTGCTGGAACAACGTTGCGCGGACATCGTCATCCTGGCCGATCTTCGTGTGAAGATGGATGAAATCATCAGCCTGGTGAATCTGTGTGAAATGGAATTCGCGCAGTTCAAAGTCATTCCTTCGTACTTTCAAATACTAGCATCGGGCCTGCGGTTGGAAACGATCAGCGGCGTCCCCGTGCTTGGGGTGAGCGAACTGCCGTTGGACCATTTCTCAAACCGGCTGATCAAACGGGCCATTGACATCGTCGGCGGGACCGTGGGGTTGCTTGTTTCCCTTCCGCTGCTGGCCGTTTTTGGAGCGCTGGTCTATCGGGAGTCGCCCGGCCCGATATTCTACTCTCAGAAGCGCACGGGCAAGAACGGAAGCCCTTTCCAGATGTACAAAATTCGCAGCATGCGGATGGACGCCGAGGAAAACGGAGCGCAGTGGACCAAGGAAAACGATCCGCGGAGGCTTCAGGTTGGCACCTTCATGCGGAAGTGGAACATTGATGAAGTACCGCAGTTCTGGAATGTCTTGAAAGGCGACATGAGCCTGGTAGGCCCGCGCCCGGAGCGGCCTGAATTGATTTCCCGATTCAAGCACCAGATTCCTCATTATCACGCGCGCCACACGTGTCTTCCCGGAATGACCGGCTGGGCGCAGGCCAACGGCTGGCGCGGCAACACCAGTTTGGAGGAGCGCATTCGCTACGATCTTTGGTATGTTGAAAACTGGAGTGCCGGCCTGGATTTTCGCATTATGATGTTGACCTTCCTTCGGCGGAAGAATGCCTACTGAATTTGGACGGAGGGACGGCCCGCTGCTTTCCATGGTGTCCTGGCCTTTTCCGCACGGAAGGTCGCCCCATTGACGCAGGACAAACGGCTTTTCCGCCGTGCTTTGTCCCGTGGCTTGATTGCTTGAACCATCTCAATGAGTTCCCAAAGATATCAGCGGCTGCTTTACCGGACCAGCGAGTGGATCTCGGAATGGCTGATCTTTTTTGCAATTCTGTTCGGCCCGTGGGCATTTGGCACGACACAGCCGTGGGCGATCCATGTCATGAACGGCGTTGGGATGGCCTTAGGATTGCTTTGGCTGGGCAAACTAATCATCCGATCAAGCGGGCATCAACCTCGGCGATGGACAGAGATTTCCGGCAAAGGCGAATCGGGTCGCCGGCTGGAAAGGGAGCGCCGATTTGCCGGGATGCTGGCCGGCGGGACTTTTTGCATTTTGCTCTATTGCCTGATCAGCGCATGGAATGCGCGCGCGGTTTATCATCCCGACCAATGGAGTTTTGAATATCGCGACGCCGTTCCCTGGCTGCCGCACAGTTATGATCAGGCCGGCAGTTGGGCGGCGTTTTGGGAATTGCTGGGTCTGGCCGGCTTTTTTTGGGCGTTGCGCGACTGGCTGCTGACATTGTCGCCAAGCGAGGAGGCGCGCCTGGAGCTTGAGGGTTTTCCAAGACCTGCCGGCTCTCGATTGCCCGTTCGCTTGCGCAGATTGTTCTGGATTTTGGCCGTCAACGGAAGCGTGCTGGCCATCGAGGGGCTGATGCAACGCGCGGAAGGCGGAAACAAATTGCTCTGGCTGATCGTGCCTCGTTACGACCAGGATGTGGAAAGTCAATTCGGTCCGTATGCTTACCGCGCCAATGCCGCGCAGTATTTCAATTTGCTCTGGCCCGCGGTGCTGGGATTCTGGTGGGCGTGTGTGAGCGCCCGGCGACGACGCGAGAGCGCGGAGAATTCCGCCGGACACGACCGGGTTGCCGTCCTTTTGCCGTGCGTATTCATCATGGCAATTTGTCCGCTGGTTTCATCCAGCCGCGGCGGGGCTATCGTGCTGGCGATCAATCTGGTGATGACGGGAGGAATTCTTCTGATGGCCCAATGGCGGAGTCATTGGGCTGCGAAGGCTTTGATCCTTTTTTTGCTGGCGGGCGTTGCCGGGGGCGGAGCGTTATTGGGCTGGAGGGCGCTGGCGCCCAGGATGGAAATGATCCAGCAGGGATATGAAGAGCGCGAAGGACTTTACATCGCAGGACGTTACATGGCGCGGGACAATGCTTTGTTTGGAACCGGTCCCGGGACCTTTTCGACGATGTATCAACTTTATCGCCGCTCCAAGACAGACGAATGGCTGGCCTACATGCACAACGACTGGCTGGAAACGCTGATTACCTTCGGGCGGCTCGGCGCAACGCCCATCGTTTTGACGATGCTTCTGGTTCTTTCCCATTGGTTTTGGAGCGGAGGCATTGGCGCAAATAAATATTTTGTCATGCTGTTATGGGTTTCTTTGGGCGGGTGCCTTCTTCACGCCTGGTTCGATTTTCCATTGCAAATCCATTCGGTCTTGGCCTTGTTCCTGGTGCTTTGCGCGGTGCTCAGTTGTCTCTCGCGGCGCTGGGCGGGGTCATAGGATTGCGCTTGCCCCGGGTTTCTTCACTGGGGCCATTCGCCGGCGTCGCTTCCTTTTGTCTTCATCCAATTCTGGTCAGGGGATGAATGTGCTCCTTGGCCACTGCTTTCTCACTGATCTCGATGTTGACCTGGCGTCCGAGAAACTCCAACAGAAGCGTCACCCGCTGTTTTCGCGGCAGGTAATTGGTGACCAGGGCTTGCAACCCGGAAAAAGCGCTGCTGCAAATGGCCACGGTGTCGCCCGGCGCCAGGCTGGTTTCCACATGGCAAACCTGTTCGGCGCTCAAGCTTTGCCGGATTTCTTTGATGACACTGTCGGGAATGACCGGCAGGCGGTTTCCAAAATGAACCACGGTTTGGACTCCATGGGCGTGGCGCACACGCGCCAGGGCATTCCGCGGATTGAAACGGGCGAAGAGATAATTTGGGAAAAGCGGCTCGGTGAATTCTCGGAGGCTTTGCCGCCACTTCCTTTTGAACGTCATGCGCGGGAAAAGAACCTCCACGTCTTCCATCAGGCGCAAATGCGCCGCGGCAAGACGCTCGTGTTTGATCTGCGTGCGCAGACAAAACCACGCCGTGGCCTGGGCATCCAAAAATTGCGCGGCGCCTGATTTGATGCCCCCATGGTAACCCAAGGCGGCCCGTTTATCCAGGATATTTTGATACAAAAGACCGCTTCAGCGAGAGGTTTTCAACCGTAAATTTTTAACTTGTCATTTTGAGCCGCGCCGCTACAATGGCAAAGAGTTGATTTGTTGCCTATGATTTC
>JBEKOF010000012.1:0-33691 GCA_049522055.1 Verrucomicrobiota bacterium | reverse complement strand
GTGCCCTCGCCACGGTCGTAGGAAACAAGGATTCGTTCACGGAGATCCAAAGAAAGCGTTCGCATGGACAGACCATACCACACTCCTCTAAAATGGCTACACTATTTATTGAAATGCTCTAACGGCTCCAGACCCCCAAAGGTCTCCCTCCCGACCCGAACCGGCGTCCCGCCATCGCCGCCTCGTCAAGCCGAATCAAGGTAAATCAAGGGAAATCAAGGTAAACCAACGGGGACAAGCCTCTCAACCTCGCTTTCCATTCCACTGAAAATAACCCTTTAATTGCGTTAACCTCCGTGGACTGGCTCCCTCACCGCCGCTATGGCGAAACGGTGCGGTAGAAGCCCGTTCCATCGGTGGGAGTGTTGGTGAATTGGAACGCGCCTGTGCTGTCGGCCGTCGCGTTTGCTTCAGGCACATCCTGCCAGTTGGGAGGGTTAAGGGTGGGGGTGTACTGCAGGGTGTAAGCGTAGTTCGGGATGCCAGTCCCAACGATCAAGAACGAGCCATTTCCAAGATTCGTGATGGTCAGGTTTTGGCCCGGGGCGTTGTCCACTTCGATGGCCACGGAAATGGTGCCTGTGGCGCTCGCGCCATAGGGGTCGGTCACGGTGTAAGTGAACGAATCCGCGCTCGTGAAACCTGGAGCCGGAATGTAGAACACCCAGCCCTCCATGACCATGATGGCGCCCCCGTTGGCGCTCGTCGAACTGACGGTGATGGTGAGGGCATCGCCGTCGGCGTCGCTGCAACCCGCCAGGATCGTCGCCAGGCTGACTTGCACGCCCGCGTTCTGGTATCGCTGGATGGTGAGGTTCCCCGCCACGGGCGGTGTATTGATGACTTGAGCCGGCGCCAGGGATTTGGTGACACCGACGAAGTTTTGATCGCCCGCGTATTCGGCGACCACCGTGTTCGATCCGTGCGGCAGCGAATTGGTGGCAAACGTGGCCACACCATCGGACAACGTGCCGGCGCCGCCGATAGTGCCGTTAATGCGAAAGTTCACAGTGCCGGCAGGCGTGCCGGCCCCGGGGGCGACAGGGCTGACGGTCATGGTAAAGGTCACGTTCGCTCCCGGCAGCGCCGGATTGGCCGAGGACACGATCGCCCCGGCCGTGTCCGCCTGCGTGATGGTGGCCGTTGCGGCGCTCTGAATAGTCAAACGGTAGTCGCCTGCCTGGGCGCCGCTGAGGCTCAAACCGCCAAAGCTCACGGCACTGGCCGTCGGGACATTCGGGCTGTTGTAAGCGCCCGTGGCAGTGCCAGTGATGCTCACCGTATCGCCACTGTATGGCTTGCCGTCGCTGGTGGAACCAGTTCCCGCCGGCTCCACCGGCTGCAAAGCGGCGGTTCCACTCACCGTCGCCGAGGTTGTTCCGTCATAAACCTTGCTCGACGGCACCGTAAGGCCGCTCATGGTCAGAGCCTTGGCTGTGACGTTCTGCGTCAAACCCGTTTGCGGCAGAACGGTGTAATTGCCGCTGCCTGTGCCGGTCACGGTGACTCCTGTGATCGTCACCAGCTCGGCGCCCGCGTCCTTGGCGGCCAGCGTGCCCGCCGCCACCCCCCCCGCAGTCACGGAGTCCACATTGTAAGGCGTGCCGTCCCCGCCCGTCCCGAATGCCGGCGCTTCTGACGCTGGGAACGCCGCCGTCCCGCCCAGCTTCGCGGTAGTCGTCCCATCATAAATCGTACTGCCAGCCGTGATCCCGGTCAAGGTTAGGGGTTTGGCCGTGATGGTGGCCGCCTGCGTGGGGGCGGTGATCGAATAGTTGCCATTGGGCGTGGACAGTCCGTTGAAAGTCACCGTGTTTGCGCCGGCCACATTCAGGTTATTGTAGCTGCCCGTCGCAGTCCCGCTCAGGCTCACCGTGTCGCTGGTGTAAGGCCTGCCGTCACTGCCGGTCCCAAATGCCGCAGCCTCCGCCGCTTGCAACGCCGCCGTGCCGCTGGGCGTCGCCGTGGCTGCGGTGCCGTCATACACCTTGGTTGATGGCACTGAAAGCCCCGTCACGGTCAACGGCTTGGCCGTGATGCTCGCCATGAGGATCGGTTGGGCCAGCGTATAATTATTGGCCGCGCTGCCGGTCAATGTCAGGCCGCTCACCGAGACCGTGACGCCATTGCCCGCATTCTCGCTGGCAAATGCCGCCAGATAACCATTGGTGGACAGGGTCACATTGGCTGTATCACCTGCGAGCACGCCCGAAAGCGAGACATTGTTGGAAGAGATCGTCGCAACGGTCGTCCCGTCATAAACCTTGCTGTTCGCCGTGAGACCCGACGCCACCGTCAGCGGCACGGCGGTCACGTTGAGGGCGACGCTGGTGGTAATCGGCAAAAAAGTTGCGGTGTTATTTGGAGTAAAGGTAACATAGATCGCCTGACCGGAGCCGGCATTCAAAACCGTGCCGGCATTCAAGACCGTGCCGGCGGCGTTAGTGTAACTGTAAGTGCCGGGGACATTGGTCGAGTCGCAAGTCGCGGTGGCGTTCAACTGCGAGGCTCCAAGCGGCGTGCCGTAAACAATGTCGGCCGGATTAGCCCAGGCAAGGGTTGGATAAGACTGCCCGGTAATGGTGAGCGACCATTGCGTCAGTTCGTTGGTGCCGCCCGATTCCAAGTCGGCCAAGAAAAGAGTCCACGCGCCGGCGGCATTGAGGCCATTGAAACTCGACAGCGCGGCGGTCCGCGGCGAGGTGTCCAGCACGCTGGCCGGGTCCACATTACGCCCGTCCGGTTGCCAGGTCCCGGTGAGCGGCGAGCCGGAAGCTGGGATGGTGTCGGTCTCATAAAGGTGAATGTCGCCGTTGGGCGCTCCGTCCTGGAATGTCACGTTGAAGCCGCTGTCCGCATATCCGAAAGGATTGAAAGCCGTCCTGCCGGGACGATTGAGCAGCACGGTGAACCCATTGGAATAGACCAGGTAGCCGTAGAGATCGCCGTTGAAATTGCCTGTGATCTTGAGACCCACCATCACGGAGGTGATGTTTCCGATGGCGGAATTGAGGATGCGCACATCGCTGAGGCCAGAGACATTGCCGTCCGGCAAGACCCGGTTGGTGGTGAAAGTGTAGCTTTCGATTGTCTGCGCCTCAATCAGGCGCGGCGCCGCCATGACAACGAGGGCCAAGAGGACTGCGTGTCTAATTGTTTTCATGACAGCGTGGAGTTGGTTTTTGTTGCGGTGTCTTTGGATTTCATAAATCATGGATAGGTCGAGCGATAATATTGCGGGGGCGGGCCGCTGGCGGGCGCATCGGTGAATGTAAACGAGCCAGTAGAGTCTGCCGTGCTTGTCCCCAGCGTCTGCCAAACAGGATTCCCCAGGCTTTCGGTATATTGAATCGTATAGACGCGGCCCGGGATCCCCTGGAATTGGATGAGGGAAGAGTTGTTGCCGAGGTTTTCGACGCCCACAATATTCTGGGACTGGCCGGGATCAACCGCAACGGTTACCGAGACTGTACCAGTGGCTTGCATTCCGTCGCTATTCTCGATCACATAAGAGAAGGCGTCCGAGTTGGTCGCGTCGGATGGTGGCGCGTAAAAAACCCAATTTTCGCTGACGACGACGGTTCCGCCATTGGTGCTCGCCGGGCCGGCCGAAACGAGCGTCAAAACCTCGTTGAACGGATCTGTGTCATTTGCCAGCAATGCAGCCACGCTGATCTTGGTCCCGCTGTTCTGGGATCGCTCCAATGCGACGTTCGCGGCGCAGGGCGGCGAGGCGATGGACTGGTTTGGGATGAGGCTGCCAGTGCTGCCGAAAAAATTGCCATCGCCCGTGTACTGATCGCTGATGGCATGCGCACCGGATGAAAGTGAAGAGGTGCTGAGGCCAGCGACGCCGCCCACCAGGGCGACGGGAGAGCCGAGCGGCGCGCCGTCGGCGTAGAATTGCACCGTGCCCGTGGGCGTTCCGCTGCCCGGAGAAACCGCCGTCAAGGTAGCGGTAAAGGTGACATTTGTGACCAGCGGCGCGGGATTGGCCGAGGAGGAAACAGCATTGACCGTGCTGGCAGGCGTGATCGTCAGTTGGCCGTCATTGAAGACAAAAGAATAGTTGTTGGCGCTGAGCGTTCCGTCGGCGGCCAGAATCGGATAGGGGCTTGCGGCTACGCTGCTGGCCATGGTCGCGCCGGTGCTCAAGCTCGGGCTGCCGGTCAGCACGCTGAGGGTGTCTCCATTGACAAAGCCACTGTAGCTGGCGGTGAACGTCGGATTACTCTGGCCATAGACCCGGGTGGCGTTGTTGGCCGTTACCGACAGCAGGGCCGCCGTCACACTGAGGTTCCCGTTGGTGATGGTGACGGAGTAATTGCCCAGGCGATTGTTTGGGTCGCTCAAGCCCGGCACAATCGGATAAGTTCCCACCGGGCTGGAAGCAGTGGCGCTGCAATTGTAGCTCGCGGTGATGGCATCCCCGTTCTCCAAGCCGGCGACAGTGCCGGTGAACGCCGGACTGGTCTGGCCATAAACCTGGGTGGCATTATTGGCCGTCACGCTCAACGGGGCGGGTGTCACTATTTGGGTGACGGTGGTGGTCGCGCTGTTGTAATCGTAAGTGTCATTGGGAGTGAAAACCACCGACAGAACGGTGGCGCCCGCATTCAACACTGCGCCGTTGGTCGGATTGTAGGCGAAGGACCCAGGCACAATGGCCGTGGCGCTCAACTGGCTGGCGCTCAGGGCGGTGCCATAGACGACCGGGGTCGGCGTGCTCCAAGCCAGGGCCAGCGTGATGGGGAACAAGCCGGGCAGGAGGGCATTAATCATGTTCGACCCGTTCGGAGTGCCCCAGCCAGTGCAAAGATCGTAGCCGGAGACGGCAAAGAACTCGGTGTGAGTGTAGCTGTTGGTGTTGTTTCCCGTGGTAACGTCGTGGAAGTCGGAGGCATAGTCCGCCCCCTTGCCGATGGCATAGAGCGCCGGGTTCAGGAAGCCGACCGAGGAGTGGCCGTGCGCCGCGCCATGTTGATTGACCAGCGCGGCAAAGCCAGCCCACAATGGCGCGGCGGCACTGGTGCCGCCGCCAACCAACTTCTCCCCGCCATTGCCATACCAAAAAATCTGGTTGGCCACCATGGCGACATCCGGCACGTTGCGGTATTTGGTGGAACCCATGTTGCCGGACATGCTGACGCCCTGCTGCCAAACCGGCAGGGCATAGCTGGTGCTGATGCCCCCGCTGCTGGCTCTGCCGGTTAGCCCATCAAAGGGTTGGACGAACCAGCTCCAGGTGGTTTCTGAAACCCAGCTTCCTTGCGGGCCGGTGGTGCTCAATGTCGTGCCGCCGACCGCCGTGATGTTAGTGTTATCTACCGGCGGGTCAACCGGGTTGGCGAAGAAATACGCTCCAGTGTCGCCGGAGGATATGAAGAAGGATTGTCCCTGGGTGGCCATTTGCAGGAAGGCCTGCTCGACCCCGGCATCGTCGAAACCGGTCCAGGAGCAGCTCAGTTGCTTGCACAGATTGTCGTCGGCCATGTGGTCCAGGAGAGCATCTGCATAGGCGCCATCAGTGGGCGCTTCATAAACGATGACGCTGGACAATCCCGGGGCCATCGAAATGGCCATGGCAATGTCCAGCGCAACTTCGGTGTTGCCTGATGAAGGGTACCCGGTCATGTTTTCCAAGACGGCGTTGGTCAATATGACGTTTGCATTGGTCAGCCCGCCGTTGGGATCGGCCAGGTAATCGGCGATGTCCACCGGGTAGTAGCTGTCAAACTCCAACAAGCCGACCGACTGGCCAGCACCGGTGAGCGAGACCCCTGGGACGTAGGCGCTCCTGAAATCCAACCCAATATAGGTGGAGTCAACTTCTGAACCGTCGTCGGGGGTGGGGGTCTGCCGTTGCGCCACCGGATGGGCATGCACGCACGGGTGCGGGATCAGATAGTTATCCAGCCCCGCGATGGACAGCACCGGAATATCCAGGTCCAGAGACGGATCCACATCGGGCGAGTAGAAGGTGCGCGGCTCCGTCGGGTGCGGATATTCTCGCATATTGACGTGAAAGGCCTTCTCGATTGCCGCGACCGGCGCTCTGACTTCCAGCAACCGACGGTTGGGGTGGGTGGCGGTGACAGTCAAACCGCTGGAGTTGGCGAAGTTGATGAGGGCCTGATAATCTTTTTCCGCTGGGCCAAATGCAGCGGTGAATTGCCGCGGGTCAAGAAAGTGATGAAAAGACGGGCTGGCCGGATCGTAGAGTTGCTTGAGGAGATCATTCAAAGATTCCTGGTTGCGCAGAGGCAGGCTGATGGCCAGATGCAGTTGCTGTGTGGCCGCGAGGCGGTCCAACGGGGCCAGCCCCGCGACTGCCGCCGGCGCATGGCCCTTGAGCACTTGTCTTTCCGCGGCCCGGCCTGCCAATGCCAACAGAAAAGCCAGCGCAAAAGCGACAATTCTCAAACCAGAAAGCAGATTAAGCGATCTCACAACCAGCCAGAATCAACATCAAAAATCACTCTCTGGCAATGCCCAGCTTATTCATCAAGTCGTAGAGAGTGGGACGACTGAGGCCCAGTTCCGCGGCAGCCGGGGCGACCTTTTGGTCATGCCTGTGCAAGGCCTTGAGAATAATCTCGCGCTCAAAATTCTCGCGCGCCTCCTTGAGGGTGGTGACGCTGGAAATGGGACCGGCGGCCGGCAATTCGAGGTCGCCGATGGTGAGTTGTTTTCCCTCAGCCATGATGACGGCGCGATGGATGCAGTTTTCCAACTGGCGAATGTTGCCAGGCCAAGGGTTGTGTTTTACAGCGCGCAGGGCCTCCTTGTCAAAGGTCAAACCGGGTTTGCCCGCCTCCTGGGAAAAGCGCTGCAGAAAGAACTTCGCCAGCAGCACGCTGTCGTTCTCCCGGTCGCGCAACGGGGGGAGGGAAATTTTGACGACGGCCAGACGATAAAACAAATCCTCGCGAAATGTTCCCTCGGCCATGCCCTTGTTGAGGTCGGCATTGGTGGCGGTGATGACGCGGGCGTCAATGGGTATGGACTCCCGGCCGCCCACGCGCTCGATGCACTGTTCCTGAAGGAAGCGGAGCAGTTTGACTTGGAGAGGCAGGGGAATCTCTCCGATTTCGTCCAGGAAAAGCGTGCCGCCGATGGCGGTTTCGAAACGGCCCTCGCGCTGGACGTGGGCGCCGGTAAAGGAACCTTTTTCATGCCCAAACAATTCGCTTTCCAACAAAGTCTCCGGGATGGCGCTGCAATTGATGGCCACAAAAGGCCCCTTTTTGCGGGCGCTGCTCTGGTGAATAGCCTGGGCCGCCATCTCCTTGCCGGTGCCGCTCTCTCCCAAAAGAAGCACCGGGGCGTTGGTGGTCGCCACCTTGCGGATGGACTCAAAGACGCCGCGCATGACGGCGCTGGTGCTGAGCATCCCCTCAAAGACGTTCGAACGCGCCGCCTGCTGCATCTCGCGGAGTTCGCACTCCAGTTGCGCGACATGGAAAGCCCGCTTGAGAAGGATCTTCAATTCTTCCATTTCCACCGGCTTGGACATAAAATCGTAGGCCCCGCCGCCAATGGCGCGAAGGCCGATTCCCTTCTCGCTCTGGCCGGTAATGACGATGATTTTGGCCAATCGGTCCAAGGCGATCAACTCGGACAACGCGGCCAGGCCTTCTTCGGGGTCGGCGGGGCGCGGCGGCAGGCCCATATCCAGAAGGACGACCAGGGGGTGGTCGGCCTGAAAAGCCCGCAGGGCGCTCTCGCGGTCTGCGGCCAGGACGACCTCATAATTATTGGACAAGGCCCACTTCATCTGGGCGCGGATTTCCTCGTCGTCGTCAACAATAAGCAATTTGGGGTTCATTTTATTTGTTTCCTGACAGGCAGGAGCACGCGGAAAGTGGTCCCCTTGTCCAATTCGCTTTCCACCTCGACCCTTCCGCCGTGCGCCTCGACAATCATCTTACTCTGAAACATGCCGATGCCAAAGCCATCTTTTTTGGTGGTTTGAAAGGGGCGAAACAGGGAGCGATGGAGGAACTCCGGGGCCATCCCGCAGCCATTGTCGGCGACGGTAAGCACCACCCAAGCGTTGCTCTGGCTGGTTTCGACCAGGATTTGAGGGTCGCGCGAGACGGCTTCGGTGGCGTTGAGCAGAAGGTTGGTCACCACTTTGTTGATTTGTTCCGGGTCAAAAGAGGCCTTTGGCAACGGGGCGAATTTCTTGATGAGCCGAATCTTCCTGGCTGAGTCCCAATTGGCCAACACCTTGGAAACGACTTCGTTAAGGTCCGATTCCTCCGGGTGGATTTGCAGATCATGGCGGAGGAGGCCCAGGCGCCCGATCAAATTATTAATATGCTGCACGGATTTGGCGATGCCCCGCAACGCGTCTTCGCGAAAGGCGGGATTATCAAAGTGGAGCGGCAGGTTCTTGAGCATTAGATTGAGGGTGGAGGCGGTATTCTTCAGGTCATGAACAAAAAACGCGGACATCGTCTGGAAAGCTTCCATCTCCTTGGACTGCAATAGTTTCTGAGAGAGTTGGGAATTGAGCAGGCTGGCCGCGATCTGGTCTCCCACGCATTTGAGGAGGTCATAATCTTCCAGAGAAAAGAGCACTCCGCCCACCCGGTCGCCCAAAATCATCAGGCCCACGAGTTCCCCCGCCGCGATCATGGGGACACAAACCCGGCTGCCGCCTTCCTCAAATTCCGAAGGGTGGTAGCGCCGCAATGTCACTGCCCAGTTTTCATCGGAGTACTCCACATCCACTGGTTCGAGTCGGTTGCGCATGGCTTGGATGACGCCGGCAGCCTCCTGGCGGCTGGGCCGAAGTTTTTCCGCCGTGACCCCGGAGAGAGACGTGGAGGCGGCCAAGTTGAGGTTTTCCTGCTGGTCATCCACCAGCCAAATGCTGACGGAAAGGGCCTGGAAGATGTCGGCGGCCAGCTTCACGGAAACCTGGCATAATTCCACTCCCGCCACGCAGTTGGCGGTGCCTTCGGTGAAGCGTCTCCAGACCGTCCGATAATCGTAAATCGGCCGTTGCAAGTAGCGGCTGACAAAGCGCCTGGCATGAAGGCGAACCCGGTCGGAAAGGAGGAGCACGGTCACCCCTATCACAGCCACCAAGATCAGAAACGCCTTGAAGGAGAAGGAGTTGCTGGTCAAGCCTAGTCGCTGCACTAATTTGGCCAGAACTCCGACGATGAGCAAATACAGTCCGGTGACCAGGGCCGCAATGGATTTGTGGAGGCCCTTGTTGGAAGGATAAACGACCACCTCCGAGGAATTGCGGAAAAGCGAACGCAATATCAGCAGGCAGCCGAGCAACAAGGCGGCAGCGTTGATTGTCGCGGCAGAACTTCTTGGCCCTGTCAGGGGAATCAACTGGCCCCCGATGGGAACTTCTGTCGGCAACACGATCGCTTGACTGGCCGTATAAACCCTCGTCGCAAATAAAACACCCAGGCCAAGTATCATGAATTTGATGCGCCAACGCATCGTGCCAACCGAGGCCAAAAATGTTCTTTCCAGTTGAATCAGCACCATGGCCGCACCCAACATGGAAACCAGACACAAGACCCAGCCTGCCCGGGACAATGGGAAGAGCCTTTCGGACCCTGGATAAGCCACAGCGGATACCACCAGCGCGCCCTTGTAATAGACGGCAACGGCGATGGGAACCAGGAAAACCGCGATAAGCACTAGGCGCGATTGGGTGAGGAACTCCCGATAATTGCCCCGCGCGTAACACAGGCTGAAAAGAAGCCACACCCCTGGCAGAAGGCACTCCATGAGCAGGCCCCAATTCTCCCAGCGGCTCGATTCCAGCAGGAACATCGAGCCTGCCATCAGGCCGGAGAAGATGCTCTGGCATGAAAGTGTCGCCATCCCCGCGACAAAAAGCCAGACCGCCAAGGTGCGCCTCTCACGGAGGGCGGCGATCAACGCCGTCGCGACCCCGAAAAAGGCAGCCGAGAAGGCAAGTATCGCGGCATGGCTCATCAGATTAATTGATCCAGCCAAATTAGGCCCGGTCGCTCAAGATTCATCGCGGTCATGATAGACCTGGTGGCAGGAGCCATCAATCCAAAACCGGCGGGCGCAAAACGGAGGACAGACTAGAACGGTAAAATAAAAAAGGCAGGGCAATTAAGCCCTGCCTTCGTGAAAACCTAAAACAGACTATGTTATTAGCTCAACAGTTTGCGACGGCACACTTGGAGAGCGAGCAGCGATCCGCCCAAGAGGCTCAGCGTCAGGCCGCCATCTGGAACATGAGGAACAAAGACGCCCCACGTCTCGGGATACGTGGTGTTATCCTGTGCACCAAAATACCCTGTTGTGGGGCCAATAGGTGACTCAAACGACACAGACTCCACTCCTGTCTGTTCTGCCGACCAATGATAATTGGCATCATACGGAGGGGTGGGCATTGTCGGCGTCAGAGTCGAGCCACCCTGAGCGGTTCCAGTTTCATTGAAGATGGCTGCGAGACCAGTATTAAAGTAAATGCTGGCTTCATCATATGTAGCGCCGTTGTTAGGCGTTATCTGATACGAGTAGGTGTACTCGCCCGCAGCAAACGTCCACGATGAGTCAACCGTGATGCTGTAAGAACCCACGGTCCCCGGTATTGTGATGATGTCATCCGCCTTGGCGTTTGACCACAGGCCGATTGCCGCGACTGCGGCGATAATTGCTGTATATTGTTTCATATTTTTGATGGTTTTCACTGATTTGTTCACTTTGTTTCTTAAATGTTCTCTTCGAACAATTGTATAATCACGCAACTCGCGTGCCAACCTTCCGACTAATGTCTTAATCTGCTCCAAAACAATCACAAAGTGAATGATATTAAGCACTTATGACTAAAACAAAAATCCATTTTCATTTCACTCCTGAGCGGCATAATACTGAAACTGTAATGATTTCCGACGATAAAATCCGGTTTTTCAAAGGCCCTCAATTGTAAGTGCTTTAACTTAAGCTGGATATATGATTTCATGGATTTCTGTAAGCGATTCCGACAGTTTTACGGCCTTTTGGCGCTCTGGCAGAGGTCAAAACCAACTGAATTTTTCCGGCACAACGATGGTGTCGTAGGGCATGAGGGTAAAAGGTTCGCTCTGCTCTTCTCCATTGAGGATTCTCTGGAGATTCAGAGTTTTGTACATGATTTTTCCATCGGGGTTTATGCGTATGATCTTGACGTATTTCAAGTTCGACTTGGAAGAATCAATGCCGGACTGGATGACCGCCTCCCAGACGGTCAAGGGGCGGTCTGAAACGAGCTTGCCGGGCCGGGAGACCGAACCGGTGATATAGATGATAAAGGCAGAGCTTTGGACAGTGACAGTGACCTCCTTGACTTTGATTTGATTGCCGACAGTGGCGAGAAGAGCCTGCCCCGCTTGATCGGTGGTGAGCCCGGAGATTTTGACATCTCCAGCGCCGAGAATGGTGATTTTTCCGTCAGACCGGATGGTTTGCACGGTGTCCAGTTCCGGCGCACCTGGGAATTTGACCTGGACGGCGTCGCCTTCGTGCAAGGTCAAGGAGTTTGTGGAGATTGAATTGGTGTCATTGGCCGGAGGTGGGATCGGTGGAAGGGGCTTGGTTGCACATCCGGACGCGGCGATGCAAAGAGCCAATCCCAGGGTGGCAACGACAGCCAGGCTGGCTGGACGGAAAGGCAAGGTTTCGGCGCGAAAGCCCGGCTTCGATACAGTTTTTGCAATTAAATCTTTCAACATTTTTCTCCTTACGGCGCCGTCGGGGCGCTCATTGATTGTTTGATTGGTTTAGACGATGAACGGCTTGAGGTCAAGAGAACTTTGGGGCAAAAAACGCGGCCCATCCGGTCGGGAAGGCCGCTCGCAAATTTGCAAGAAGCTGAGGGTCCCGCGGGGACTGCGTTCTCAGACATGTGACAAAAATCGCGCCGCGAAAAGTGTCCCGGAAACCGCCAAAGGAGTGTCCCGACGCCGGCCAAAGAAAAAGCCGGCGGCCGGGTTTCGGAAATCCATTTGAAAAAAACGCGGGCACCCGGTGCGCTAGCTGAGGCCGGGGGGGGGGTGGCGGCACTTGTGCAAGCCATTGCCGGACAGCGGCTTGGAAACAGGCGCAAACCGGCTCCCGAATCCCAATGCTTGACATGTCGCGCCCCCGGCGCGTCCGGGCGGAACCTTGGCAAACCGGCTGCTAAACAGGGTGATGATGCGTGCAACATATTCCAGGCATGGTTGGGGAACGGTGGCCGGGCGGCGGGCGATTCTCAGTTTTGCCATGGTTCTGGGGTTGGCACTCTGTCCGTGGAGCCGGGCAGCGCAAAGTGTGACGCTGGCTTGGAACCCCAGCACCGCGAGCGGAGTGGCTGGTTACATGATTCATTACGGGAATGACGGCACCAATTACAGCAATGAAGTGGATGCAGGAACAAACACCCGTTGGAATGTGACAGGCCTGCAGGAAGGGGACACCAATTATTTTGTGGTGACAGCCTATGATGTCAATCATGTAGAAAGCACGCCGTCCAATCAGACGATTTACTACGTGCCTGGGGTAACGCAGATGACAGCCGGGGTGCCGCCTCCGGGCAAACACAAGGCAATCGAGGCGTCTGGGAGCCGACTGCCGACCCTCAATTTCCCGGTGGCGCCGGGCCAAACCTACCAGGTGCAGGCGTCCACAGACTTGCAAAACTGGGTGACGATCTGGCAGACGACCGCGTCCACAAACGGCTGGATTGAATACCAGGATCCCGAAGCAGTAAACCTGACAATGCGTTTTTATCGGACGCTTGCGAATTAGTCTGGTGTGAGGCCTGTTTTGGGGAAGGTCCTTCCCAGGTTGGCCGCAAGGCAAGTGTTTCATCACTTGAGCAGGGCGAGCACGCGCGCAGCCTGGGTGGCGAGGTCATCAGGGAGTTTTTTCAAGTCCACGGCCCGCAGCAGGGTTTTCTTGCTGTTGGCGGAGTCTTTCAACTGGTAGTAGTCCATGCCCAAATAGTAAAGCGCCTCGGCGTCATCCCGGGATTTGCCGGTGCTCAGAGTCAAGTATTGGCTGGATATCTGGTATTCTTTGCGGCGGTAAGCTATCATGCCCGAGACTTTGGCCAGTGCGGCGTCCTCCGGGAAAGCCGGGCGGGCTTTTTCGGCGCAGGCGTATGCTTTGGTGTCGTTATTGCCGTCGCGGGCATAAAGGAGGGCCAATTGGCGATTGGCCTGGGCGAAGAGAGGATAGGAGGCAAGGACTTTTTCGTAGAATTCCTCCGCCTCCTTGGAATGGCCTTGCTGCTCCTGAACGAGGCCCGATGCCATCAAAGCAGGAGCGTAATTGGGATCGGCCCGCAGAACCTGCTGAACCTTGGCGGCGGCCTGGGGTTGGGCGGGGTTGCCGCAGACCTCCATCATGCCGAGGAATTGTTTAGCGTCGTCGAGCTTGGCAAAAGGAAGCCCGGTTTGGACGGCGCTTTCCATGGAGGTCCGGGCCTGGGCGGCGTTGCCGGTGCTGAAGTAAGCCCAGGCAAGATCGTGCAGCAGGTCGGGCTGGCCGGGCATCAGGCGGGCGGCGGCCTGGAGCAGACTCAAGGCGTAAGGATAGTCCCGCGACTGAAAGATCATGCGACCCAAGGTGGCGGAGATGAAAGGATCATCCGGGGCTTGCTGGTGGGCGTTCTTGGCCAATTCCAGACCCTTTTCCGGCTGGTTCAGCCGGCTGGAGTAGATCTGGGCCAGACGGGCCATGGCGCGGACGTTTTTGGGGTTCTGCTTGATGGCGGCCTCATAAGTCGCCGCGGCCTTTTGCAAGTCGCCATCGCGCTCTTGCAGGGCGGCCAGGCGCATCATGGCGACGGGATCGGCCGGCTCCATTTGGATTTCCTTTTCCACTAGCGCGCGTTCGGCAGAAGTGGCTGTTTTGGGGTCGATGGCGATGATGGCCAGGCGCTGGAGGGCTTCGTCCTTCTTGTCAAAGTCGCTCTTAGAGGCGGCATACTGCAAAGCCAGGCGGGCGAGGTCTTCTTCTTCCATCATGTAATGGGCCATGCCCAGATGAAACTGAATCTCCGGGTTGCTGGGCTGTTTGGCGGCGCTTTCTTCCTCTAGGGCGAGCGCGCGGGGATATTCACCCTTTTTGAAAAGAATCCACCCCAAAGTGTCGGCGACATGGGGATCGAAGGGAGAAAGCTCGCGGACCTTCTCGGCTATTTGGCAGGCCTTGTCCAAGTCATTGAAGTGTTCGGAGTAGAGATATGCCAGGTTGTTGAGAGCGCCGACAGACTGGGGGTTGAGGCTAAGGAGTTTCTCGTATGATTGGCGTGCCGAATCGTACTCCTTGTCCATTTCGTGGATTTGGGCGATCTCCAAGAGGGCGGCGGCATTGTTGGTAATGCTGATCAAGGCGTTAAGTTTGTCCAAGGCTTCCTTTTGTTGGTGGTTGCCAACGTAGAGCTGGGCCAGGAGGAGATAGGGCGCAGGAAGATTTGGATCCAGGGAAATGGCTTTTTGCAAGGCAGCTTCGGCTTGGGGGACATCCTTAGTCACCATGCAGACTTTGGCCTGAAGAAGCCAAGCGATGGCGTTGGCGGGGTTCTTGTCGATTTCCTTTTTGACGCGCTCCCCCGCGGCAATGTAATTGGTCTGGGTGAGATCCAAATCCACCAGTTCCTCAAGGGAGGGGAGAAACCTGGAGTCACGGGCCAGGGATCTTTCGAAGGCGGAACGAGCCGCCTCCGGCTGGGAGTTGCGCAACAGAGCTTTGCCAGTAAGGAAGGGAATCTGAGCATCTTTAGGAAAGGTATCTTCCAACCGCCGATAGAGGATGGCAGCCTGAGCGGGGACGTTTTGAGCAAGGTAGGCGCCGGCCAGGACCATGCTGGCTTGGGCAACGGTGGCATCCGGGAGGTGGGGAATTTTGAGCAAATCTGTGAGCAAGGCGATGGCGGAGGCCGGGTTTCCCTGCCGGATCTCCAAATCGGCGAGGGAAAGTTTGGCGGGGATGAAATTGGTCTGTGCCTCCAAGAGGAGGTTGAGAGTGGTGATGGCTTTGTTTCTGTCGCCGCTGAGCACGTAAGCGCGGGCCAACTCGTATTGAACCTGGGGAATGGGCTTTTTGCCAGTAAGGGCGCTGATGCGCTGAAAGTCGGCCACGGCCTGCTTGCCATCGCCTTTGGCCATGCTCACGGCACCCTTTTGCATGAGGGCGTCGAGATTCTCGGGGTCGCGCTTGAGGACTTGGGCAATGTAAGAATTGCAATCATCGTACTTCCGTTCGGTGAAGGCGAATTTCATCAACAAGAGATTGGCCGGCATGTAATCGGGCGCTTTGCGGAGGATCTCCCGCAAGCTCTCGGCGGCCTGATTGGTCTCTCCGCGTTGAAATTGGAATTGTGCGTAGAACATACGGGACTGGGAGCGAAGCGGAGCCTTAGCTAGGGCAGTCTTGAAAGCTTGCTCCGCGCCTTTGAGGTCGCCGGTGGCGACGTCCAGATTGGCCATAGCGGTATGAAGGAGGATTGAATTTGGGTCCAACGCCAGGGATTTACGGTATTCGTCCCCTGCGGCGGGGTAATTGCCTGCCTTGGCGTCAAGCACCCCCAACGCCAAGTGGTAACTGCCGCGGTCTTTGTCCTGCTGGCGGAGTTTTTCGATGTATTGCCGAGTCTGCTCGGACTCTTGGGAAGTCCGCACCACCTCGCACAAGACCAACAAGGCCCGTTCATTGCCGGGCTGAAGCTTGAGGGCGCGGTAGGCGGCGTCTTTTGCCTCAGGGAAGTGGCCGAGCTGCTGGAGGACCGCCGCCAGTTCGACCAGAACTTTGATATTATCCGGTTCGGCTTTGGAGGCCTGCTGCAAGCAATACACTGCAGTAGCGTTGGGACGGCCTTCCTCGGCGTAGAGCAAGCCCAGTTGGCGGAGAGCCACCGGGCTGGGTGGGGCCTTCATTCGCACGGCCTTGAGGTAATTTGTCTCGGCCTCATCGTATTTCTGGGCCGCAAAACACTCGTCGCCGCTCTTGATGGCGCGGTTCCGCCGCGCCGACTTGGTGCATCCTCCGCCGATGGCCGCCGCCAGAACCAGGAAGAGCAATGTGGAAACAATTCGCTTCAAGTTAATCATGGCAAGATTTCGGTTAAGTTTTACCCGGGTCTTTGACAGCGTACCAGGTTTTGGATTCAGATTTTCGCAACCACACCAGAAAGATAAAGAACGGGATGAGGGAGAGGGCGAAGAAAATGGGGCCGCCCTTGTGGTGGATCGGAGAGTCAATCATTTTTCCGCTGACGTGAACGCACAGTTCACCCAGGGTGAAGATGCGGAATCCATTCCTGAGAATGGCCAGTGGAATGACGAACACAGCGATCGCGATGCGTCTCCAGGGCGAGCGCAAGAAAAGGTTTCCGGCCAGAAGGCTGGTAATCAGCAGCACCTGACTGGAATGGATGCCGCTGCATTCGGGAGCCACAACCAGCGCCCATCCTTTGGTGGGGTGGCCAGCATAAGGGAGCGCATCCGGCAAGAACAGGGACAAGCCCTGCTTGGAAACCGCCGTCCCCGCCAGGTGCAACATCCCACTGGCGGCGGCAGCCGAGGTCTGCTGAAAGAAGGCTTCAATCACATCCAGCAGGCGTTCTGGATAAGGAACCATAAAAATCAGCATTGAAACAGGAAACGCGACCGCGGCCATTGTCCTGGCCCCCAGGCAAGCGAACCCCACGCCAAGCAGGAGCAACAGAAGCGAAGTCATCATAATGGAGAGGTAATCTTCATCCACAGGAGTCCATCCCGAATATGCAGCCCATCCATAAGCCGCGAGGACCGCCACTCCCGCTGTTGTCGTCGTCGCCGCCGCCCCCCAGGCGGGACGGATATCGGCCCTGAGCTTGTCGCGCCTAACCCAGATCAGATACCCGGTGATCAGCGGTATAAGCGGGATGTAAGAAAAAAACTCGCTGTTCCAGGAGAAACCCGCCAATTCATAAAGCGGCTCCATGAAACAAATCATCAAAACACCCGCCAAAACTGCCAGCCTGGAGAGCGGTCTGCGCCAGCTAGCCCGCATTTCCGGTCCCGCCGGCGAGGCGAGCGGCAGGGGATCTCTTTGCGGATCGTTGGAAAAACCGCCACGTTCCGATATGGCCATGTTCTTATCCAAAGGAATAGAAGATGAAACTTTTGCGGCGCGCCGTTGTATCAGTCTCCGCCGGCTAATAATGGTAACCTAGCTCGAGTCCGACTTGCGTGCTGGTCAGACTGAAATCGGAAATGGAAGAAGTGGTGTCAGATTTCGAGTAAAAGATGCTGACCGAGCCCCGTTTCAATAAAGCACAACTCAAACGGACAGTGACGAAGGTGGAATCATCCTGGCGAGTAACCGAGGAGACGCTGGACAGGGGCGCGCCGTTCAGGTTAAAGGCGTTGGCATCCGAGACGAGCGCAAAACCGATATAAGGGGTAGAGGAGTAGCCGGCACTGGCGGTGAGGGTTAATCTCTGCAAGAGCCGCTGGCTGAGGCTAAGGTTGAAACCGGTATCGACGGTAACCTGGTCGTAGAAATAGGAAGGGTTCACCGTGCGCGAGGCAGTAAGGGATACCGTGGTCTGCGCCCAAGGCTTGTAGGCGGCCGACGCGGAAAAAACAGGGTTGACCAATTGCGCCCCCATTAACTGGGTGTCTTCCAATCCCGCGCTGAGCGAGAGGCTGAACTTGTCCCCAGGCCGATAATTCACGGTCGCCTGACCTTGCTCAAAGGTCATGTTCGCGCCGGGCGAGATCAGGTCAACCCCCCCGGAGGCAGTAATCCCGACCGTAAATCTGGACCAGACCTGGTAGTTCAATCCAGCGGAGACAGACCATGCGGCAACATCCTGGCTGCTGCCATTCTCTGAAGACGTGGAATAACTTTGATTCATCCCGAATTGAGCGACGAGATGGCTGCTTAATTGCCGGCTGGCCGAGATTCCTGAGGAGTAAGTCTGCTGCTCTGTCTGCGTCTCGGTCTCCTGCAGGATGGAATCTGAGGTGGAGTACCCCCCCGACAAACCGAAGGCCCAATCCTGATAAGTCGTATGTCCGGCCAGGGAGATGAATTGGGCGGTTGAATCCGAAAACTGGCTGCTGGAATAAAGACTCACCGAGGTCCCGCACGCCAGGTTCCAATGGCTGCCCAAGTCGAGCCGCAATCCTGCATCAATTTCCTGGATGGTGGTGCTAATACGCTGCCCTGGCGCGTAAGGGGTGCCGTCGTCGTAAATCAGGCGGTAGAGCAAACTGGGGTGGAAATCGAGGATAAGCCGCGGGCCGAGCGAGACGACAAAGCCGAGAGCGGGCGGAATGCCTTCGCCGGGACCAGTGGTGGCGGGCTGTAAGACGGACGGATTTTGGTAAGCCGCCGGAGGAGGCGCTATCACATTTTGGGCCAGCGCCCCTGTCGCACACACCGTGAAACTGAACAGGACGAGGCTCCGCCATAGTGCCGTTCCACCAGGCCGGCGACGCGCCGGCATAGGCCCGTGACTACTGATATTAATGCGTTGGTCGTGCAAAAGACGGCCGGGGGTTCGTTTTAGACCGGCTGCGGGAGAATAACCCGACAAAGCAGGGACTGTAAAGCGCGGGAATTGAAACTAGAGGGTCTTTTTTTTGACACGTTTGACCCAATCCTGGTTGTCGAGGTACCATTGGATGGTTTCACGGATGCCGCTCTGGAAAGTGTGGGCGGGCTTCCAGCCCAATTCCTTTTGAATTTTGCCGGCGTCAATGGCATAGCGGCGGTCGTGGCCGGGGCGGTCTTTGACAAACTGGATGAGCTGGCGGGAGCCGCCGCCCAATTGCGGGGCCAGCGTGTCCATCAGATCGCAAATCAATTCGACAATGCGGATGTTCGACCACTCGTTGTGGCCGCCAATGTTATAGGTTTCGCCGATCCGGCCCCGGGTCAGAACCTGCCAGAGGGCCTCGGCGTGATCGCGCACGTAGAGCCAGTCGCGCACGTTCAGGCCATCGCCATAAACGGGAATGGGCTGGCGGCAACAGATCGCCTCGATGATCACGGGAATGAGTTTCTCGGGGAACTGGTAAGGGCCGTAATTGTTGGAGCAGTTGGTGGTCACGACCGGGAGCCCATAGGTGTGGTGATAGGCGCGGACGAGCAGATCGCTCCCGGCCTTGCTGGCCGAATAGGGGGAGTTGGGGGCGTAAGGGGTAGTTTCGGTAAAATAGCCGCCGGCGCCGAGGCTGCCATAAACTTCATCGGTGGAAACGTGATGAAAACGGCACTCCGAAGGGGGATGGCCGGGGGCGGAAGGGGACTTGAGCCAGAACTCCCGGCAGGCCTCCAACAAGTGAAAAGTGCCGACCACATTGGTTGTGATAAAAGCACCCGGCCCCGTGATGGATCGGTCCACATGCGACTCGGCCGCCAGATGCAGAACGTGGGTGATGCAATGGCTCTCCACCACCCGCACAACTTCGGACTTGTCGCGAAGATCGGTTTTCTCGAAGAAATATTTTTGGCGCCGGGCCACGCGCTCCAGATTTTCCAGGTGCCCGGCATAGGTCAGACAATCCAGATTGACCAGGAGCTGGATTTCCGGCCGGTCAATGATGTGATGGATCAGGTTGGATCCAATGAAGCCGGCGCCGCCGGTGACAAGCAAGTTCATGGCAAAATGAAGAAGCGATTCAAGCGCCCAAAGGGGTCCAGTTTTGCAGGGAATCCCGCAGGGCCTCCTCCACCGGGCGGAGTTTTACGCCGGCGGCCAGGAGTTTGGACACGTTGAGAACGCAGTTGGAGCGCGGGGTTTTGGCGGCCTGGCGGTAAAACTCGCGGTCATTGGCCCAGAAATCGAACGGCCGGGCGGTCTTGAGGATGCTCTGAAGCATGGCCACGACCTGGCGTGTGGAGACGAAGCCGGGATTAGTGACATTGTAAGTTCCGAAGGGGGCGCGCATCTGCCAGAGGTCGAGGCAGGCGTTGACAAAGTCAGAGCGATGGGAGAGGGAGTTGATGTTATCATAAACCTTGGGATAATTCTGGACCTTGCTGAGGTAATTGCGCGGATTGTCGAATTGGTCGAAGGGGATGCGCAAGCGCCAGATAAAGTGTTGACCGACCCCCCCGAGGGCTTCTTCGGCCAGGGCCTTGGTGCCGCTGTAAAAGCTGCATGGAGGGCGGCGAAAGGTGAAATTCGGCTCGTCGGTTTCTGTGAAGCCGCCGATGGCTGCCGGGTTTTGCTGGAACAAGGCCTGGCATTCGGGCGTGGTCAGGTCTTTTTCCACTCCGCCGGCAATTCGGGCGCCGGCGTAGATGCATCCTGAGGAAACATGGCCGAAGGGAAGGTCCCGCGCGGCGCAGGCATGGGCGACCATGGCGGGGAACAGGGTGTTTCCCTGCAAGGTGTCGGCCTGATTTTTTTCGCAGGCATCCACGTTGGGTTTGCCGGTGTAACCGGCGGCGTTGATTAGAAAGTCCGGTTTGGTGAGGCGCAGCAGTTCTGTCAAGACGCCGAACCGGGTGTAGTCGGTCCGGGCGCGAGCCGGGGCCTCAAAGGGGAGGCCGCGAGCGGCCAGAGCCCGAGCAAAGGCCTGGCCAATATAACCGTTGCCACCCAATAGGATAATCATGCTCATAGATGGCCCTCCGCAAGGACACCCTTGAGATAATCCCGGTATTCGCAGTTGGGAGTTTGCGCCACCAGCGATTCAAAGCTGGGCCGGTTGATGAATCCGCGGCGGAAGGCGGCCTCCTCCGGACAGCCGATTTTTATGCCCTGTCTTCTCTCGATGGTTTGAACGTAAGCGGAGGCTTCGTGCAAACTGCTGCTGGTGCCGGCATCCAGCCAGGCAAAACCGCGGCTCAACTGGCGCACGCGCAACTGGCCGCGCCGCAGGTACTCGACGTTGACTTCGGTGATTTCGAGTTCTCCGCGCGGGGAGGGGCGGAGTTGGCGCGTAATTTCCAAGACGGTGTTGTCGTAAAGATAAAGCCCGGGCACGGCGTAGTTGCTGCGGGGCGCCTTGGGTTTTTCTTCAATGGAAATGGCGCGTCCGTCCTGGTCAAACTCCACCACGCCGTAACGCTCCGGATCGGTCACCCGATAGCCGAAAATGCAGGCGCCGCCGTCAAACTGCTCGAAGGCGGCCTTGAAGCTGTCGGCGCCGTAAAAAATGTTGTCGCCCAGAATGAGGGTGACCGGGTCGGCGCCGATAAACGAGTCGGCGATCAAAAAGGCCTGGGCGATGCCGGCGGGTTTTGGCTGCTCGCGATAATCAATGTTCAATCCCCATTTCCGGCCGTCGGCCAGGAGTTGCCGGAAGCGGGGCAGATCCTGAGGCGTGGAGATGAGACAAATCTCGCGCACGCCGTTTTCAATCAAGGTGGTCAGGGGATAATAGACCATCGGTTTGTCATAAACTGGCTGCAACTGTTTGCTGGCGACCAAGGTGAGCGGGAAGAGGCGCGAACCGGCCCCGCCGGCGAGTATTATTCCCTTCATAGGTTTCTTTTCATGGGGTGTCTGGAAAATCAAGAGTGGCTGGGCGGGAATGGCGGGGAAGGAGTCGTGGGCGCTTGCAGGGAGCGGGCCGCCAGACGCGCCTTGTTCAGGGAGTCCTCCAGCGCCTCGTGCAGACTTCGCATTTTCACGCCAGCGGCCAGGAGTTTGGAAACGTCCAAAATGCAATGGGACTGGGGCGCTTTGCCGCCAGCGCGCGCAGGTTCTTCGGATACCTGACTGAAAGCCAAGGGGCGGGGCAGTTTCAAGAAGCGTCGCATCAACTCGGCCAACTGCCTGGTGGTGATGGCGCCGGGATTGGTCAAGTTGTAAATGCCGTAGGGCGCGCCGATTTTCCAGAGGTCCAGACAGGCCCGCACACAATCCTGGACATGGGACAGGGAATCTATCGTCTCGCCAGGATTGGCATCGCGATGGAAGCGCCAGAGGAAGTTGCCCGGCTCCTCCTGTTCGCTGAAGGCCAGCCTGGGCCGCCAGATATAACTCTGGCCGATGTCCCGGATGGCCTCCTCCGCAAGCGCCTTGGTGCCGCTGTGAAAAGTGCAAGGGGGGCAGCGGAATGAATAATTCGGCTCATCGGTTTCATTGAAGCCTTGAAAGCTCCGCGGCTCCTGCTCGAACCTCTCCCGCACTCCGGGGCGGCTGAGGTCTTTCTCGACGCGGACCTTGCCTTGTTCGATGATTTTTGCGCCGGAGTAAATGGAGCCGGTGGACAGATGGCCCCACGGGGTCTTGGTGACCAGGCAGACGCGCGCGATCATTTGGGGCAGCATGGCGTTGGCCACCATGGCCTTCTCGCGGGCGGCTTCCGATCCGTCCTCCTCCGGCAGGCAGTTGTAGCCGGCGGCATTGATGAGGAAGACGGGCCTCATGGTGCGCAGGTAATCAAAGAGGTAGTCAAAACGGGTGTAATCGAACGCCGTGCGGGTGAGCGGGATAAAGGACTGGCCCCGCCGGCGCAATTCTCCGGCGAAAGCGCGTCCAAAAAATCCACTGGAGCCGAGCAGTACGATCATGCCGTTTCCATTGCGTTGCCGAAATCAGGCCTTCCAAACCTGGCCGGGCTTGGTCTTGACGCCGGCCATGGCGTTGCGGGAATCCACAATGCAACTGGACCAAGAGGCCAGTTGCCGGTAGTCCACCGAGTTGTGCTTGGTGGCGATGAGCACCAGATCGAAGGCCTTGATGGATTTTTGGTTCCACGGGATTGACTTCACGCCCGCCCATTGCGGATGTTCGCGGGTGAGCTTGATCACCGGGACGCAGGGATCGTGGTAGGAAACCTCCGCGCCCCGTTCCTTGAGCGAGGTCATCAGCACGTAGCTGGGCGATTCGCGGTCATCGTCCACATCGGCTTTGTAGGCCAGGCCGAGCACGAGGATTTTGGCGCCGTTGAGGGCCTTTTTGCGGGCATTGAGGGCAGCGATGACCTGATGGATGACGTAGGCGGGCATGGTGGTATTGATTTCGCCGGCCAGCTCGATGAAGCGAGTGTTTTCGCCGTACTCGCGCGCCTTCCATGTCAAATAAAACGGGTCTATGGGGATGCAGTGGCCGCCCAGGCCCGGCCCCGGGTAAAACGGCATGAAACCGAACGGCTTGGTCTTGGCGGCATTGATCACCTCCCAGACGTCAATGCCCATGGCCGTATAGACAATCTTGAGTTCGTTGACCAGGGCGATGTTGACGCTGCGAAAGATGTTTTCGGTCAGCTTGGCAGCCTCGGCCGCGCGGCAGGAAGAAACCGGCACGAGTGTTTTGATGGCCACGCCATAGACTGCCTTGGCCCGTTCCAGGCAGGCGGGCGTGTAGCCGCCGATCACTTTTGGGATGAGGGCCACTTTGCTGTCCGGGTTGCCCGGGTCTTCTCTTTCCGGAGAGAACGCCAGATGGAAGTCGGTTCCCGCTTTCAGCCCGGAACCGCTTTCCAACACGGCGCGCAGGTCTTCGTCAGTGGTGCCGGGATAGGTGGTGGATTCGAGGACGACCAGGATTCCCTTCTTGAGGTGGGGCGCGATGCTGCGTCCCGTCTCAGTAATGAAGGAGATGTCCGGCTCGCGGTTTTTGTTCAGGGGCGTGGGGACGCAGATGATCACGGCGTCCATCTTCTTGACGTTACTGAAATCGGTGGAGGCGGAGAAGGCGCCGGCTTTGACAAGCCCGGCGATGGCGGCAGATTCGATGTGTTTGATATAGCTTCGTCCCTGGTTGATGGCCTCGACCTTGACGCGGTCCACATCCAGCCCCAAAACACTCGCGCCGGAGCGGGCGAATTGGAGGGACAAAGGGAGGCCGACATAACCCAAACCAACGATGGCAATTCTCATAAGTTTTGAATCACGCCGCCTCGAGGCGGTTTTAACCGAGAGGGAAGTTCAGAAACGTGAGAATTACCAGCCGAAAGTTGCTTCGCGCTGGTTTTATGCGGAATCCCATCCGGGCGTTTTGAGGGAACGGGGAGATTGGCCACATACCAATCCAGAGCCTCATCCAGGCCCGACCGGATGTCATGGGCGGGCTGGTAGCCCAGCAGACGGCAAGCTCTGCTGATGTCCGCATGGGAGTGGCGCACGTCTCCGGGGCGGAAGTCGCGGTAAACGGGCTTGAAATCCTTGAGGTGCGGGCAGCGCGGAAGCAATCGCTGATGGAGCAGATGGAACAATTGGTTCAAAGTGGTTCGCTCCCCACCCGCCACATTGTATATCTGGTTGATGGCGCCTGGTTTGGCGGTGGTGGCGGCCTTTAGGTTGGCCTGCACCACATTGGCGATATAACAGAAATCGCGGCTGGTATTCCCGTCCCCATTGATCTCGACGGTCTGGTTGCGAATCATCGCGGCGATCCATTTTGGGATCACCGCCGCGTAAGCGCCCTCCGGGTCTTGCCGCGGGCCAAACACATTGAAATAGCGCAGGCCGATGGTCTCCATCCCATAACATCGCGCGAAAACACCGGCGTAAAGCTCGTTCATGGACTTGGTGGCGGCATACGGCGAAAGCGGCCGGCCAAGACGGGCTTCGATCTTGGGCAGCCGGTCGTCATCACCGTAAACCGAACTGCTGGAGGCATAGACAAACCGGCGCGCCCCGGCTTCCCGCGCGGCCACCAGCATGTGGATGAATCCGGTGACATTGCTCTCATGCGACGCGAGTGGATCGTCCACCGAACAAGACACCGAGCCCAAAGCCGCCTGGTGCAAGACCACCTGGACTCCGCGCATCGAGCGGCGGCAATCTTCCAGGCGCCGGATATCGCCCTCCAAGAATTTAAACCGCTTCCACTGCTGCCGCGAGACTGCGTCTCTAACCTGATCCAGGTTCTTCCGGTGGCCAGTGGCGAAGTTATCCAAGCCGGTCACGCGCTGGCCGGATTTGAGCAGGGCTTGGAGAAGGTTCGAGCCAATGAACCCGGCCACACCCGTGACACACCATGTTTTGGGGACGTTCTTGAGCATGACGACTCGGTCTATTTTTCCTGGCCGGCGGATTTGCTTTGGAAGAGGTCCATTTCCACCAACTCGCACAGCAAATGCCCGATGGCAATGTGGCACTCCTGCACGCGCGCGGTATTGGGCGAAGCGACGACCAATGGAATATCGGAGCAGAGGCGAAGCTGGCCGCCATCTTTGCCCGCCAAGCCAATGGTCTTGAGATTCTGGCTCCTGGCCAGTTTGAGCGCGGCGATCACGTTGGGGGAATTGCCGCTGGTGCTGATGCCGATGGCCACGTCCCCGGCCTGGCCCAAGGCTTCGATCTGCCGGGAAAAAACGCGGTCGAATCCGTAATCATTTCCGACGGCCGTGAGGATGGAGGAATCGGTGGTCAAGGCCACCGCGGGCAAGGCCCGGCGTTCCAGGACGAACCGCCCGACGAATTCGGCGGCCAGATGCTGGGCGTCCGCCGCGCTGCCGCCGTTGCCAAAGAAGAGGAGCTTGCCGCCCGAACGCAGGCAGAGGGCGATGGCTTGGGCGGCTGAGACGATGGCCGGACCGCAGTCCCGGGCGACGCTCAGGCGCAATTCCGCGCCCTCCTTAAATGCGGCGTTAATGTGACTCAAAGCTTGTTCGGTATTCATAGACTTTATTCTCGCGCCCGGCGACTGAAACGGAAAGCCGAAAGCACAATCAGAGAGCATGGATTCCATCTTGAAAGTCATTCGCATCCGAGCCTGATTCCCGAGCCGTGGACAGATTCCCCGCCGGTTACAAGAATCTGCTTGCTTTTCTGCGCGGCGCGGGAAGACTTTGGCCAACTGTTACTCGCTATGTCGCGACTTTTTGATCAACATAACTTATTCTCCGCCTTATCACGCGGCTTCTGCCTGCTTCGGGGCGTCGGATTGGTCAAGACGATCTCAACTTTGATCTCTAACGTGGATGATCGGTACCTCAAATGCTTTGACCGCAAATACCGCATCAGGACCAGCGGGTTTATCTCCCTTGCCAGTACTTCTTTTGCGCCATCCAGGTTGCCGGATGCCACTCGCTACGGGCCTGTCAACGGGTGGGCTCTCCGCCAGATGCTCAAAGAGCTGGCCCTGTCCTGGGACCTGAGCTTTGTCGATCTGGGGTGCGGCCTGGGCCGCGCCTGTATTCTCGCGGCGGAGTACGGTTTCACAAAAGTGACTGGAGTTGATCTGTCCCCCGAATTGTGCATCGCCGCCCGGGAAAACGTCGCCCATTGCCGGTTGCCTTCGACTCAGACCTCTTCCATTACCATCCTCCAAATGGATGCCTTGGAGTACTGCGACCGCGCCACAGATGATGTGTTTTTCATGTTTCGCCCTTTCTCGGGCGAGTTCATGGGTCTGATCCTAACGAAGCTTATCGGACGGGCAAACAGCCTGAACAAGCCTTTTATTATCATCTATACCGAGAGGCTGCTTTTGTCCCAAAGCTATGGGAAAATGTTCTCCGAAAACCGGGCCTTTCGGAAGATGTGTGAAGCCGCCATGTTCGGACAGGCCTTCTGGGTGTATCAATACACCGGCCAAATCCTCGGGCCGGCACAGCAGCCGACTCTCAATTCATCCTTAACATAAGGTAACGGAAACATTCTGGCATTCATTTTTTGCTAATGATGATTCCGCCACATAGATCCTCCTTCGGCATCGGAACCATCATAGGATCCTGCTTGGCCAATCCGGAGAGCCGGAGGCTCGATCAACTCGAGGCGGCCTACGCTACGGCTGCGGGTTGCCCCTCTGCCGTCTGGCTCCCTTCGGCCAGGGCTGGAATCTGCTGGGCATTGCGCGCCTCGATCGGTCCGCAGACCAAAGTGCTGGGTCCGGCTTTCACTTGCAGCGTGGTCCATGAAGCCATCGTCCGCTCCGGCGGTGCCATCCACTTGATCGATGCCGCGAAAGAGGGCTTCCTCATGAATGAAGAAACGCTTTTCCCCGCGCAAAGTGGAAAGTACGCAATCGTCCTCACGGAACCCTTCGGACATACCTACGACCTGGCCCAGGTTACCCGGAATGCCATCTCGCCTCCATTGGTCCGAATCGTCGATATGGCCATGTCGGTGCCCCATCCCGCTCTCTTTGAGCGACTGGAACCCAGGGATTTTGCCCTCCTCAGTTTTGGCTCCACCAGCAAACCGATGTTCGCCGGATGGGGCGCCATGGGCTTTGCCCGCGACCCGGCTTTGGGAAACGAGGTGAGACAACTTCGCGACTCCACTCTGGCGAAAACCGATTCTAAAATGCGGCTCCGACGGATGGCTGAAGTTTTCCTGCGCACATTGGCGCACTATCCCCAGGTCTATTCATTGGTCCGGAGATTGCGCCCTGAACTGGCTCCTGCAACGCTGCCTGAAACCCCTTGGGTTGGATTTCCAGCCTCTTGGGCCGCGGGTTGCTCCAGTGCACCTGAATGGAATCTGCCCTCGACGCTCCTGGACCGCAGCCTGGCCCAGTGGAATCTGGAACACGTCGCTTCGCTCCATCAAGCCCGCATAACTCTGGCGCGCCGCTATCACAGCAATCTCCATGCAGCCAAATTTGTGATCCGCCCAAAGACCTCCCCTTATGCCTTGAGTCACTATACCATATGCCTTTCCCCAGCTCTCCGCTTGCAGGCGCAACGACGTCTTCATCAATCTGGCATTTACGCCCTCACGCTGTGGGCCCATCACCAGCCATTGGACAAGAACCAATTTCCCAACGCCTTTGGCCTCAAATCCTCGATTCTGAATTTGCCCTTGTCGCCGCAAATGTCTGATCGGGATGTGGACCTAATTTGCAGTGCTTTAACTCGTTGCCTCGAAAGCGAATCTTGATTTCGCCGGCAGCCTCTTGCAACGCGGCAAACAGATTGAGCGCGCCGTGCCTTTTATAAGTGCCCTTGAAGCCGCGCTCGATTTGGCCGTTGTCGGTTTCCACATAAGCACTAGCTCGATGCGGAGGCTGAGAATTCAAAAGGCGCATCCATCTAAGCTCCCATCAGGCAATTCAACCGGCATTGAGTGGTGTGCGGGCTTAAATTGGTGGAGGCGAGAGGACTTAAACCATTATCTGCAATTCTTTGCAAGGCTGCCATTTTGTCTTTTAAACCACGCCCTCGAACTGAACCCTTGAATAACCCCCCGCTAACGACCCCGGCCCTCTGCAGTCGGCTTTTCGCTCCCTTTTATCAGGCCGGCTGGATTGGAGCCCATGCCTGCCTCTGTGTCGGCATGGGCTTCCGTCAGAATGCCTCGCAATCTCCTTAGATCAGCCGGAAGAAAAACGCGCAAAGCAGCCGCCGCCAGCGGGTTGATGCGAAGGCGGGCCGGCATCTGGACCAGACTGCAACCTCTCTCCAAATAAAAATCATCAACCCCGTGCGCCGCCCCGTATTTATACATCCCAACAAATATTTGTTTCGCCTGCCCGCTCGAGGCGGACGCTTCGCGGACGGAGTGGATCAAGAGGCTGTTCACGTTCAGGCGCTGAGACTCCGATGTACTAAACGCCGTCATAGAAATAACTGTGTCTTCCACCAGTTGGCAAGTCCACGTGGCTTCCAACTTTTCATTCCTGTAGGCTCCTAAAATGAGAAACTTCCCATATTGGAACAACGATTCAGCCCACCGCGAAAACGACAATTGATTGAGGCGATCCCTTTTGTATTTGTATTCAGTGCGCTGATAGAAGGAGACATAGATTGGATAGGCCTTCTCCTTAAACTCGTTCACATCTGTAATTTCCCGGATGGCGAAGACTTTCGCGGCAGACATGATTTGTCGTCTTCTTCCTCTGCCTAAGTCTGTCAGTGAATACGCCTCCACATTCTGGAAGATAAGCATGTTGAGACGCGAATTGGCAGGAATATTTTTGGGCACCGCGAACTCGCATCCCCCAATATGCGAAAGCAGCGGTGGGGTAACCGCCTCCGGTGCGTACTCTCGAAACGGAAGGAGAGGCCGGAAGAAAAAAGGACGAACCTGCCTCCAGTGGATGTCATTTATCGTGACAATTTTTGCCCCCTGGCTCCGCTCAAAATCAGCGAATTTTGCCTCGGTGGTCTTTTGCAGGCGAAAATGTGAGATTTGATTGTTATCAGGGATCGTCATAACTCAATGAACTGAATCCGTTGCTTGTGCAACGAGATGCAAGTTCTGGAGCCGGCAGGAGGAATTGAACACTCCATCTGCTGATTACTTTTCAGCTGCTCTAGCGTTGAGCTACACCGGCTTCGCAAAACTGTCCATCTTCAGCGTGAAATGGACTTTCCCAGTTCACCTTCAATTACTAAAAAGGCCGGGGATTCCTGCCCCCAAGCCCAAGTTTTTTGAGGCATATGGAGGCTCTAAAATAAATGTCTCCAGAAAGTTTTTCCAGGGAGGTTTTTATCCTCACCAAAAAGTGGAGACGTTTTTATTTTGTCGCCTCATGCCGTTATCCCTCGGCGGGTTGCTCTTCAGCAGAGCCCGCTTCTGTTTCACGGGACGGGGCCATCATTGCACCAGCCAGTGGTTCTGTCAAATTGGTTTTTTCCTTCGGCGGAGCCAACGCCGCCCGAGCGGCTTTCCGCTTGCCCTGGCGCTCTTGCCCGGCGGCCTCCAGTTTGCCGTCCCGCGCGGCCAAGATTTCCAGCTCACGCCCGGCCAGCTTGTCGGACGGGGTCACGTAACCGATGGCGCTGTGCAAGCTCCGGGTGTTGTGATGTTGGACGTACTGGCCGGCAATCTGGCGGGCGTCTTCGATAGAGAGCGGGGAGCGCTGACGGATGCTTTCCCGTTTGAGGCTCTGGCGCCAGCGTTCGAGCTTGCCGTTGCTTTGCGGGTAAAAAATCTTCGCAAAAGGGAGCGATTCTGACGTTTTGCAGTGCAAAGAAAACAAGGCATATAACCTCTTGTCTATTGGCTGGAAGCGGTATCGGAGGGGTGAAAAAGCAGCCGGGCATACAAAAAGGCGATGCTCTCACCGAGCACTTCCCGCACGCCTTCGCTCGTGCGCCACCAATGATCCGCATCAAACTGCGGGTCCGCGACGGCGATGATGCCCACTTTGACCTCGGGCCCGAAGGCTTCCTGAAACAACAACCGGCTGCGCCGGGCGTGTGAACCTTGTGTAACGACATTGATTTGCCTGGGATGAATCCCATGCTGGTCCATCCACTGCTTTGCAGCCACAGCCGCGGAATAGGTGCGATCCTTTTTCTGGACCAAGCATGGCACAGGCTGAATGAGCCCGGGGGGCATGCCCAGCCTGAGGAGCTTGGAAGCGCCCCAATCAGCGTATGTGACGCCTGGTTCGTCGGCCCATTCATCGTAAACAAGGCAGCCGCTGACCAGAATTCTCTTGTAGCCGCCTTTGTTAAACTCGTCACACGCCCCTTTCAGAACGTCCACCGGCACCCAGCCTTCCGCCACCAGATAGTCCGAAGGCTGTTGGCGCTCGGTGACGGCCAGAAATGGATAAACCCGGAACATGAAAGCCACGATCAGGAGCGCGGCCAATCCCGCCGCGGCGAACCAACCGCGCAGCGACAATCCCCAGCGTTCGCGGCGATGGAGCAAACCAAAACAACGCCGCGCCTGATCTGCGGATTTGGACCGACCAGACAAGTCCTGAGCTGCTTCCGCCGCCTGCGGCGCATCAAAACTCGTGGATTTGATGAACAATATCTTCGGGCTTCTCGACATACTCGCACTTGGCGAAGCTCAATCTCACCGGGGCGTCCCTTGCTTCCCGGAAGCGGCGTAATACTTGTAGATGAGCCTATCCCAGTTTCTGAAGAGCATCGTCTTGCACCAGGGAATGGACACGTTGGCGGCCCTGGCTACCCGCCAGCCGAAACACGACCGGATAAGATTATAGTGCCAGCGCAAAGGCGGAGTGGAAAGGCTTCCCCCCAACTCGTTTGCCAGCTTGTAAATTCGCTCCAACAATTCTGGATGATCCGGGTAAAAGTAGATCAGCCGATGGCGAAGAAAAGAGACGCAAGCAGTCCTGCTCCTCTCGCTATCCTCCATGGACCTGAAATGTTCGATGCACCGGACGATTGACTTTAGGTGCGCTTCCGAGGCCGCAGTGGAAGCGCCCCGGCTATAGCTGAAACTCTGATGGTTGCCCACCCGCCAATACGACTTCGCCGTGGGGACAAAGCGGATCCCTTCCGAAGCCGAAACGACACGGCAAAGATATTCTCCATCGTCGTCGGGCGACCGAACCTCCCACCAGGGACCGGCCATTTGGGAGAGCTTCCGGCTGATCAGCCAAGCCGAGGTCTGCAGCCATTGATCGTCCTGGAATTTTGCAAAGAAGTATTCACGGGGTGTCAGGTCCCGCCAGAGGCTGGTGGGATTAAAAACGGCCCTTTCCGTGCAGTAATAAAATGTTCCGAAAGCCGCGGACAGCAGGAGGCTGTCACCCTGCGCATCATCAACCGCCTTGAGCTGCTCGCTTATTTTGTGCCGATCCAGCAAGTCGTCGTGGTCGAGCCACTGGATATAGTCACCCTGCGCGTGGCCGAAGGCGGCATTCCTCGCCGCAGGTCCGCCCGCATTCTTCTGATCCACGATCTTGACAGCCTTGGATTCGTATCTTTTTGCCAGGGCCAGGGTCTGGTCGGCCGATCCATCATTGACCAGGATTACCTCAACATTGGGATAATCCTGGTTGATGGCGGATTCCAACGTGCCCTCTATCCACGCCTGCGCGTTGTATGCTGGAATCAAAATGGATACCAGCGGCTTCATGCGAGGTTTTCGGCGTCCATCGGCCTGAAGACGTTGTTCTGCGCGCGTTCCTGGCCGGCGATTTCAGCCGCAATGGTCGCTTGGGCCAACGCTTCGCCAATGTTCATCATTTTTCACAGTCTCCGCAAACCGCGTTTGGCGTAATTTCTGGGCCGCCCGCATTCGATTTGGAATTGCCGGCATTTCTCCATGTGCAATACATAACTAAGCTCCCACAAGGGCGCTCCTTCCGACGCCATCCCGGTGACGCGCCGCCGGGCCGCCAATTTGGCGCCGAGGCACCAGCGCCGCAGCCGCGCGCATTTGATATCGCCGTGCAGCCAGTGATAAAGCTGGTAGGCTTCGGATCGGCCTCGCGCCCGGGCCGCAGACAACCAACTGGCGCGTGATAACCTGCTGGCGTCGGGATGATGTGTCACCAACGCCTCCGGCGCGTAACCTATCCGAAAACCAGCTTCCTCCAATTGCCAGGAAAACAGGCCGTCATCGCCAAAACCCAGCGCGCCTGGACCCAGTTCGGGATCAAACAAAGGCACACGATCCAAAACACGGCGGTGAAACGCCATGCTGGCGCCGATCAATTCCAATCTGCCAACCACGGCCGGCTCAGGCGCCGCCAGCCAATATTTATGCATGCTCGTCATCCAGGGCCGCAACAGATCCGCCGCCAGTTCGATTCGCCCCACCACGCCATCTAAATCCCCTTTGCGCAACGGTTCTGTCATATGCACAAGCCAATCCCTCGACGGAATCACGTCGTCGTCGGTCGTCAGCAGAATCGTTCCTCGAGCGGCGCTCAAGCCCAGGTTCTGCGCGCGCATCTTTCCGGGGGCCGGCTCATACAGGTAGCGCAACAAGTAGCCGCCCAATGGGCCGCTCTGTGCCACTGCGCGCGTATGGTCGGTGGAGGCATTATCCAAAACCAGTATTTCCGCCCTGGCCCGGTCGGGTATCACCACCCCCTTCAAAGAATCCAGCGTCCGCGCCAGACTGTCGGCGCGATTGTGCGTGGAAATCAGGATCGAAATATCCATTTCTCAAGGTCTTGGGCGGGGATCTTTACAATTTCCGCAAACCGCGCTTGGCATAGTTCCTGGAGCGATTCCTTCCACTTCAAATTGCGGTTCTTCCGGGATTGTCCGGTGTTTTTTGATTGGAGTTTTTAAGAGCTTTTAGAAAGGAAACGGTTTTGAAGCCCAGCCCCAGGGCTGGCAACTGGCCTGTGCAAAGGGCCAACCGCTTCGCGCCGGATCTCGCTTCGCTCCGCTCCGCTCGCCCGGTTGAGAGGTTGGAAAGGATCGACCGCGAAGTTGCCGCGGCAGATGCGCCCGGGCTAAAATCCGGCCATGAAAGATTTTCAACTGTATCAGCAAATTTTAGGCTTGGTGGAACCGTGGGTGGTGGAGAGTGTGACCCTTAAACCCAAGGAACAGGAGGTCGAGGTGCGGGTGGGATTTGCCGACACGCTCTGGGGGTGTCCGCAGTGTCAGAAGCGCATGGAGATTCACGACTATGAAGAGCGGCGCTGGCGGCATTTGGACAGTTGCCAGTTCAAAACGATCATCGTCTCCCGTGTGCCCGTGGTGCGTTGTGCCGAGCATGGCTGCCAAACGGTGGCCGTGCCTTGGGCGGAGAAGTACAGCCGGTTCAGCCGCCTGATGGAACGGTTGGCCATTGATGTGATGTTGGAGTGTTCGATCAGCGGGGCCTGCGCGATCTTGCGTCTGAGTTGGGATGAAGCCGACGGGATCAAGCAGCGGGCCGTGAAGCGGGGACTGGCGCGCAAAACCCCGGAGGTGATGGAGCGCCTGTGCGTGGACGAAAAGGCGATGGGGCACGGACAGAACTATCTGACCATCGTGGCCCAGGTGCAGGAGGATCGGACCACGGTGGAGTATGTGGGGGAGGGCCGCCAACAAGAAAGCTTGGATGCGTTTTGGGAGAGCCTGACGGCAAAGCAACTGGCGGGCGTGGAAGCCGTGGCCATGGACATGTGGGAGCCCTATGTGCAATCGACCCT
>JBEKOF010000011.1:0-34728 GCA_049522055.1 Verrucomicrobiota bacterium | reverse complement strand
TGTAGCCGAGGATTGATGGGGAATGTGTTCGGCGAGGCGCCGAACACGGCAGGCGAGGGCGCCCGCGCTCCCCAAAAATCCAGACGTTTCAGCGGCTACAGTTTTCATGGAATTGCTCTAGCAGGTCGCCTTCCTGCTTTTTGAAGAGTACCCGAAAGAATAGATCCCGTTGGATCGTCAAAGCCAAGAGGCGTTTTATCAATGGGGCAAAGTGACACCTCGTCTGGATACTCGTTTCCACAATACGGGCACTTTTTCATGGCTGATGTTGTAGGGTGCAAGTGTCACTCACTATTTTAACTCTGCTGTTTTCTGGCGGCGCCGACCAAATTGGAAACGTGGGGCCAACTTCCCATTACCAGGTGTTCGGCGATCCATTGCAAGCTCATCGTCGCTTCCGCCCGCAGCCGCCCCGCCAGCCGCACTTTGCGCTTGCTCCGGCGAATTGGCGGCGCATCTGTCGAGGCATGAAGGCACTCTGCCAGAATGGCGGCGCCTGTCAAGCAGTTTAAAAAGTGAGAACTGGGGATTGTGTTCGGCGAGACGCCGAACACGGCGGGCGAGGAAGTTAGAACACCAGTAGGCTGGCCCGCAGAGCGGGCTGCCCGCGCTCCCTAAGATCCAGGCGCTTGAGCGGCTACAGTTTTCATGAAAATGCTCTAGTCTTCGGCGAAGAGGTATTGGAGGTCGGCGGAGGTGAGGTTGTTGGCGAAGCCTTGTTCGCCAAAAACGTCGGCGATGGTCTGGGCTTTGCGCTGCTGGAGTTCCCAGATTTTTTCTTCGACGGTGCCGGGGGCGATGAGGCGGAAGGCGTTGACGGTGCGCAATTGGCCGATGCGATGGGTGCGGTCAATGGCCTGGGCTTCGACGGCGGGGTTCCACCAGGGATCGTAGAGGATGACGTTGCTGGCGGTGGTGAGGTTCAGGCCGGTGCTGGCGGCGCGCAGGCTCAGGAGGAAGATGCCGCCCGCCGGATCACTTTGAAAGGCTTCGGTGACTTGCTGGCGGTTCTTGGTCTCGCCGGTGAGGATGTGGGTCTTGATCTGGCGGGCGGCGCACTCGGTTTCGAGGATGCGCAACATGCGGACAAACTGGCTGAAGACCAGGGCTTTCTGGCCGCCCGCCATGAGGGGCTCCATCAATTCAAAGAGGGTGTCGGTTTTGCCGGAGGGGGCATCGTTGTTGACAAGTTTGGGGTGGCAGCAAATCTGGCGCAGGCGGGTGAGGGCGGCCAGGACATGAATGGTGCTGCGGCCCAGGCCGCGCTCGGCGACGGTGCTGAGGACTTGTTCGCGGCTGCGGCGCAGCTCGGCGAGGTAAAGTTTGCGCTGGGCCTCGCCGAGTTCGCAATCGCGGCGCTGCTCGATGCGGTCGGGGAGGTCTTCGGCGACGTCTTGTTTGAGTCGGCGGAGCAGGAGGGGGCGCAGTTTGCAGGAGAGGCGGCGGCGGGCGATGCGCTGCTGGTCGGCGGCATTTTCGCCGCGCGGCTCGTAATTTTCGTGGAACTTCTGCTGGCTGCCGAGATAGGAGGGCTGGACAAAATCCACGATGCTCCAAAGGTCCAGCAGGCGGTTTTCCAGGGGCGTGCCGGTAAGGGCCAGGCGCTGGTCGCCGCGCAGTTGTTTGACGGACTGGGTGATTTGGGCGTCCGGGTTTTTGATGAACTGGGCCTCGTCCAAAATGACGGCGCAAAAGGAGAATTTCTGCAAGGCCTCGAGATCGCGGCGCAGGAGGGCGTAATTGGTGACAATCAAATCGAAGGCGGGGATTTGATGGCGCAGGTTATGGCGGGCAGGCCCGCTTTCCAGGACGAGAACTTTGAGGCCCGGAGTGAAGCGGCCGGCTTCGCGGCGCCAGTTGTGGAGGACGGAAGCGGGGCAGATGACCAGGGCGGGTTTTGCGGGTGTGGTTTGGCGGCGCAACCACTGGAGCCAGACGAGGGTTTGCAGGGTTTTGCCCAGGCCCATGTCGTCGGCCAAAACGCCGCCCAACTGGTGGCGGCTGAGGTGGCAGAGGAAATCGAAGCCGGTGCGCTGATAGGGCCGCAATTGGGCCTGGATTCCCTCGGGCAGCGGGGTGGAGGGAACGCCGCGGAATTGGGCCAGGTTCTGCCGCAAGGCCCTGGCCTGAGGAGAGTCGCCGAACTTCTGCAAACCTTCCTCTTCCAGATGGGCGGCTTGGGCCAGGCCCAAACGTTGCGGGACGGGGATCAGTCCGTCCACGCCCAAGTCTGCCATCGCCTCGTGGGCGGATTGGACGGACTGGGTGTCCAGTTCGAGCCATCCGGCGTCGGGCAGTTTGATGAAGCGGCCGGTGGCGGTTTGCAGGCGCAGCAAGTCGGCGGGAGTCAATTTGAGTCCTTCGGCCTCCCACTCGGCGGAGACGGAAAACCAATCAATGCCGCTGCTCTTGATGACGAGTTTTGGGCGCACGGGCCGGGAATTCAGGAAGAGGCGGTGAAAAGCGGGGTTGCCGAGGTACTCGGCCTGGTCCGGGCGGTCCGGCCATGCGGCCGCCAGGCAAGCCAGGAAGTTTTCGTTCGCGTCGCCGTGCCAGAGTCCGGGTTCGGGTGTGAACCAGTCCAGGCGGCGGAGCCAGTGGACGGCACTGTCCAGGCGGGGATCGTCGAGGATGGTGGGGCGGGCGGGGGATAGGGCAGGGGGGGCCTCGGTGCGCCATTCCATGCCGTTCCAATGCCAGAGATTTTGGTCGTGCTCCGCGGTGGCCAGCAGGCGCACGCGCACTACATCGTCCACGAGTTCAAAAGTGAAGCGGGGCCGAGCGCGGCGGACCTCGCAGAGATTCTCCCACGCCGGGCCGTTGGCGGCCTGGGTCTTGTGGAGTTGGGTGATGAGGCGATGGCTCAGTTTGCGCACCGGGAGGGACTGTTGCTGCGCCCAGGAGTTGAGCAGGTCGTCCGGCGGGGCGCTGCGGAGCAAGTAGAAGGTGTTTTCCACCAGGGCCATGGCCGGGCGGCCGGAAAAGAACTTGACGGCGCCCAAGGCATGGGACTGGCCGGAAGGCAGGGCCAGAGAGTGGGTGAAGAAGAGATCGCCTTTAATGTCTTCCAGGCGCGGCTTCAATTCGGCCAGGTCACCGTGAAAGACAATGGGCCGGCGGGAGGGATCGAGGAGGAGGCGGGATTTGTCGCCCCATTGGACGAGCCATTGGAGCAATTCCAGGCCTGTCAAGATCATGGATTCCCAAAGGCCTTCGGGGTCGGCGTGGCTTTGGGCCAGCCACTGGATGAATTCCCAATCGGGAAAGGAAAACAATTCCTGTTCGTGAGTGGCGCGGGAAGTCAGGTCCACCACCTCGCCGAGGGTCTTGACCTTCTCGCCGGTGCGTTGGCGGAAGATATGGAAGGAGACGGCCAAGCCGTGCAAGGAGGAGCCGTCGCTGACCGGCTTGGGCTGGCAGGCGACGCGCATGGCCGCGCGGGGAGAATCCAGATGGGTGGGGGCGGTGGGGAACAGCCAATGTTCCAGGCCGCGCACCAGTTGCTCCTCCTTTTCGACCTGTTTGATTTCGGCAAAGCGGCCGGCATTGGCATGGGACTGCAACTCGGTGGGGAGGGGCCGGCTGGAGCGGAGGAAGAGAATGGCGGTTTCTTCGAGGCGTTTTTTGCCCCTGGCGGAGAGCATGCGGGGCCACCAATCCTGGCTGGCGAAATCCTTGCGGGAGAGGGAGAGCTTTTCGAAATAATCTTCCAAGAGGAGCCAGGCGCGCTGGGGGTCGTTGCAATCGGCGAAGATGTTGAGGATTTCGGTGCGTTCGGCCAAGGCGGCCTTGGAGTCGGCCAACTCGCGGCGCAACTCGGCTTGGGCGCCGTAGGTCTTGGTCAGGACCGTGTGATGGGCGTCGTATTTGGTCGTATTGCCCGAGCTGCCGGTCGGCGGCAATTTGCGCGTGAATTTAGGCATGGATGCGACGCGTTAAAACAATTGGTTCATGTCGCCACAACCCGGGCTGGGTGTCAATGGAAAACTCGGGAAAAAGCGGTTGGCTAATTGGCCGCCCCGCCCCTTGGAGGTGTGGAATTGCGGTTAGCTCTGATTGTCCACGGATTGCAGGATTCCAGGGATTTGAGAGGCTTATGTGATGAGCCGCAAGGTCAGGGGATAACGATAGCAGCCTCCATCCGCCGCCTTGACGGCCGCCACAATGGAGAGAATGAACATGGAGAGGCCCAGGATGATGACGATAGGAATGCCGATTAAGATGAGGTAGAGGGGAATGCAGCATATAAAATAGATCATCAAGGAAATGTGAAAATTCAACGCTTCCTTGGCATTGGCGGCCACATACTCGGATTCACTCCGCATTACCAAATAGACGACCAGCGGCAAGATGATAAAACCGATGCCAAGAAACACGGAGAGATGACACAAGATACTCCAGATCTTGTCGTTGCCAGTGTTGCGAAGCGGCGGCTGGATTGGAGCGGCAGGGGGTGCGGGTGGACCTAGCGGGGGTGTGGGTTCCATAGATTTTTGTGCTAAAATTAATTGACTGAGTTGCGAACACGCGGCCTGGTTGGCCGTGCCTGAATGCAATCTGAACGAGGGAGGCGAATTTGTCAATCAAATGGATCGGCCTTGAGGGGGCGGACGCGCAGGCCGGTTTTCTCCCGGGCGGCGGCAAAGGAGAGGATGCCATTTTTGACGGCGGGTCCGGTGTAAGGATCGTTGCGAATGAGCAGGCTGCCGTCCAGGTCCAGGTAATCGGCCAGTTCGGCCAGTTGCGCCCCGGCGCTGGTGGCGAGGCTGGATTGGACCATGCAGCCGAGCATGGTTTTAAGGCCGGACTTTCGGGCGGCTTTGAGCGTGTGGACTGCCTGGAGGAGGCCGCCGGTTTTGATGAGCTTGACATTGACGCCGTGGAAGCATTGGGCGCAATGGGCGGCGTCGCCGGTGCCGCGGCAGGATTCATCGGCAAAAAGCGGCAGGGGGGAACATTGCTTCAACCAGGCCAGATCGCGGGCGGGGGTTGCGGCCGGCATGGGCTGTTCGACAAATTCGATGTGCGGGTCGCGGGCGAGCCACTCGATGTTGCGCAAGGCTTCCTCCTTTGTGGTCCAGGCTTCGTTGGCGTCCACGCGGAGGGTTTTGAGGGGGGCGACTTCGCGCAGGGCGGCCAGATTCTTGCGGTCATTGGGAGAGCCGACCTTGAGTTTGAGGATGGGAAAGGAAGCGGCTTCCAGGACCTTGTCGCGGATCTTGCGAGGGGTGTCAATGCCGATGCTGAAGGAGGTCAGGTGCCTGGATTCGGCGAAGCCCAGGTGCAGATAATCATAAACCGGCTGGCCGGCCTGGCGGGCGGCGCCATCCAGGAGCGCCATATTGACGGCGCATTTGGCGGAGAAATTGCGCGGGGCCAGTTTTTCCAAGTAGTCCATGCCGGCGGCGGGGTCGGCGAAGGCCAGCTTGAGGGGGTCCACGCGCGCCAGGAAATCCTGGATGGACGCCACCGATTCCTGGTAGCGGGAGGTGGCGGGGGCCTCGCCCAAACCGGTGGTTTGGCCGTCGCTCAAGCGAACCAGGACGACCGGCGCCTGGGTTTGGTCCTCCCCGGACTGAGGGCCGCTGGCCACAGTCCATCTGTGCTTGAGGCGCAAAACCAGCGGACGAAAATCCAGTTTCATCGCCGCAAGGACAACCTAAATGTCCGGCAATAGCAAGAGGTTAACCGCCGCGCGGGGCCGGGGAATTGGGAAACCGGGTGGCGGGAGTGTCAGGATGCGCTGGTTTCCGCTCCGTTGGGAGCTTGTTGCAACAGCGCCACGGCTTCTTCAAAGGTGCCGCCGAAGGACCAGGCTTTGGATTCTTCGTACATGCGGCACTGTTCGCGGAGGGCTTCCGGGCCGACCATGGCGTAACGGATGGAGAATTCGGCGGAGGCTTGGATGACAGCGAGGACCAGTTGGATGAGGGGGAGGGTGACGGCGGGGACGGCGCTGAAGTCAACAATCAATTTGTCGCCGCCGGCGTCCACCAGGGCCGTGAGCTGGTTGCTGAGGTCGGAGACGACTTCGCGTTGGAGACCTGGATTGATGTCCTTGGGGAGGATGAGAACCAGGGCTTCGGGGCGTTGCTGGAAGTACTTATAGGAGGTGTTGAGCTTGAGGGCGCGGGAGATTTTGACTTTGAGATCCTCGGCCTGGATGGGTTTGGTGACGATGCCGGCAAAGCCCGCCTGGGTGGCGCGGGTCTGGTCGCCGACGGTGGTTTTGACACAGAGACCGAAAACGGGAATGGTGGAGGTGTTGGCGTAACTGCGGAGATTTTGAAAGAGAGTGTAGGCTCCGTCGTTGGGAAGGGACAGGCTGGCCAGGACCAGATCAATGCCATTGGCCACGCACAAGTCAAGGGCTTGGGCGGGCTGGCCGGCGCTGGTCACTTTCCAAGGGGTCCCGGCCAGGCCGAGACGAATTTGCTCCACGATAGCCGGTTTGTCGTCCACGACGAGAATGTTGATGGGGGCGTCGTAGCGTTTGGCTCCCAGCCCGCTTTCGGCTCTGGATTTGAGGGGCACGACGCGGCCGAGGCGTTGGAGGAGCAGCTCTTCGTTGAAAGGCTTGACCAGATAATCGCGCACGCCCAGCCGGGCAATTTTGGTCACGGTTTCGCGATCTGACAGGCTGGTCATCATGATAACGGGGGTGGCTTTAAGGTCCGGGTCGGAGCGAAGTCTGGTGAGCACCTCGAATCCGTCCATGATGGGCATGTTGTAGTCCAATAAGATCGTATCGGGCTTTTCGCGGCTGGCGAGAGACAGGCCAAGGGCACCGTTGTCCGCTTCCAGGAGCGTGCAATCGCAGAGTTTTAAAGCTTTGGCGACGGTGAGGCGGACGACCTGGCTGTCATCCACGGTGAGAATTTTGGTGCTCATAAGTCAGGAGTTCCCGGGTTGGGTGCCGTTTCCAGGGATTGGAAACGGGCTTGAGATTAATGTGTCGAGGCGTGGACCGATCTGTTCCAAGGGGACGATGTGGTGGGCAGCACCCAGACGGATGGCCTCGCGGGGCATGCCGAAAACGACACAGGTCTCCTGGTTTTGGGCGATGGTGGCGGCGCCGGCGTTGGCCAAATGGAGGAGGCCGGCGGCGCCGTCGGAGCCCATGCCGGTGAGCAGGGCGGCGGCGGTGTGAGGAGCGGCGCCGGCTTGCACAGCGGAATCGAAGAGGATGTCAACCGCCGGCCGCTGGTGGTGGATGGGCGGGCCTTGGTTGAGGCGAACCTGGTAATGGCCGTTCTCCCATTTCAGGAGCATGTGATAGTCGCCTGGCGCCAGGAGCGCCAGGCCGGGCCTGACGATGTCTCGATCCCGGGCTTCCCGGACCTGCATGGGGCAGATTTGATTCATGCGGTCGGCAAAGGTTTGAGAGAAGCGGGGAGGAATATGCTGGACGATGCAGATGCCCGGGAGATCGCCGCGCATGGAGGTAAGAATGGTTTTGAGGGCTTCGGTGCCGCCTGTGGATGAACCCATCAAGATGATTTTGCGCGGCGGAAAAAGGCGCGCGGTGGTCGCCCCTGCCGGGGGCGCGCCGGGGCGGGCTGGGGGAGGGTCGGGTGAGAAGCCGCGCAGGCGGGCACCGGCGGCGGCCTTGATCTTTTCTGAAAGGAGGCGGCCTTGGGCGCAGGCCGAAAGCAAGCCGGCGGATTTTTCCATGACGTCCACCGCGCCGGCTTGGAGGGCCTCCAGGGCGTTGAGGGAGTTGGAGGGAGTCAGGGAGCTGAGGATGATCACAGGCATGGGGCGATGTTTCATGATGGCCCTGAGAAAGGTGATGCCGTCCATGCGCGGCATCTCCAAATCCAGGGTCATGACATCGGGCTTGAGCTGGAGGATTTTATCGCGGGCGATGTACGGATCGGCCGCGGTGCCGACGATCTGGATCTCCGGAAAAGAGGCCAGGCTGGCGCTGATGGTTTTTTGGGCCAGAGCGGAGTCGTCCACGATGAGGAGGCGGATGGGATTGGGCATCATGAGCGGTGTGGGATGATCCAGTTGGCCATTTCGACTGACAAGGCTGTCTGGATGACAAAGTCCTCGATTTCCTTAGGGGAGATTTCGAGCATTTCGAGCACTTCGGGCCGTCCGCGAATGGCGAAGGATTGGTATCCCTGGCCCTGGCCGAGGCAGTGGGCGATCAGATCGGCCAAATAGACATAGCCGGCCAGTTGCTGATGGGGGCAGGCCCGGGCGGGGTCATGGTGATGCCAGACCGCCTTGACGAGCGTTTCCGGGAAATTCCATCGCGCCAGCAAGCGTCCTCCGATTTCGGCGTGTTCGACGCCGAGAATGGATTTTTCGGCTTCGAGGAAGGATTGACCGGAAACGCCGGTAAGTTTGAGGGCCGGCTCGTAGGCGCCTTCCAGGAAGCCGTTGAGAACGATTTTGCCGATGTCGTGCAGCAAGGCGGCGGTGAAGACCAGTTCGGTTTCGGCGCCGAGTTTGTCGGCGATGACCTTGGCGGCCAGGCCGGCCGTGGCGCAATGCTGCCATAATTCTCCGCTGGAGATGCCATAGCCGCGTTGGGGGGAGCCCAAAATGCCTTCGCCCACCACGGTGGCGACCATGCGGTAGATAGCATTGAAGCCCATGAGAGAGACGGCTTGGCGGAGGTCGTAAACCGGTTCGGCCAGACCGGCGGCGGCGCTGTTGCAGCGTTGGAGCAATTTGGCGGTCAGCCCGGGATCGAAGGTGATGAGGTCCACGATCCGCTCGGCGTCGGTTTCGGCGTCGTTCAGCAGCGTGAGCAACTCGGCGAGGATGCGCGGGGCCGGGGGCAGGGATTTAACTTTGTTGATGTAGTCATCGAGTATTTGCATATTAGCTCCTGTAAAGAATTGTTTCGGAGTTTTGGCCGGAGGTTTTCAAATGAACCGCACCGGCCCCAATTCTTAATTGCATGGTGCGGCTGACGAACCCGCCCACTTCCTGGGCCGCGATGGCCAGGCCGTGGTGGCGGAGAATGTCTGTGAACTGCTGGAAATTGCGTTGACCGATGTTGAAGAAGCCGGAATCGTCCATGAAGTGGGAGGCTCCGGCCACGCAGATGCGAAGCCGGTGCTTTTCGGCGCCCAATTGGTAGGCGGCGCGGAACAAGGCGGCCAACCCGGTGTCCACGAACATGGCCGGCCGCTCGTCGGCCCTGGCGGGGTTGATGGACGAGTCCGGGAGCATGGCGTGCAACAAGCCGCCGGCGCGGACAACCGGATCGTAAATGGCCACTCCCAGGCAGGAGCCGAGGGAGAAGATGGTGAGGACGGCGCCTGGATCTTTTGAAACCTCCAGGGCGCCGACGCCGATGACCAGTCTTTTTTCAGACACTGGATGTTTTTTGAAGCAAAGGGATGGCATAAATTACCTTTCAATGTGTTGATAAATGCTGGGCCGCAGGGAATAAAGGGGCACGTCCAAGCCGTTGAGGTCTTCGGAATGTCCGATGAGCAGATGACCTTTGGGCGCCAGGAAGCGGCAAACGCGATTGACCAGTTGCTCCCGGGTGGCGGGGTGGAGATACATCAGGACGTTGCACAGGAAGATCACCTGGAAGGGTTGGGGATGGGTGTAGTCGGCCAGGAGGTTGATTTGCCGGAAGGTGATGTGATCGGCGATGATGCGTTTGACGCGGAAATACCCCTCCCATCTTCCGATGCCCTTTTGAAAGTATTTCCGCACCCAGGGCCGCGGCAATGACCTCAAGCGGTCCTGGGTGTAAACCCCCAGGCGGGCCTTCTCCAGCACCTTGGCGGAAACATCCGAAGCGCACACGCGCCAGTCCCAGCCGGGGTTGGCCTCCGAGTGTTCGGCCAGGTAGAAGGCCGAGGTGTAGGCTTCCTCTCCCGAGGAACTGGCGGCGCTCCAAACATGGAATGGCCCGTCCGGCGGCTTGGGCGAGGATGGCAGGGCGTGTTCGACCATGAATTGGAAGTGATCCTCTTCGCGCAGGAAGCCGGTGAAGTGAGTGGTCAGCGCATCCACCACGCGCGTCAACTCTTGCCCGTCGTCCTGGTTGCGGAGAAAGTCGCAGTAGGCGGGCAGGCTGGTCAAACCGTGGTGACGGATCCGTTTGCCCAGACGGGATTTGATGAGCGCCTCCTTGCTGTGGTGGATCTGGATGCCGCAGCAGTCGTGGATGAGCTGGCTGATGTAGCGGCAGGCTTGCTTATCTGCAAAGGCGCTTTTCATAAAATCAGGCGGCGGCCTCCAGGGGCGCGGAATCCAGGGACACCAAGGCGTGAGTGTCCAGAATCAAGGCCACACGCCCGTCGCCCAAAATGGCGGCGCCCGAGACATAGCCGTTGCGCTGAAACGATTCGCCCAGACTCTTGATGACGACTTCCTGCTTGCCCAGGAGTTGATCCACCAGCACGCAGCGCGATTGGCCGCGGGCTTCAATTAGTACGGCGATGGAATCGGCCGGGATGGTGGAAGCGGGCTTAATTGCCAGATGGGTGTGGAGGCGCAGGATGGGGCGGAGCTTCCCGCGCACTTCGATCATTTCTCCACGGCCCTGGACGGTCTTGATCGCGCCGGAGGCGGGGCGGAAGGAGTGGGAGACGGAGAGGGTGGGGAAGATGAACCGCTGATCTCCCACGCCGGCGATCAGGCCGTCAATGATAGCCAGGGTCAGGGGGAGATGGATGGTGAAGGAGGCGCCTTGGCCGGGAGTGGATTGGATTTCGATTTTGCCGTGAAGGGCTTCCACATTGCGGCGGACCACATCCAGGCCGACGCCGCGCCCGGAAAGGCCGGTGACTTTCTTGGCGGTGGAGAAGCCCGGGTTCATGATGAGGTTGAAAACATCCTTTTCGGGGAGTTGTTGGCCGGGTTTGACCAGACCCATTTTGGCGGCTTTGGCGAGGATGCTTTCGAGGTGAAGGCCATTGCCGTCGTCCTGGATTTCGATGACGACGTTGCCGCCCTGGTGGAAGGCGTTGAGGCGGATGACGCCGCGTTCGGGCTTGCCGCGCTGCCGGCGAAGCTCGGCGTTCTCGATGCCGTGATCAACCGAATTGCGGATCATGTGGATGAGAGGATCGTTGATTTCCTCCACGAGGGCGCGATCCAGTTCGGTTTCTTCTCCCTGGGTGAGGAGCTGCACATTTTTGCCCGCCTTTGCGGCTAGGTCGCGCGCCAACCGGCGCATTTTTTGAAAGGTCTCGCGGATGGGCACCATGCGCAAGGAGATGGCCATGTTTTGGAGGTCTTTGGTGATGCGCTCAAGCCGGGCGAGATCACGATCCAACTTTTCGCTGCGCAGCGGGGCCCAGTCGCGGTTTTGCACGACAATTGACTGGGCGAGCGTCATCTCGCCCATGAGATCAACCAGGTTGTCGAGCTTGACTTTGTCCACTTTGACAGTGGCGCTGGGGATGTCCGCCATGGTGTCGAATGCCGGCGGAGGGCGGGGGAGATTGGGCGCCGGGGGTGAGTCGGGCCGGGGCTGGGCTTGAAAGGCCAGGGCGGCGCGAATGCGGGCAAACAAATGCGAGGTTGGTATGACAATAGGCCCAGGCGGGCACCGGCCCGCCAGATGCGCGCTGATTTGGGCGATGAATTGTTTGAGAGTGTCCGCGCCCGCCAGAATGAGGTCTATGACCGGCCGGGTGACGGCCAGTTTTTGTTGGCGGGCCAGGTCCAGCAACGACTCCAGTTCGTGGGCCAGATTCTGGATGGCGGTGAGGTTCAAAAACCCGGCGCCGCCTTTGAAGGTATGAAAAGCGCGGAAGATCGTGTTGAGGGTGTCGGCGTCGGATGGGTTTTCTTCGAGCGTGAGCACCCCTTGTTCGATGTTGAGCAAGTGTTCCTTGGATTCGCTGATAAATTGGGCCAACAGCTCGCCGTCCTGCTCCGGATTGAGAGTGAGAACCGGTTCCTCCATGTTCGGCGAGGGCTGGGGCGGGGCAGGGGCGGACGGCGCGGCGAGGGCTGGATTTCCAGCATCGTCGCAGGCTGGAAGCGCGGGCAGATCGCGCTGGTTTGAGACTGCGTCCAGTGCGGCGTCCCACCAGGCGGTCCAGCGGCCAAAGCGATCCAGGTCGGCCTGGCGGAAGGCGCCGGTGGAATCGAGAATTTGATCCATCCAAAGCCGGGCCTGTTGGACTCCTCGCATGATCGGCTCCGGCGCCACGTCTTTGGTGAGCGCGTCTTCGATCAGGCAAAGGAAGCTATTGACGGGTAAGAGGCCGGAGTCCTTGCCCGGCTCGGCAAAGACCAGCTCGCCGGCGATTTTTTCGCCGAGGGTCTGAAATTGGGCAAGGGTCGCCGGATTCATGGGTCAGAAGTCCTTAAAGCCTGCTTCCAGGGGAAGATCCGAGGGCTTGCGCTGCCAGGCGCCGGCGGGAGTGGGCGCGGCGGCGGCGCGGCCCTGGCCGTTGTGCCTGGTTCCCGGAGCTTGGCGGGTACTGTTGGTCCGCGCTTTTTCGATGGTCCAACCGGGGGCGGATTTGGAGGGGGCGGCCGGGGAGGTTCCTGTCAAGGATTGCAATTCTTCGACAATGCCGCGCAAGACCTGGGCATGGGCGTTCATCTCCTGGGCCGCGCTGGAGCTTTCCAAGGCACTGGCGGCGTTGCTTTGCACGACGTTGTCCATTTTGGCGACCGCTTCATTGACCTGGTTGATGCCTTCGCTCTGCTCCCGGGAGGCGGTGGCGATCTCGGCGAGCAACTTGTTGACCAGGCGCACATTGCTGACAATGCCGGCCAGGCTCTCGGAGACTTTGCGGCTCATCTGGACGCCCTGGCAGGTTTTGCTGATGGCGGTTTCGATTTTGGTAGCCGTCTCTTTGGCGGCCTGGGCGCTCCGCTGGGCGAGGTTGCGCACTTCGTCGGCGACGGCGGCAAAGCCAATGCCCGCCTCTCCGGCTTTGGCGGCTTCGATGGCGGCGTTGAGGGCGAGGATATTGGTTTGAAAAGCGATTTCATCAATGGTCTTGATGATCTTGCCGATGTCGTCGCTGGAGGATTTGATTTCCTGCATGGCCTGGATCATCAGGAGCATGTCATTGGCGCCGGCGTCGGCGTCGTTGTGGGCCTTGTCGGCGAGGTCTTTGGTGCTCTGGGCGTTGGCGGCGTTGCGTTTGGTCATGCTGGCGATTTCCTCCAGGGAGGCGCTGGTTTCCTGGAGGGAGGCGGCCTGAGTGGCGGCCCCTTCGGCCAAGGTCTGGCTCGAGGCGGAAACTTGCGCGGCTGCGGCGCTGGTCTGCTCGGCGCCGTCGGACAGATCGGCCACGGGCCGGCGAAGCCCCAGGGAGATGCTGCGGGTGACGAAGGTTCCGATAACCAGAGTCAGCAGGACCGCCAGAGGCAGGATAATGAAGAGGGCCGTTTCGATGGTGGAAACAAATTGGGCGCCGTTGTGCGCCGCGGCGGCCAGTTCCGGCGCGGCCTGGCTGGCGATGAGGTCAAACCGGCGGGAGATTTGTTCCAGGCCCATCCAGAAGCTGATGGCAAAAAGGACAATGATTCCGGTCGCGGCGGCCAGCAAGGCGGCGATCCTGTTTCCGATAGTCCATTTTTTCATATTGTGTTGTTGGGTTGATCTGGTCAATGAACCAAAGAAAGCGGCGTCAAGGCATGGGAATGGATTGGTTGATGGTTTCGAGCGGATCGGCCAGCAAGAGGTGGTCGAGATCGAGCAGCGCGACGACACGTCCCTTGACTCTGGCGATGCGCGGGACGAATTCGGTGTTGAGTTGCGCCCCGAACAGCGGGGTCTCTTCAATATCCTCGGGGGAGATGTTGAGAACGTCTTCCACGCCGTCAACGACCAGGCCCATGTTGATGGTGTTGCCTGCGGGCGACTTGATATGAGCCACGACAATGCAGGTGGATTGGGTGGTCTGCGCCTGCGCCAAGCCGAAGCGGAGGCGGAGGTCCAGAACGGGAATGATTTTTCCGCGGAGATTGATCACTCCAAGGATGAAGGGCGGCATTTGCGGGATGGGGGTGATTTCAAGCAGGCGGATGATTTCGCGGACTTTGAGCACGGGAATGGCGTAGAATTCATCCCCCAAATTAAAAACGAGCTGTCTGGCGGCCTGAGCGTGGCGCGCCGGCGCGTGGTTGTCCGATGTTTGCATCGTCATTTTCAGTCTTTCCATTTGTTTTTATCCGCCAATGCACCCCGGCAAGAAATGGCAGATTCGGGCCATGCGTCGCTCCGAGAGGCTGAGCGGTCCGAAAGCGCCTTCGCCCGCCCCACGGTCCGTCTCGAGAATGCTGCTCACCATTGCCGGTGCTCAATAGGCTATCGGCAGAATCCCGGAAAGGTTTAGGGTGGGAAGGCAGTTTTTACCTTTTGGACTGCCAACGGCAAGGTCTTGAGCAGGAGATTCTTACGCCTTCGTTGCGCGGAACCTGGCGTTGTGCCGGGCGCGTCGGCGCCAAGGCCGGAGTAACCGTCAAGAGCTAGGGAAGTTGCTGGAAATCGTGGTAGGCGCGGGCGATGCCGGTTTGCAAATCAATCTTGGGCTTCCATCCCAAAGCAAAAATGCGCGAGCTGTCCATCAACTTTCTCGGGGTGCCGTCGGGCTTGGATTGGTCCCACTCGATTCGGCCGTTGAAGCCGACGACGCGTTGGACCACTTGCGCCAATTCCCGGATGCTCAGGTCGCTGCCGCAGCCGATGTTGATGAATTGTTCGTCGCTGTAGCGTCGCATCAAAAAAACACAAGCCGCCGCCAGATCGTCGGCATGGAGGAATTCGCGCAGGGGCGCGCCCGTTCCCCAACAGGTGACGGAAGGGGCGCCGGAGATTTTGGCTTCATGGAACTTGCGGATCAATCCGGGAAGGACATGGGAGGTTTGCAAATTATAATTGTCATTAGGCCCGTACAGATTGGTAGGCATGGCGCAGATGAAATCGGAGCCGAACTGGCGGCGGAAGGCCTGGCAGAGTTTGAGGCCGGCGATTTTGGCGATGGCGTACCATTCGTTGGTGGGTTCCAACGGGCCGGTGAGCAGATATTCCTCCTTCAAGGGCTGGGGCGCCAGTTTGGGATAGATGCAGGAACTTCCCAGGAAGAGGAGTTTCTTGACGCCGGAAAGGCGGGCGGTTTCGAGGAGGTTGGTTTGAATCTGGAGGTTCTCCAACAGGAAATCCGCCGGCTGGCTTTGGTTGGCCAGGATGCCGCCGACTTTGGCGGCCGCCACGAAGACATAGGCCGGCTTTTCGTCCGCGAAGAGTTTTTTCACCGCGGCGTCGTCGCGCAGATCCGTTTCGCGGTGTGTCCTGCCGATCAAGCGCGCGTAGCCCTGGCGCTCCAGTTCGCGCCAAATGGCGCTTCCGACCAGGCCGCGATGGCCGGCGACGTAAATGGGTTCATCCTGATGCACGGCCCAAGGATTTGAGAATTGGGGCGGGAGGTCAACCCAGGAATGAAAGCAAAATGAGAAATCGGAAATTTGGAAATAGACGGGATCGCTCTTTGACAGCCGGATTTCTCGATTTCAGCTTTCCGCCTTTTCCACTTGTGGTTTGACGCACGGGAGATTTTTTGACAGAGTGCCGGCATGAGATTGACCGCGAGTGAAATCACCGCAATTCGCGAGGAGATTGGGCGGCTGGACCCCGAGGCCGAGGTCTATCTTTACGGTTCGCGCGTTGATGACAGGGCGCGCGGCGGAGATGTTGACCTGTTGGTCATCTCCGAAACGCTGGGCTTCCGGGAGGTGTTGCGGTTGCGCACCCGGATTCTGGAGCGCATCGGCTGGCAACAACTGGACCTGGTGGTGCGGCGCCACGATCAAGCCAACGAACCGCTGGCCGTTATGGCGCGGCAAAGCGGGGTGAAATTATGAAACGGGATCAAGCCCGAAGCTTGCTCGAACAGGCCTTGGCGGAATTGGTCAGCGCCCGGGGCCACCTGGATTTTTCCTACCGGCAGATCGAGGGATTGCCGGGTTCTCTGGCAGGCGCAACGGAGAAGCAATTGGAAAGCGTCGAGGCTTTCACCGGTCGCTTTGCCCGTAGTGTGGATTTGCTGGTAAACAAGGTGCTCCGCAGTTTGGACCGGATGGAGTTGTATCCCGAAGGCACACTCCTGGATAGCATCCATCGCGCCGAAAAACGCGGATTGGTGGGTGGCGCGGATGAACTGCGGGAAATGAAGGACGTGCGCAACATGATTGCGCATGACTATGCCGGGGCTAAAGCAGCGGAGATTTTTGTCTGGTGCCGCGAACAAAAGCCCGTCTTCGATGCCATTTGCGAACGCGCGGTCGCCCACGCGGAACAGATTCTGTCCGCGAGTTCATGATGTCCCACCCTCTTGGCGGAAAGTCAACCTCGGGATTTTGAACAGGGGATCGCGTTCCCCTTCGCCAAGCCCATGGCGGAGTGATCCTGTTGCCTCATCCACCGTCGCCGATGCTTCGAAGGAGTGCCCGCCCTCCGCAACTGGAAGAGCGAAGGAGGGAGCGGATGCGGATCTGGTTTTGCGTCAAAATTAAGGGGCGGATTCAGGTTGATAGACGCAGCGGGCGGTGCAGGTTTCGGCCACGACAATTTCTGTGAGCCGCGGGATCCTGGGCTTGAGATGCTTCCAAATCCAGAGGGCAATATTTTCGCTGGTGGGATTTTGCAGGCCGGGGATTTCATTCAGGTAATGGTGATCCAGTTTTCGCCAGATGGGCAGGAAGGCCGCGTTAATTTTGGCGTAATCCATCACCCAGCCCAGCTTGGGATGACAGGGGCCGGAGACGGCCACTTCGACCTGGAAGCTGTGGCCGTGCAACCGCCGGCATTTGTGGGATTTGGGCAGGCGGGGCAGCAGATGCGCGGCTTCAAATTGGAAAGTTTTTCGCAGTTCCATTGGTTCTTGGTCTCGTTTTGGTTTCATTTTTCCCATTCGGTCCACGTGAGTAAATCGCCCAGAGCGGGCCGGCCGTCGTGGCGCCATCCCAGCGGGGGCTTTTGCATTTCTCCCAAGGGGCAAATGCGGCGGGCGCCCCAACGGGCGAATCGCTGGGCGAGAGTGGCGGCGCGAGGCCCGGCGCTGGCCAGGCCCACGGTGGAGATGTTTTCGCGCACCGGCCCGGCGCCGTGCAAGGCCTCGTTCTCATCGTTGACGGGTTTGATATAAACAAAGCGGTTGAGACAGGAAAGCTGGAAGCGCGGATCGGTTTCCAGAACGACCGTCCAGGCTGTGGATTCCGAACTGGCCCACATTTTGGTCTCCGGAGAGTGGGCGGCGCGCACTTCGTAAATGGCGCGGCGGGCGGAGATGTGGGCGGCTTCGCGCGCGCTGAGGTCTCCGCGGGGATGGGATTGCTCCAGGGCCTCCAGTTGCCGGGCCAGCAGCGCGGCGAAATCTTCCGCCCCAACGGTTCCGCCTTCCTCAACATAAATGACATGGGGCGAGAGGCAGCCGAGCTGGTTCCATGCGGCCACGTCCTGGGCCGCTCGTTGGGCGATCGTTTCCGGGTGGCGGCCCGTCAGGGCCTCTTTGGCGACATACCCGAAGCTGACGCGTGTGCCATAGCCGACGCAGCGAACATGGGCCGGGAGCCTGATTTGAATCGCCGCCAGGGTGTCGTTGCTGCCCGTCGCGGTGACGCAATCGGCTTCGGCAAAAAGCGCGGATTCCAAACTTTCGGCGCCGCCTTTCCATTCGGCCACCTCCAGGCAGGCGCCGAGTTTGGCCTCCGCGTGGTAGAGTGAGTGGGCGAAGAGGCGGGGAAGGAAGGCCTGGCCGGAGGCGCATTTGACAAACTGGGCCGAGCGGGCCAGCAGCCCCAGGACCATCGCCAGCAAGATGGCGTTGGGCATGTTGCCCGCCGCGATGTGGGCCAGGAGTTGCGGCCCGCGGGCCAGGGCCAGCCGGTTGATTTCGTGCTCGTGGTCGCCGGGGAAAAAATTGTCGAGGCGCCTCGGATGCCCCAATTCCTGGCGCAGCAAGGCGTCGAGGTTTTCGGTCGTGAGCTGATGGAAAAAGCTGTCCAACCCCGCGGCCAGAACGGGCTTGGAAAAACCGGTGGCCGCCGGGCCGGCTTCCAAAACGTGTCTGCGAAAGGGAAAATCCGGGTCAAGCCAGTCGTGTCCTATGCCGTCGAGAGTTTGGACGATACTGTCCGTGTCGCGAGATTCCAGGTAAAGCTGGCGGTTGCGCTTGAGGGTCTGGCAGGCCTCGGTGATGAGGCTGGGGGCCAGTTCCGTTTCCGGGGGCAGGTCTGCCAGGAAATAATTTACCAGGGTCATGGGGTCGTCAATTATTGGAGCATCAACGAACAGCCGCGCGGCGGGGCATCGGCCTCGCGGCCGATCAGTTCAAAGCCGTCGCCGCGCCGCACCGCCAGGTCTTCCGTTTGCACCGCCATGACGGAGCGTAGATTGGCCAGGTCAAAAACGCGAATCATTCCCGTTTCCCCTTCGCCCGCTTGGCGGCCTGTTTCCGGGGAGATGATTTGCGCGCGCGCCCACGGAGGAAACTCAAAAACCGCGCCCGGACCGGGAACCACGCGGTCATAGGCCTGGGAGCTTAATTCGCACATGCCGTATTCGGCCAGGATGCGCGATTCAGGGATACCCAGCCACCGGGTCATCATTTGGCGCAACGCCAATTTGGACACGACCCGCGAACGGCCTTTGTAGCCGCCGGTTTCCATGGCGCGCGAACCGGCGGGCAGGCGATAGCGCGTCTGAGTTGCCTGGCAATGATCCAGGAGATGGACGAAGGAAAAGGCTGTTCCCAACAAGGCGACCGGCTGGGAGGCGGATTGCGCCTGGTTGAGCGCGGCGAGGGTTTGGCCCAGGTCCAGCGCCCAGAAGCCTTGCGAGTCGAGTTGTCCGGTGAACCGGGAATTGGGGAATTGCCGCCCGATCGTATCGAACATGTGCGCGAGGGAGGAATGCGGCGCCAGCGCGGCGGAGGGCGTGAGGAAGAGGAGGGAAGAATGGTCACCGGTGAGTGGTGGCAAATGCCGGCAGAACCACGGAAGGAGGGAGTCCTCATAAAGGGCCAGCGATTGGGCGTTGTGAAAATGGCGGCTGGGCTTCTGCTGCGTGACGCCGCTGGAATGGAAGACGCGCGTGCGTTCCGTCAGAGGCAGGCTGGTGACCTCATATTCCTTGAAGGCCGAGACGGGGAGCGCCGGGATTTCGCGCCAGTCCTGAACGAAGACAATTTTTCGTTTCGCGCAGAGTTTGCCGTACACGGGCACCGCGTCGGCTTGCAGGGAGAAGAGGGCCGACGCCAGACGGTTAAACTCGGTGTGGGTTTGGTCCGGGGGAGCATCGGGCGGCGTCCGCGCGATAAAGGCGCGCAGTTGCGACGCAAAATCGTCGAATGAAGCGATGGAGTGCATGCGGTTTTTTCGGGCTGGTGTGCCGCCACAGCCATGCGCCCATTAAAACCCCAAACCGGCGATGGAGCAACCCCCAAAATGAGAAACTCCGGTCGCGCGCAACCCTGGCTGGAGGGCGGACGGCGGTGGTGAAAGTCTGAAAATAAATGTCTGATTTCCGGGCGCGGCGGCAATAATCTCACAAATGCGTGATTCCAGCGACATGGAATTGGTGCGGGAGTATGTCCGGCTCAATTCGGAAGCGGCCTTTGCCACGTTGGTTCAGCGGCACATCAACCTGGTTTATTCGGTGGCGCTTCGTCACGTCGGCATTGCCGCGCAAGCAGAGGAAATCACCCAGGCGGTGTTCGTGATCCTGGCGCGCAAGGCCGCCCGCCTGCGGCCGGACACCATCCTTGACGGCTGGCTTTATGAAACGACGCGGCTGGTTTCGTTGAGCTTTGTGCGCGGCGAACACCGCCGCCAGTTTCGCGAACAGGAGGCTTACATGGAATCCACACTGCAGGAATCGGTCGGCGATTCAGTCTGGCATCAACTCTCACCGCTGCTGGACGAAGCGATGTCGCGTCTTGGGAAAAAGGATCGGGACGCGGTGATCATGCGTTATTTCAAAGAGAAAAGCGTGCGCGAAGTGGCGGCGGCCTTGAAGGTGAATGACGCGGCGGCGCAAAGGCGGGTGCATTGGGCGCTGGAAAAGCTGCGGCAGTTTTTCGTCAAACGCGGGGTGGCTTCGACCGCAGAAATGTGTGCCGGGGCCATAGCGGCCCATGCCGTGCAAGCGGCGCCGGCAGCCCTGGCGAAATCGGTCACGGCCGTGGCGATGGCCAAAGGCGCGGCGGCCAGCGGCTCAACCTTAACCCTTATCAAAGGAGCCTTGAAACTTATGGCTTGGACAAAAGCAAAAACTGCAATTGTGGTGGCAGCAAGTGTGTTGCTCGCGGCGGGAACCGTTACTGTGACCGTCAAAGAAGTCGAGGAAAGCAAAGTGGATGATTCATGGCGCGTCCATAATTGGGACTCCAGAGTGCTCGACCGAGCTTCGCCACAGGTCAGAATTCTGCCGTCGAAGTTCTCAACCACGGGAGGCTGGGGCGCGAGCGGCCATGACTGGATGGGGATTGGAGTGCCCGCCAGCAACCTGGTAATGGTTGCCTATCACGAGAGTGGCTCTCGAACAACTTTCGCCACCGAGTTGCCGCCCGGCCTCTATGACTTTATTGCCAAGCTGCCGAAAAGATCGCGGCCTCAAGACGTGTTCGCCGCGTTGCAAGAGAAGATTAAGAATGAATTTGATTTAGTCGGGCGGCTGGAAACAGGGGAAACGGATGTCTTGCTGCTCAAAGTTAAGAATCCAAACGCACAAGGACTGAGGCTAAGCACAAATCCGGGGGAAGGATCATCAGTTCGCACAATGCCCGGCCACTACGTCCAAAAAAACGAACCTGTCCGCACACTGGCCAACTCTCTTGAAGGTTCCTTCCTGACGGTTCCAGTCATTGACCAAACTGGTCTTAGCGGCAGCTTCGACATTGATCTCGCCTGGGAGGAAAGAGATCGGCAGCACCCTAATGCTGAAGCCTTGAAAGAGGCCTTGCTCGATCAACTCGGTCTTGAACTTGTGCCCAGCCTCGAACCGATCCAGATGCTTGTGGTGGAAAAGGCGAAGGATTGACACAAAACAAACTGCAGGTGCAGCCTTCGGACGAATGTGTGGTGCATAGACTGGGAGAGGAAGGGGGGAATGCGATCCGCCGGCCGGTAATGAAAATCGGAGGGGAATGGCCAGTTTTTTTGTCCGGTTTTGCTGTGGGGCGGACATATATTGATGGAGAGCGATAGATTGAAACAAATCCCGGACGGCGGTGTCTAATTGAACATGCGGACAAAATCCAGGCGTGCGTTCACCTTGCTTGAACTGCTGGTGGTCATTGCCATCATCGCCATTCTGGCGGCGTTGTTGTTGCCGGTGCTTTCGAGAGCCAAGAAGCAGGCGGCGCAGGCCAAGTGTATCAGCAACCAGAAGCAGCTCGGCCTGGGCATGATGATGTATGTGGACGAGGACGCCGGGACGTTTCCGGGGATCGCGTCCGAACACCTCGGTTACAACAAGTACGACTGGATTTATTGGCGGACGAATACGGAGGTTTACCCGCCGGTGCAGAATAGTCCCATCGTCGCCCAGGTGGCCAGCGCCAGCAGCGCGCTTTTCCGCTGTCCGCTGGATACCAGCGATGCCGAGCGGGACGCGCAGTCGGACGACGCCGACGGCCCGTATCTTTACAGCTACAGCATGACCGGCTACGGGGTGGGCTCTTATTCCGGTTTTGACATGACCGCAAACCTGGGGATGTCGTCGGTCTTTACGAGCACGATGAATTACAATTTCAAACAAGCTTCGGTCCTGAATCCCGCGCTCAAAATCATGCTGGCGGAAGAACCGAGCGGGGCCGGCGACAATCCGAGCGGCAGCAGCGCCATCAACGACGGGCGATGGATGCCCGGCTCCGATCCTCTGACCAACCGGCATCAGGGCAAGGCGGACGTGACGTTTGCCGACGGCCATGCGCAGGGTGTGGACTGGCAGTTTGGAAACAACATCACCAACTCGATGCCGGGTTTGTGACGCGCGCGGCGCGCGACCCTGGCGTGAGCGAGGCTGGAAAGCAATTCCGGTGGTTCTTGGGAAAATGCCCGGAAGATGAGAGGGGCAGGCCATGAAAGAAATGTGAGCAAGGATTTTGCGCAACGCGGCTTCACTTTGATCGAGCTGCTGGTGGTGATTGCCATTATCGCCATCCTGGCGGCTTTGCTGCTGCCGGTTCTCTCCAAGGCAAAAAGCAGCGCGCAGCGCACGGATTGCCTGGACAACCTGGGACAAATCAGTTTGGGAATGCGGATGTATGCGGACGATCACGGGGACACGCTGCCCAGCATCGTCATTACCAACGGCATGCCGTGGTCAAACCAGTGGCATTTCTTCAAGGAATTGACCAAGAGCTACGACGGCCTGAACGGCCCGTCCTCGCCGCAAGACCGGCTGTTTGACTGTCCGGCGGACACCTTTTACTATGGCTTGAGCACTCCGGCGCCGTATATCCCCACCAGTCTGTTTCTGGATCCGATCTCCGACTATTCGAGTTACTGGTTCAGCCGGGTGAACCTGAGAACCAACCCGCTGACCGGGGCGCCGTATGACGGGATTGCCGGCTGTAGAATGAGTGCGATCCGGAAGCCGGTCCGAACGGTGCTGGTGGCCGACCAGCCCGCCTGCTTCGCCTATTCCTGGCATGACCCGCTGCCATCGCATGGGGCGGATCTGAACCCGATAAACAACGCGATGAACATGGTGAGCTTCGTGGATGGGCATGTCAAGTATATCAGAATCTACTGGGACAGCCCCCTGGCGCTGGGAGATTTGCCGTGGCAATACGAGCCGCCGGCCGGATACGATTATCAGTGGGGCGGAGATTGACGCCCGGGGATCATTTGGTGAATCGCCGTTGGGATAATGTGAACCACGGGCCTGCCGCACTGGGCCTGGAGCTTGTGCCGGGCCGCCAGCCGATTGAAATGCCGGCGGTGGAGAAGGCGCCGTAATGGGGCTGAAATTCACCCGCGCGTGATCCAGCCACCGCCCAGGACCAGGTCTCCGTCATAGAACACGCAGGCCTGGCCGGGGGTGATGGCGCGCTGGGGCGCCAGCAGCTTGACGGCGGCGCCGCCTCCGGGCAGTGCCCGCACCACGGCGGGTGTGCCGGGATGGTTGTAGCGGATTTTGGCGGAGACGCGCATTTCTTGCGGGGGCTGGTCGAAGGGAATCCAGTTGCACCGTTCCAGCGTGAATTCGTCGCGGTCCAGCGCGGAATCGCCGCCGACGACCACGCGATTGTGGACGCTGTCCAGTTCAATGACGTAGAGGGGTTTGGGGGAGGAAATCCCCAACCCCTTGCGCTGCCCAATGGTGTAGAACTCGACGCCTTCATGATGTCCGAGCACTTGCCCCTGCAGATTGACGATATCGCCCCGATGCGGTTGGGCCAGCCCGGCGGTGGTCAGGAATTTGCCGTAGTCGTTGTCGGGAACGAAACAGATTTCCATGCTTTCCTCCTTGTCCGCCGTTTTCAACTCGCAGGACCGCGCGACCTGGCGGGTGTCCTGTTTGGTTTTATCGCCCAGGGGAAAGAGCGAGCGGGCCAGTTGGGGCTGGCGCAGTGAAAAGAGAAAATAGCTCTGGTCCTTGCGCGGGTCGCAGCCCTTTTTCAGGAGGGTCCGCCGCCCGTCGGCGCTTTTCTCCAGGCGGGCAAAATGGCCTGTGGCAATAAAATCGCCGCCCAGTTGGCGCGCCCGGTCCAGGAGGGCGCCGAATTTGAGTTTCTCGTTGCACAGGACGCACGGATTGGGCGTGCGCCCCGCTTTGTATTCTTCGGCAAAATAGGCGATGACCTCCTTTTGAAAGAGCGCCGCCTCATCCACCAGGTAATACGGGATGCCCAGTTTGTGGCAGACGGCGCGCGCGTCGGCGACCGCCTGCGGGCCGCAGCATTTGTCTTCCGCGCGCGAAACGCAGTCCTGGGGCCAGAGTTTGAGAGTGATGCCGACGACCTCATAGCCCTGCTCCAAAAGGAGCGCGGCGGCGGCGGAGGAATCCACGCCGCCGCTCATGCCGACAATGACGCGCGTTTTTTTCTGCTCGCTCATGGCGGAGAAGCTGGCAGGCCAAAACTCAGTGAGGCGCCAGCGACCGGTTGACGGCGTTCAAATACGCCCGGGCGCTGGCTTCGATCACATCGGTGCTGGCGCCCTTGCCGGTGAGAATTTGGCCTTTGCCGAAGTCCACTTTGACGGTCACTTCGCCCAAGGCGTCCTTGCCTTGCGAAACGGCGCGCAAGGAATAATCCAACAATTTGCCGTGGCGGTGGGTGAGGCGGTCAATGGCTTTGAGAGCGGCGTCCACCGGGCCGTCGCCGATGCCGGCGTCCTGCGCCGTGGTTTTGTTGCCGGCGAGCTTTTGGAGGCGCACGGTGGCGGTGGGGACGGTGGAATTGCCGCTGGTGACGTGGAAGTAGCGGAGGGACCAGGTTTCGGGCACATCGGTGATCTGGCCTTCGACCAAGGCGCGCAAATCGTCGTCATAGACGAATTTCTTCTTGTCGCCGATTTCCTTGAAACGCACAAAGACGGCGGCCAGTTCGGCCTCGCTGAGTTGGAAGCCGAGATGGCGCAGGCGGGCCGAGACGGCGGCGCGGCCGCTGTGCTTGGTGAGCGGCAACTGGGTCTGTCCCCAGCCGACCTGGACCGGGTCCATGATTTCGTAGGTTTCGCGCTTCTTCAAGATGCCATCCTGGTGAATGCCGCTGGAATGGGCGAAGGCGTTCTCGCCGACAATGGCCTTGCTGCGTTGGACGAGCAAGCCGCTCATGCGGGAGACGAGGCGGGAAGAGCGGACAATTTCCCCGGTGTCGAGGCCGCATTGCAAGGATCCGAAAAAATCGCCGCGGGTCTTGATGGCCATGACCACTTCCTCCAGGGCGGCGTTGCCCGCGCGCTCGCCGATGCCGTTGACGGTGCATTCGACCTGCCGGGCGCCCTGGCGCACGGCGGCGAGGGAATTGGCGACCGCCAGGCCCATGTCGTTGTGGCAATGGACGCTGAGAACGGCCTTGCCTGAGGAGAATTCGGGCGCCGCCGCGCAGAGTTGGGCGATGAGCGCGCCGAATTGCTCCGGCACGGCCCAGCCGACGGTGTCGGGGATGTTGACGGTGGTGGCGCCGGCGGCGAGGACGGCGCGGCAGACGCGAATCAAAAACTCCGGCTCGGTGCGCGAGGCGTCTTCCGGGGAAAACTCGACGTCCTGGACCAAGGCTTTGGCGCGCTGGACGCCCTCGACGGCCAGGCGGAGGATTTGGTCCTGCGCCTTGTTCAATTTGAAGTCGCGATGAATCTTGGAGGTGGCCAGGAAGACATGGATGCGCCCGCGTTTGCCCGCCGGTTTGACGGCCGCGCCGGCGGCGTCAATGTCCTTGGGCACGCAGCGGGCCAGGCCGCAGATGACCGGCCCCTTGATTTCGCGCGCGATGGCGCGCACAGAGAGGAAATCGCCGTCGCTGATGACCGGGAAGCCGGCTTCGATGACGTCCACCTTGAGGCGGGCGAGCTGGCGGGCGATTTCCATCTTTTCGCGCAAGTTCATGGAGGCGCCGGGGCATTGCTCCCCGTCGCGCAAGGTTGTGTCCAATATAATGATTCGGTTCTTGTTCATAATAAGGCCTTCTCTGATCCGCCGCCGCGCCCAAGCCGCGACGGGAATAAAAAAAACCCCATCGCGGACTCCGGCGATGGGGCTTAAAGATCAGGCAACGAAATCAAACCTCAACCGCCGCGCGGGCTGGAAGCAGCGCGATTAGCGACAGTCGAAGGTTCAAATTCTTGCTCATGCTCCACTCATACCCCCGAATGGAGCGGCGGTCAACTTTTTTTTGCGGATTTTTTTCATCTTGTCATGGAGGGGCGGACAATGTGCTGGCGGGAGGGGAGGGATGTGGCATGATTCCAGGCGCATGGCCAAAGTGGAACTCACGCAACGCAGGGTGTCCGGCGGCATTGTGGCCTTCATAGGCTTCATGCTCTCGCCGCTTTCGTGGTGGAACGACACGTTCGTGAACCTGCCGCTGGCGCTGCTCTTCGCGTGGGTGGTGAGTTGGTTTTACAAGCCGGCCTTTGCGGCGAGCCTGGTGCTGGGCTATTGGCTGAGCAATGTGCTGGGGTTTGTGCTCATGCACAAAGGCGGGTCCAGGATCCTCAGCGAGGAGGACAAGCCGTATGGGTGGAAGGGCCTGGCCCGCGACGTGGCGGTTTCGCTGATTTACACGGTGTTGATCGTGGCGCTGGTGCGCTGGGGCATCCTGAAGCCGATGCAGGATTACCTTCACAGCAAGTGAGTCAAGTATAATGTCAGCGGGGCGGCGGACGGGGCGGCATGGCTTCCTGGAGCCAGGCGGCCAGGGAGGCGACTTGGAGGTCGCTCAGCGGCCCGCCCTGGGCGCGGGCGAAGCCCGGCATCAGGGTGTTAGGCTTGCCGTAGGAGATGATCTGGGTCCAGTAATCCAGAGTGCCCGGTTGTTTTAGGGCGCGCAGATCGGGCACCATGCCGGCCCGATGCGGCGAGTCATGGCAAATCCCGCACGAAGCGGCGTACAAATCGCGCCCCAGCAATCCGTGCGCCTTATCCACGTGGCAGGAGGCGCAATCGCCCTTGAAAATCGCCCGGGCGTCGGCGGCGGCCTTGGTGGCGGCGGCCTGGCGTTGGGCCTCGCTCAGGGGCGCGTCGCCCGGGCGCGGGGGAGGGGGGATGGAAACGATGAGTGTGACGACGCGTTCGCCCACCGACGTGAAGAAGGTGAGCACCTTTGTCACCAGGCCGTCCTGGCCCTCCAATTCGACGGTGGCGCTGACGACCCCGCTCTCGCCGGGCTGGAGAACCCAGGGATTGGCGGGCATGGTGGCCACGGTGCAATGACAGGAGGTATGCACCGATTCAATGACGATGGGATTGGTCCAAACATTGGTGACATAAATGGAGAAGGGCGCGCTGGTGTCCTCCGGTTTGGCGTCGTACTGATTGGTTAGGGAGCCAAAAACCAGCGTGGGACCGGCGGGGAGGGAATGGGGCGCGGGGGCATCCTGCCCCAAGAGGCCGCGGGCTAAGAAGCCCAGCAAGAACCAGGCGGGCCGGCAGCGAGTGATTATCCGCATGGGGCAGAGCATAGCAAATGGCGGTTTGATTTGAAAGTGTGCAGAGTCATCCAAAAAAACGCTTCCGGCATGGAGAAAGCGCCCAGATTCTGTGACGGCTGACTTGGAATGGGACACGTTTCGGCGCGGCCCGCCGCCCACTTTGGCTTTGCGCCGGCCCGGCTCGCCTGCCGACCCCTGAAAGCGAGACCCTTGCGCCCGCCGGCGCTGGAACTGTTCCCGCCACGGAGAAGGTGGCACAGGAATTGCGGGCAACGCGTTTCAGATGGACAAAACAACTCTGGTGAGAAACGCAATTGCAGCCACTTGGCTTAGTCTCCTTATTCCGGCCCTGGCCGCGACCAACCCGGCGCCCCATGTGTACGCCAGCGATTTGGGATTGGCGGTCAGAATCGGGAACGAACTTTACCAGACGCTGGACGAGAAATTCCAGAGGAAGATCAGCCCGGAGGCGATTGCGGTGGAGCAGACGGATGCGCCGGAAATAATGCCCATCACCCGGAATGCCGAAAGCAAAACGCCGTGCCAGGTAATGATTTCCACCGGGTATGTCAACTTGATCAACCACCTGGCCCATGCCAAGGCGATAGATCGCATCCAACCCGGCTATTTCCGGCAATATGTGTCCGATCTTGGGCGCCAGACGACTGGCGAGAAACCGCCGGAACCGCCGGACATGATCGAAGCCCGATATTGGAGCGACGCGGTGATGAACGACCAGGCGAGCTATTTCAACCAGATGATGGGCATCACCCTGGCGATCAATCTCTCCCACCATTATCTGGGCCATTGCCAAGAATACGCCGGGGAAATGCAGGCGGGCAAGCCGGCGCCCATCAACAACTTCATCACGCCGGCCGAGTGGGATGCCAGCGTCAAAGCCGCCACCCTGAATTCGCTGGATTGCGCGATAGGCCCGGCAGGGGCCGAAGCGCTCTTCGCGGCCATTGACCAGATGCCGCAGCGCCCGGCATGGACCGGCTATATCGTGCCGCTGAACGTGAACATCAAGAAGCTCAACCTGCAACTGGCGAGTTATGAGGCTGCATATTTTCACGGCGGGTTGAAGTTGAAAAAATCCATCGCCAACTGGACAGGCGCGGCGACCAGGCTGGCGGCAAAATGATCCGATTTGCCATTGCTTCTCAACACGCCCTTTCCTTTCACGGTGACGGGTGCCTTATAGTTGCTAAAGATTGTCAAGCTTCTTTTGATTTGAGCCGCAAAAGAACGCGGTGCTCCTCTGGGAGGCCGCTTCGCGAATGGGGCAATGCCCGGCCAGGGCCGCTCCCTGTGAGGCCGTCGCTGGAACGGCTCCGCTGCTGGCCAATTCTCGCCAGCAACCTCAGCCGCCAGCCCAGCCAGCGCAAAACCGGCAAAACCTTTTTCTTTACAGACGCTTCCCGGTCTGATATGTGCAGTGCAAATGAACAGACACCCCGGCTCCCTTCTCCAAGGGGTTTGGAGGTCGCTGTTTCTGACCGGCTTTCTGGTGTCTCTTGCTCCAGGAATGGGTGCCGATTGGCCACAGTGGCGCGGACCCGATCGAAATGGCGTTGCGCCTGACAGTCCGCCATTGATTGATAGTTGGCCTAGCGGCTGGCCGAGGATGGTTTGGCAGGTCCGCGACTTGCCGTCAGGTGGATACAGTAGCCCGGTCGTCGCCAAGGGGCGCGTCTATGTCTACATCCACGCGAACCATGAGAAGAAGGATGTGGTTGTGTGTCTCGACGAACGGACAGGCGCCGCACAATGGCAGACGGCTTTTCCGCTGGGTCGCGTCGAGGGGGATGAAGCTTCTGGAACACCGTGCATTGTCGGAGACCTCTGCCTAGTTCAGGGAGGGGACAGTTCGTATTGTTTGAATGCAGCAACCGGCGCGCTCGTTTGGAAGGCGGATCCGGGTGTCCCGACGAACATGATACCGTGCATTCGTCGTTTGCGGTCGCCGGAGGGGTGGCCGTTATTATATGCGGCGTGGCAGTCGGATTGGATGGGAGAACAGGCGCGGTTCTGTGGCGGGCGGAGGGGCCAGGCGGATGGGCCGACTCAGTTACTTCAGCATCTGTTTGGAGGAAAACAAATATAATTTATGGAGGGCGAAAACGACTTTGTTGCCTTGAGTCCAAGACTGGCAAGGTCGTTTGGGAGTTGCCTGGGGAAGGCAGGGACTTCCACACTTACGGCTCTTCTACTCCCGTGGTGTCAGGGGATATGCTGGCCGCGTTCAGTGAAGGCGAGCTGCGTGGGTTTGATCTTTCCTCTGGATTGCCCAGGGAAATATGGCACCTCCGCGACGGCGGTGATTTCTCAACCCCAGCGGGGGACGCACATTTTTTGTACATAGTGGGCGCAGGCTCTTTCGGCAAAGACAAGCCCACCCAGGATGAGCAGAACCAGTTCCAACGTGGAATCATGTGCTGCGAGCTGCAGACCGGCAAGGTTGCTTGGGTATCTCGAATCAATCCGACTAGGTGGACATCGCCCATCGTTGCGGACGGCAAGCTGTTTATTATGACGGACGAAGAAGCGAGAATTGCAATGATCGACGTCCGCGATGGTAAGCTGCTCGGCACGGCGGGGATCAGAGGGCGAGAGTGGACCTCTCCGGCAATTGCCAACGGCAGACTGTTCGTTCATCCCCAAGGAGGTGTGACCTGTTACGATTTAACTGTGGCTGGCAAAGCGCCTTTTAATCTCCAGAGAAAAGAGTTGGAGGCGGCGCGGGAGGAGTCGCGGGCGAAGGCGGAGGCGGCGGCGGTGGCATTCAACCAGGCGGCGGCTGATAGGGGTGACCCTTACGGCCTCTTGCGCATGGGCGAGCGTTACCGCGACGGCGAGGGTGTGGCGAAAGACTTGCCGAGGGCGCGCGAGTATCTGGTGAAGGCCGCCGCAGCTGGAAATGCCCAGGCCGCCAAGTCCCTCCAATCCCTCGAAGACCGCTGATTTCAGACCCATTTCAATCGGATGGTGGTGATTCCCGTCAAAAACCATCCCTAAATCCTGCCATTTCAACCCCTATCCCTCCATTTCCAACTGTTTCTCAGCACGGCGATTTTTTGCGCGCGGAGGAGCGGGAACCGAAAGAATTGCACCACAGATTGCATGGATCACACGGATTTGAAACTTTTTGGGAAATCCCTGCTTTCATCCGTGGCAGCAAATGGAACTAGTTCGGCGGCTGCTTTTTGATCACCGTTTTCCACCCGCTCCAAAATATGCGTGAACTCGCTCAAGCCTTCAGAATAGGGAACGGGGGTGGGCGACAACTTTGAATGCATTAAAGTTCAACCAAAAACGCTGTTCGCTTTTGTTTGGCGGTGAATTGCTTTTGCTTCACTCCTGAACAGGGAACCCTCCGGTTCCGAGCGAAGGATGGTGGAGGCGGCGGGAGTTGAATCCATTCGTAGGGCTTCGCAACACTTCGCAAAAAGTGTGTTCCAACCGCATAAACATTGGTCAATCTTCGCCTTTACCACTTTACGGCTTTGAGCCTAAATCTTCGCCGATACGAAGACAAGCGAAAGAATTTTGTCCCCAATTGTCCCCAAACTAGGTTGAAATTACCAGTGGAGAACACCCCATGCCCCACCCAGGGTTCACCGTTGGCAAGGAGGGGGCAGGGTTTAGCGGACGCCAAAGCCAAAATCAAATCAGGCGGGGTAGGTGTTATTCATCCTCGTTCTTTTCCTCGTCAATAAGTTCGTTCTCAAGAGAGGCTATCCGCGCGCGACGTGCGGCGAGTTGGGCCTTGGTCAAGTAAACAAGAACTTGTCTTTTGTCCTCTCCATCGGTTTTGGTTACTTTAACGAGCCGGGCTTGAATCTCCCTCAACTCCGCCAGGGCATGCTTGCCCCCTGTTTTTAGAATGATAGCCACGTCTATAAAGACCTGATGGTTCAGGTAGGATGTCTCCAGGGTTTCACCTTGGATGCCCGAAGCCATGTCCACAATTTTTCCAGCAGCTTGAAGCACACGGCAGAAGTGTTGGTCATAGACGCTTTCCGGCAGGTACCGAGCCGCCGTTTTAGGGGCAAGGCAAAACGCGCTAAACACCCCTGCCAGCGTCGCACCCGCGCCGGGGACTTTTCCGCCGAACCTATTAAAAAAGTAATCGTCAAAATTGTACCATGATGGGGCGTTCAACCGTGGCATCGCATCGTAGTCTTTCATCGCCATGCAAACCAGTTTCCCTTGACCTAAGAAGTTGACAGTTTTCGTCACCTCCTTTCTGCCCTTTGTTACGCCATCCTGCATGGACACGAACCGCTGGACGGTTTTAAGGAACACGTCAGGTTGGTTTGCGTGCATGTCCTCAATCTCAGCAAAGCTGGGGGCTTCTTTTCCTATCTCGGTAGTCATAGAATTATTCTATTTACCCTCCTTATATCGAAGTGGGAGATCACGCCGAAATGGACCCCCACTGAAATGCCCAGGTGTGTTGTTTTCGCTATGCCCCGTTGGATACTGTGCTTGGGTCGTCAAAGCGATGTCTCGCTCGATTAGGGTTTTGCTGGTAGCCTCAACCCCGTCGTGAAGAATCCGCTCAAGCACCGGATAAAACTCCTTCCACAACCGGGGAATACTGACGCTCTGGAGGTTTCCGTCCTTCTGAAAAGCCTCTGCAATTGGCGCAGGACAATTGGCGATAAGCTTTCGCATGTCGTACAAGAGGTACACATTCCTGCTGGTTCTTGACATTACATCGAAAAATTGCGCCGCCAGTTGCTTGTTTGTCATCGGGGTTTGATTCATAAGTGAGGGTTGGGGTTATTTACTCTTTTCCAAGTCAAGCTTCGCCGTGTTCGCGGGCGCGCTTGGAGCGCTTGTAAGGGCGGATGGCAAGAGATTTGCATTGAGTTCAGCGGCGATTTCTCGTCTGAGGTTCATAGGCGGGATGATTGGATACTCGCCGTTGTTGGGCAGATTGAAACCCAATCCGGCCAACCTCCCGACGTATCCATCCAACGCATTCTCAACAGTGACCGCTCCAGCCGCCTGAGCACTGGCCGCCTGTGAATCCAAATTAGCTTTGTTGTAGTCCGGCTTGCTGCTCGCCGACATTATTTGGTTCGCCGCCAAGTTTTGAAGCAAGGAAGAAGTACTATCGAATGGTGATACTCCGCCAAGGTAAGATTGCCGCGCCGACGGGCTGAGGGCGTAAAAGCTGCCAGCCCTCTGCTGCGCCGCTGCCTGATCGGCCTGATCCTTGGCTTTCCGGGCGGCTGCATCGTACGCCAAGCTGTTTGCGGATGCCGTAATGTAACGCGCCCGCGCCCGGTTGTATTCGTCGCAGATTCCCAAAATTTCCATCCGGGTAGTGAACCGCTCTTTAAGGGTGCTCCCTTGACGCCAGATTTTCCGCATTTGCTGTCTCAGGTCAGACGCATCATCATCGGCGGGGAGATTGGCTTTTGAACCAAAGGCGGTCGTTGCCTCAAATCCCTTTGGCGTCCTCAGCAGAATGTTCGCATCATCTTCCGTGAGCATAGCCCACGGGAACCGTACCGGGCGATCTTCCGTGTAGAGATGAATTCCCTCAGAATCAAAATCCAGGAGTTCGCCTTTGCTAAAAGAAAGTTCCACAAAATTGTTGGAGGCCAGCGCGACGGGAAGTTGACTTAGAATTCGCTCTTGCTCCAACTCAGCCAGACGCTTTTGCTCCTGTGCCTGTGCCAACTGCGCCCGCTCATTTTCTTCCGCCTGCGCCACCCGCTTCGCCTCGTTTTCCTCCTCCATCGCCACACGCGCCCGCTCCTGTTCAGCTTCCGCCGCGCTGCGCTTTGCCGCCTCCTCCATTGCCAGACGGGTTTGCTCTGCTTTGCTGCGTGCTGCTTCTTGCTCTCGCGCCCTTTTTTGTTCGTGAATGTGAATGCCGTAAATGGACAGAATTGCTCCCAAAAGCACGGCAACGGAAACAATGGCGAGCGTTGTCTGCCTTTTCGCTCCTGACGCGCCACCAACGCCCAACCCAGGTTTCGCCACCCTCGAACCAGCGACCTTAAAATCTCGTTTGTACGGCCCGCCAACCGACGCTGCTGGCCGCGCCAGATGAACCGGCAGCGATACACGAATCGGCGATGGTGATTTTAGCGAAACGGGAACCAGCTTGCGGTCGGTTGCTCCTGCCACTGGCCCTTGCAGCACTATCTGTTTACTACAGTAGGCACATTGCACGGTGTCCCCGATTGCCGACGCGGGAAATTCAATCTGCTGCCCACAATGCAGGCAGGGACACTTGATATAATTGGTTTCGTTCATGTTCTTTTCCCTCTAAAAATGATGCCCGAAAATGATTTGACAGCCTGCGAGAATCAGCATGGCGATAAAAAGATAGATCAAAAGCACCACGCACCCGGCGCAACCATTATTGTCAGTTTGCTTGCTCGCGGGTGGTTGGTCTAACTCGACTTTTATCCTCGTGGCGATGTTTTCCAGCTTTGTGGCTTTGCCGCAAGCAGGACAATCCGTGTAGCGACCTTCCAAGTCGTCAGGGTATTCAATCTTCTGGCCGCACTGCTCACATCGGCATTTCAAGGTTTCGTTTCCGCGCCACGGGAAGGAAAAGGCGCGGACCCAACGCACCCGAACGAGGCACCTGAGAGGGCCTGCAAAGAATGCGCCGAGCCGCGCCAGGTGGCGCGTTGCTCGGAACAGGTCTTTGCTCGAAAATTCTCAGGTTTCGTTCGACCTAACCGCTACGCTAAATCTGTATGGCCGGCTGCTCTGGCAACCCGCCGGGGCGCATCTTGCACCCCAAGGCGATTTAACGCCGATCTGGGATTGCGGACAAGGTTTTTCGGACTGGATTTGGGGGCATTCATGGCCGGTTGACCGGGCGCTGACATCCCTGTTTTGCCGGGCAAATCGTTTCGCGCACTGCCGCAAACTTGGGGTGTAACGCTGGAATTACGGCACTTACAAACTCGCATCTAATAATGCCCCCTCCCGTGAACTGGTCAAAAATAGCCAGCGATGGCCTTTGTAAGCATCAGGCTGCCGGGTGACGGGGCGAACCCGGTGGCATTCGACAGGCTGGACATGGCGTGGTTACAGTCTCCACCATACCGTGCCGGGAGGAAACCAGTATCTCCCCCACATGCTTTCAGGATTCGGCACGGCGGGGATCATCCCGCCGCCATGCCGGTATTGCCCCATGAGCGCGTTCAAGGCAGGGTGTTTGCATGAAAGGCTTGGGTGTCATAATGGTGTCGGTTGCACACTGTTAGACGTGTCGGTGCCAGTGCCAACCCTAATGGGGTTTGGCACTTCTGGCACTTCGCATGGGTGCCAATAGTGCCAAAGGTGTCAATGGCACTTCTGGCACTTCTGGCACTACCCTGCTTTTGCGGGTGTCCAATTGCCTTTCGCTTGGGTTATTCGCCCGGAACCTTCGAGCGCGTTCTTGAGGCGGTAAAACGTCCGGCGCCTTATGCCGCGCCTCTCAGCGGCCTTCTCCCATTTGGTTGCAGTCAATCCATCCCCGGTCAACAACTTCAATATGTCATCCCCGGTGTGTTGCGGCGTGCGGCCCGGCGGCTTCTTTAGCTTCGAGGGGTCAAGTGATTCATCCCGGCGCATCAGCGGGTAAAGCCAGCGCACAACAAACGGCGCAACGGGCGGAGAATTCCGCAAGGTCAATTCGACGGTGAAAGC
>JBEKOF010000010.1:0-34820 GCA_049522055.1 Verrucomicrobiota bacterium | reverse complement strand
CACCAAAAACCAACTCGCCCACGGGTCATGGGTTCTGCAACTAATGTCCCCAAAACCGGCCTAAATCTCCTGTGAATAACTTCTATGAAAAAGCAATTTACAAGCCAGAGAACAACTTGCGCTCGCCACGTGCTTCCCAATAAATAGCCGTAAAAAGTCACTAAACAGCATCCTTCCACGGGTGACAGTGACTCGCATATCCAGCTAATGAAGCCCAAAGTAGGCTCATGAGGAAAGCCCAAAAATTACCGCTTTTTCTTGGGCTTTTTGAGGGGCGGGGCGACAATGGGCTTGTTGCTCAGGGCTGTCACGGCCTGCATGACGCTGTACGCGACTTGGACGGCATCCCCCTTTCGCTTTTTGGCGGGTTTAATCATCATTGCCGGCACAATACCATGGCGGGCTGCCTGGCAGAAATCAAATTTCAAAGTAGCCCACTACCTGAAATGGCGCTGGACTGCCATTGCTCTCTGATGGAACTATGACAAAGCCGGTTCGTTTTTGCACATGACGCGGAAGGCTCGCAAGAGAAAATGAGCAACCATGATGATATTACCCGCCGTCCGTTGAAATCGCGCGACACAAGATGGGCGGCAGCCATTGCAGGTTTGCTGACCCGCGCCGGCATTCGTCCGAATGTTATATCGGTGGCGGGGGCCGTATTCGCAGCCGGAGCGGGTATTTGTTTTTGTCTGGCTGGTCGAACGACGCATCACTGGGTTTGGAGTGTTTTGCTGCTTTGCGCGGCCGGGGGGATGCAGTTCCGTTTGTTGTGCAGTTTATTTGACGGCATGGTGGCGATCGAAGGCGGATTCAAAACGAAGGCGGGAGAAATCTACAATGAACTGCCGGACCGCTTTTCGGATGCGTTCATTTTTATTGGCGCGGGTTATTCATTGCCGCAATTTGATTGGACTTGCGCTATTTCTTCACCCGACGTTGAAGGGGAGGAATGAACTTGGCTGGGTCAGAATCGCGGCGGGACGCCGCGGCCATTTTTGCGAGACATTTCTAAACTGCATTTTTTTGGGGGTGGAACTTGATCTTGAAATTGCGGGGGTTCTGCGTAAGATCGCGTGTGCCGGCCCGATGGCGGCATTGTGTCCTATGTCCTGGATGGAAAGATTTATCGGCGAAGGAGTGTCCCCACTGATGTTCATTGGGGTGATGCTGGCTGGGTACGGCCTGGGGTGCATAAACACCGGGTATTATCTGGTGCGGATGCGCACGGGCCAGGACGTGCGGCAAATGGGCAGCGGGAGCACCGGGGCGCGCAACGCGCGGCGGGCGCTTGGGTCCAACGGATTTGTGCTCACGATGGCGGGAGATTTGGCCAAAGGGGGCGTGGCGGTCTGGCTGGCGTTTGCGCTGACGGGCAGCGACCGGGTCGCGCTGCTGGCGTTGCTGGCGGTGGTGGCGGGACACGTCTGGCCGGCGCAATTGGGTTTCCGGGGAGGCAAAGGGGTGGCCACTTCGCTGGCGGGGTTGCTGGTCTATGACTGCGAGGTGACGTTGGTTTTTCTGGTTTTGTTTGGGCTGGTGTACGCGTGGACGCGGCGGTCTGTGGCGGCCAGCCTGGTGGCGTTCGCCTCGTTGCCGGCGGCCAGTTTCTGTTTGCGGGAAGACCGTGCGCACATCTGGGGAATTTCCGTGCTTGCGGGACTGGTGCTATTGGCGCATCATCGGAACATGACGCAGGGCATCCACGAATTAGCAGAGAGGCGGAACGCCGCGCCGGAAGCGGACGAGACGTTTAAAGAACTATGAGCACAAGCGCGCTGCGATTTAAGATCGCCACCGAGGATTGGGAATTTGAGCAGATACACCAGCTCAACTATCGGACATTCGTGGAGGAAATCCCGCAGCATCAGCCGGCGGAGACGCCGCGTCTGGTGGATAAGTTCCACAGCGAGAACACCTACCTGATCTGTCTGAGCGGAAACCAAGTGGTGGGGATGGTGGCGGCGCGGGGACGCCGGCCCTTTTCGCTGGACCAAAAGCTGCCGAATCTGGATTCATTTTTGCCTCCGGGCCGCCGGCCGTGTGAAATCCGGCTGCTGGCGGTGGAAAAGGAATTTCGGCACAGCCAGGTATTCCGTGGGATCATTGCACTGATGTGGCAGTTTGGGGCGGAGCACGGATACAACATGGGGATAATATCGGGCACGACGCGCCAGCAAAAACTTTACCGGCATCTAGGCTTTGTGCCGTTTGGCCCGCTGGTGGGCAAAGGGGAGGCGATGTTTCAGCCGATGTATCTGACGCTGGAGGGTTTTGAGAGGAAGGCGGAGGAGTTTTTCCGTCTGCCGTTGCGGACGGCGGGGCCGGCCAGCTTTCTGCCGGGGCCGGTGGGCATCCACCGGGAGGTGCGCAAGGCGTTTGAACGTCCGCCGGAATCGCATCGTTCGGACCGTTTTGTGGAGGAGTTTCAGAAGATCCGGCGGCGGCTCTGCCAGATGGCCGGGACGCGGGAGGCGCAAATCCTGCTTGGGTCCGGCACGCTGGCCAATGACGCGGTGGCGGCGCAGTTGTCGCTGCAGGAGAAGCCGGGGTTGATATTGAGCAACGGGGAGTTCGGGGACCGATTGGTGGACCAGGGGCGGCGTTTTGGACTGACCTTCGACACGTTGGAGTTTGCCTGGGGCGAGCCATTCGACATGGCGGCGATCCAGCAGTTTCTGTCGCGTTCGCCCGCGGTGGGGTGGTTGTGGTTCGCGCACGGGGAGACTTCGACGGGCATGTTGAATCCGCTTTCGCCATTGCAGTCGCTGTGCGGGAAACGGAAGATCAAGCTGTGCGCCGATTGCATCAGCTCCATGGGGGTGACGCCGGTGAATTTGGGGGGAGTATATCTGGCGACCGCCTCGAGCGGGAAGGGGCTGGCGGCGTATCCGGGCTTGTGCATGGTTTTTTACAATCACCAGATTGAGGCGTCGGCGCGGTTGCCGCGGTATCTGGATTTGGGCTGGTGCGCGCGGAATCAGGGGATTGCGTTCACGCATTCGTCGAACCTGGCGCGGGCGCTGGATGCGGCCTTGGGGCGGGTGGACTGGCCGGCGCGGTTCGCGCAATTGGCGGAGGACACGAGCTGGCTGCGGGGGCGGCTGCGGCAGCTTGGTTTGGATCTGATCACGCCGGAAACGGAGGCGATGCCCGGAGTGGTGACGGTGGCGTGTTCGGCCGGGCAAGATGGTCTGGAGGTGGCGCAGCGGCTGGAACAGGCGGGTTTTCTGGTGAGTTGCAACAGCGATTATTTGCGGCGGCGCAATTGGATCCAGATATGCCTGATGGGGGAGTATTCGCGGGAGAAGTTGGACGGGCTGCTGGCGTGCCTGGGGAGGATTTGGGCGGAACCGAGGGCGGAGGCGGGCTTCCGCCGGGCGGGGGCCGGGCCCGTGCGCGCGGGGGGGAACGGGCAAAGCGCGGAAGTTTCTTCCAATTTGGTGTTGTAATTGAATGGGGTAGTGTTAATAGTGTTCAAACGCCATAGAGTTAGCGCTCCACGTTGTCTGGTGTCGTTGCTTTGATTGGCCGGTACGTTGAAATGCAAGGCAATTTGTTGACAAGAGAGAATATGAATCCCGGAAAATTCGTTGCTGGAGCCGCCGCCCTTTTGGCTTTCTGCCTCACCAGCCCGGTAGAGGGGCAAATCGCAGGCTTTGGGGTCAATGGCACCAACTGGACGCTGAACATGGCGACGAACAGCCAGAGCGCGCCTGTGATTACAAACAACGTTCTCATCGTAGGCACCAACGCAGACGACGCCAACACGGCGTTTTACGACACCCCCCAGTACATCGGCGGTTTCACGGCTTCGTTCGTGTTCAAGAACGCGGCGGAGACGGATGACGCCGGGATTGCGTTCGTCCTCCAGAATGAGGGAGTCAACGCCGTTGGGCAGGTGGTGTATAATGATCTGGGTTATGTCGGTTTGACGTCGGCCACGGGAATCGCCTTTGATATCAACCCCGCGGGCGGGGGACCCGGTCTGGGCTACGCACCGGTGACGGTTCCCGGGGGAGGTCCCAACGGGTATATCTCCACCGGCGCGGTGAATTTCCGCGGCACCAATGCCATCGCGGTGAACATTGTCTATGCCGGCTATGTGACCACCGTCACTGTGACAGACACCGTTACCAAAGCCACATTCACGACCAACTTCAATGCCGATCTGTCCGCCGCCGTGGGAGCGAACACGGCTTACGTGGGAATAACCGGGGGAGGGACGGGTGTTTTGAATGTGTCGGTCAGTAATTTTGTGTTTAACTCGGTCAATCCGGGCGGCACAGCGACCAGCGGCAGCCTGGGTTTTACAAATGGAACGCTGACGGATGTGAGCAAGGTGAAGGGCAACGAAACAGACGGAGTCATCGCGCTGAATCCACTGCAGCCCAGCCAGTTGTTTATCGCGGGGAACACCAATGCGGGTTTCTCCCCCGGCCTGTTTAGCCGGTACAGCACCAACGCGGGGAGCAGTTGGCAGCCCGGCGCGCTGACGAATCTGCCTGGCGGCTATGATCCGGCGGTGGCGTGGGACGGGTATGGGAATTTGTTCCTGGCCTACGCGGACAACTCCTCCGGGACGGACGTGGCGTTCAGCACCAACGGGGGGCAGTCGTTCACACTGCTGACCAACCTGGCCACGGGAGATAACACCATTGAACAGAGAATCGCGGTGGGCAGCGGTCCGGCGCTGGGGAGCCTTTGGGTTTTGTATTACGATTACAGACTGATCAGCATCGGCAGCCCGCTGGTGGCGCAAGGAGTCCAGGTCAATGGGCTGACAAATTTCGGGTCGTTCGGGCCTCAGGAGATAATTCCAGGCGCGAACATTGACTGCGGATTCGGGGACATTGCCGTCGGGGCGGGCGGCCAGGTGATGGTGGCGTATCAAGACAACAATGACTCGACCGGCAGCGCCAACATATACGTGAGTGTGGACCCCGACGGGTTGGGACCGGAGGGTTTTGGCGCGGCGACGCTGGCGACGGACAATGGGATCGGCGGCAACACGCTCATTCCCGCGGCGCCGGATGGCCAGGGCCTCAATTCATCGGTGGGACTGGCCTGGGACACTAATCCCGCCAGCCAGCAATATGGCCGGGCTTACCTGGTTTATACGGGCCAGGGAAGCCCGACGCCTTATGACCTGGATATTTTCATGGTGACTTCGGACGACGCCGGGGCGACTTGGAGCGGGCAAACGCGGGTGAATGACGATTTCACGCAGAACAGCAAGTTCATGCCGCGCGTGGCGCTGGATCCAACCGACGGGGCGGTGGCGGTGAGCTGGTATGACTGCCGCAATGACAATGGACCCACCATTTTGACAAACTACACGACGCTGACAAACTACGAGTATGAAACCAACGGGGGCGGGCCCATTATGACGACCACCAACGTGGATATCACGACGAACACAAATTACGAGGTAGTCGGGACGACCAATATCATCATCACGAACACCACCATAGACATGGCCGGGACAGTGGACAACCAGCCGAACGATGACGCGGAGATGTTCGTGACGGTGAGTGTGGACGGGGGATTGTCATTTGCGAGCAATGAGGGGATGAGCACCAACCCGTCGGAATCATTCCTGGCGCAGAACTATGCGTCGGGGTCGGACTATGGCGATTACAACGGATTGGCGTTTTACGGCGGCACCTTTTACCCTGTGTGGGCGGATAATTCGGAAGATTTTGCGTCAGCCAATCCCGATGGGCCTACCAACAAGTTTGACATAGCCGTTGGATCGGTGGCGATCACCGGGCTGGCGGATTTGTCTGTCACCATGGGACTGACCAACACGCCCAACCCGTTGCAACTTGGCTCGCAGGTGGAGTATTTTCTAACCGTGAGCAACGGCGGGCCGAGCAGCGCCCCCGCGACCGAGCTGACCGATGTGGTGTCGCCGTTTTTGAACGCCATTCGGGGCGCTCCCTCGGTCAGCAGCTATACTCTAAGCGGCAATACTCTGTCCTGGCCGGTCGGAACGCTGGCACCCGCCGGAAGCGCCACCCTGCTCATTCGCGGGACGGTGATTAGTTCTGGCAACATTACCAACATTGCGTCCGTTGAATCCGAGAGAGTGCTGGACTTGTTCACCAACAACAACGTGTTCACGTTGGTGACGCCCGACGACTCGCCGAACCTGGTTCTGACGATGATTGGTTCGCCGCCCATCACCGGCCTTGGGCGGCCCGCGGTCACTTACACGATGACGGTGACCAACCTGCAGCCGGTGGCGGCGACCGGCGTGACGCTCAGCGACATCCTGCCCACCAACCTATCCTTGACGGAAGTGACCGTGCCGCCGGGGGCGACCGTGAGCACCAATCAAAACGACTACACCTTCCAACTCGGCGCCCTGCCCGTTGGCCAGGCGTTTACGGTGAGCATGACGGCGGCGGGTGTGGCGCCGGGCTTGGCCACCAATTCCGCGGTGGTCTATAACACATTCCTCGATCCCTACACCAACAACACGGCCAGCGCCGTGACCCAGATCCTGACGAACTACGTGGCGCCCGCCTTTGCGCTGGGAATCACCGGCCTGCCGACCAACATCGGCGGCAACCAGGAGGTGGTTTACACGTTCAGCGTGACCAACGTCGGGCCGGTCAACGTGACCAACGGGGGGATAGTCCCCTCGTCGAATGCGCTCCTTTCCATAGATCTGTCAACAAATCTTTTCTATTTGGGGGCGAGTCTCGCCAATGAATCCACCAGCGCCAACCCGAACATCGAGGTCTTTGACCTGGGTCCGCTGGCCACCAACCAGACGGCGACGATGACGCTCACGGCGGCGGGAGTGGCCATCGGCCTGGCCACCAACACCGCCGTGGTCACGGACAATCTGGGCGAGGGCGGCTTCACCAACCAAGTGGTCACGCCGATTATCCCGCCGGTGTTGACCTTGACCATGACGGGGACGCCTTCGCTTATTGCCATTGGGCAGACTGTGACCAATGAGGTGAACATCACCAACGTGGGGACGATTCCGGCCTACGCATTGACGCTGGCGGAGGTGCTGAGCACAAACCTTGCCCTGGAAGGGGTGACGATCCAGGGGGTGAGCGGGGATCTGAGCACCAACCAAAACACCATCGGGTGCGAAATCCATGAGTTGGACCCCGGCCAGTTCACTTCGATCAGCTTCACATCGCTTGGCCTGAGCAATGGGCGGGCCACCAATTCCGCCACCTTGTTTGCCAACTTCAGCTCCAATTACACGGCGCAAGTGGTCACGCCGATTGATGCTCCCACGATGTTCCTCTCCATGACCGGCACTCCCACGTCCCTGCCCGTCGGGCAACCGGTGACCTACAATCTGAGTGTGGAGAACCTGGGGCCGGTTCCGGCCTACGGGGTGATCGTCACCGACGCATTGCCGGCGGGCCTGAGCTTGTCGGGAGTGACATTAACGCAGGGCAGCTACAGCAATCTTCTGAACGTGGTTTACTGCAACATTGGTTCGATGGCCATGGATCAGGTCGTCACGTTGCATATTACCGCCATCGTGCAAACCGCCGGCAGCGTGTCGAATACCGGGTATGTTTCCGCCAACAGCGGGCCTAATCCGGTGCCGAAGGACGGCCATGCGTCAGTCACCACCGTCATCACCAATGCGCCGCAGCCGTACAATCTGGCGGTCGTTCCGGGGGTGACCAGCGCGTTCATCACATGGAACACTCCCTACGGGGCCACCGACCAGGTGGAGTACGGATTGACGACGACCAACGAGAGTCCCTCCTTTTTGAACACCAACCTCAACACCCGCCATGTGGTCCTGCTGACCGGACTTCTGCCCGACACCAATTATTACTTCCAGGCCCGTTCGGTGACCAGCGGACTGCTGGCGACGACCAACGGATCCTTCGCCACCGTTTCATCGCTGACATTGGGCACGGGGGATGCCGCCTATTCGGCCGAGGACGGGGCCAAGTGGCTGGCCGACGCCGCGGCCACGGGCATCTACCCCACTAACATCATTGGCTCAGACTACTATTACACCTTTGGAGTGACCGGAAACCCGACCGCCTGGGCCACCTATACGCCCAACATTCCGACCGCGGGCACCTATGACGTTTACATTTGGTATCCTGGCAGGCCGAGCGTCTCCAGCAACACGCCGGTGATTATCACCGGCTCCACCAACGCGGTGTATGCCAGTGTCAACCAAACTGTCAATTCCGGGAGCTGGCAATTGCTGGCCCCGTCGGTGTATTATGCCAGCGGGACCACTGGTTCGGTGGTCATCTACAACAACTCCCAGGACCCCACCACGAGCGTGCTGGCCAACGCGGTGCGCTGGTCTTACGACTTGTCCCAGGACGCGCCCACCAATGGTTCCGTGCCCGCCTGGTGGGCGAATTTCTATTTTGGCGGCAGCGTCAGCGGCTCGGCGGATGAGGATGGAGACGGGTATTCCAATTACGCGGAATACGTTCTGGGCACTGATCCCACTTCCGCCTCCAGCTTTCTGCAATTCTCCGTGACGCCGGGATCCCAGACGAACACGGTGGCCTTCGCGCCCTGGCAGGGAGGCCGCTTGTATCAACTGCTCTGCTCCACCAATCTCCATAACGGATGGCAAACCTTGACCAACACGGCCTCGGTGACAACCAACGGCACCGGCGTTTTCAACATCAAGGAGCCTGGGGCGACGGCTGTTTTCTACCAGTTGTCCGTGGCGATCAGCTCGCCATAATGGCCGGGGGTGGAGGCCAACTTCACAGCAGCAGCATCGCGTCCCCGTAGCTGAAGAAGCGGTAGCGCCGCGCCACCGCCTCGCGGTAGGCGCGCAAGATGAACTCGCGCCCGCCTGTCGTCCCCGGCGCGGCGAAGGCGCTGACCAGCATGAGCAAGGTGGAGCGGGGGAGATGAAAATTGGTCAGGAGCGAGTCAACAATTTTAAAGGCGAACGGCGGATGAATAAAAATTCGTGTGGCGCCGCGGCCGGGCGCGATGCGGCCGGAATTCTCCGCGGCCACGCTCTCCAAAACCCGCAACGTGGTCGTTCCCACGGCAATGACGCGCGCCCGGCGGGTCTTGCCTTCGGCGATGGCGCGGGCGGTTTCCAGGCTGATTTCAAACTGTTCCTGGTGCATCCGGTGGTCCGCCAGGAAATCGGCCTTGACCGGGGCGAAAGTTCCCGGCCCCACGTGCAAAGTGACAAAGCAGGTTTTGACGCCGCGCGCCCGGATTAGCGCCAGCGCCGCCTCGGTGAAGTGCAGCCCGGCCGTCGGGGCGGCCACGCTTCCGGGGGCGCGCGCATAGACGGTCTGATAGCGTTGCCGGTCCTCCGGCAGGGGGCGGGTCCGCCGGATGTAAGGGGGCAGCGGCGTTTCGCCCAGGGCGTCCAGCTCTGTCAATATATTTTCCACGCCGCCGAAGCGCAGCCGCCGCCGTCCGTCGCCGGCGATCTCCTCCACGGTGGCGGTGATGGCCGTTGGGGATTGATTGGGAGCGAGAATCCCGATTTTTGTTCCCCGCGGCGCTCGTTTGCCGGGGCGCAAGAGGACCCACCAACTGTTGGGGGCGGCCTCTTCGAGCAACAGAATTTCAAACCGCCCGTCCGTGCGCGCATTGCGCCCTCGCAACCGCGCCGGGATGACCCGCGAATCATTGAGCACCAGCACGTCGCCCTGGCGCAAATAGTCCGGCAAGTCCGTAAACCGCCTGTGCTCAAGGCGTTGCGTGGCGCGGTGGGCCACCAGCAGACGGGATTGGTCGCGCTGCGGGGCCGGGTTTTGGGCGATCAACCCGGGCGGAAGCTCAAATTCAAAATCCACGGTGCGCAATCCAGACAGCATCGCCCGGAAGGGTAACGACCCCGGTCTGGAATGTGAATAACTTTGTGAACAAGTTTCTGGCGAAAAAGCGGCATATTTCGCTTGACGTGCGGGGAAAAGCGGGTAAATTTGGTGACACGCGGAAAGAATTGGATTTAATTGTATTTTTTTGGGGACCAGGTTGGTGTTTCGTGCAGGTCAACTTTTGGCATCCGCGCCAAAGAACGAGATGAGTTATGCCGGCGCCAGGTACGCAGAAAATCACTTACGACTCGCTCCATCGTTATGCGGTGGACCCGAATCGCCGGGTGCAGTTGCCCTTCCCGTGGCGGTCGGCCAAGCCCATTGAATTTACGATGATTGTGTGGCCGCAGCATGACTGCGGACCGTGCCTGCGGGTATTGCCTCCGGAGGAAATGGACAAGCTGCGGGAAAAAATCGCCGCCATGCCGACCGCGGAAAAGACCGTGCTCAAACGCCACATTGGGAGTTCGTCGGCCAGGGTGTCGGTGGACAGCGCCAAACGGCTGGCCATTCCCGCGGAAATGGCCGACGCGGCGGGCATCGGGGACGAGGCGGTTTTCGCCGGCATGCTCGATTATTTTGAAATCTGGCCGCCGCAGCGTTACGCGGAAATGAAGGCCTTGCAGAAATCCGAACTCAGTCGCGCCCTCCAATTACTCGAATGAAAACCAGCAACTTGGCATTGTGGACAATGGGACGGTCGCTGGTCCGGGTGCAGGACCGGACTGGCGCCTACAAGCTGCCGACCGGAAATCCCTTTCCGAGATTCGGTCCCAGCGGACGGCTCCGGGCCATGCATCCGTCCGCCGTCCGCGCCCCTGCGCCGGCTGTCCAGCCCAACCTGTTGGAGGAAGGGGGAGCGCCCGCGGCAGCCGCGCCCGCGCCCGCGCAAAGCGCGCCGATCCCCTCCCGTCCGATGGCGGCGCCTGCCGCGGCGCCGGCGGCCACCCCTTCCTATTGGCGCCGGGCCGGCTCGTTCGCCGCGCGTCTCTGGACCAAGATGGCGAGGCTGGCCTCCTGGTCCGGTTTGACGGCGCGCCTGCCGGGAGTGTTCAAGTTGGGCGCGCGTTCCCCGGCCCGCGACGCGCTCCCGCGCGCCCAGGGGGAACTGGCTTTGGAAAGGGTGACGGTGCTTAGAAACGACTTGAGCGAAGCCGACCTGGTGGTCGTGACGCCAAAGAACGAAGCCGCCCAGGGGTCCCATGCCGCCGACAGCCAGACGCCCGGGAATTGCTGGGCGCGGGCGACCGCCCGCTGGATCAAACTCAAAGACCCGGCGGTGGAAGGCGATGGCGGCGCGCCACCGGAGCGGCCAGTGCCATTGGCGGAATTGCAGCCATGAACCCGAGTTAGAGTGTGCGAGTTTATTCACAGATCAGTGTTGACGCGGGAAGTGGTGGAGGCGTTGCGGCCCAGGCCGGGGGGGATTTATGTGGACGGAACGATCGGCGGGGGCGGACACGCGGCGGCACTGCTGCAGGCCAGCGCGCCGACGGGAAAGCTGTTCGGCTGCGACCGGGATGGCACGGCGGTGCGGGCGGCGCAGGCGCGGCTGGCGCCATTCGCGGGGCGGTTTGAAATCCGGCAGGGGTCGTTCGCCGATCTGGCGGGGTGGATTGAGCCGAATAGTTGCGACGGGGTGGTGCTGGATTTGGGGGTCAGCTCGCCGCAATTGGATTTGCCGGAGCGGGGTTTCAGTTTCCAAAGCGACGGGCCGCTGGACATGCGGATGGATGCGGAGGAGGAACTGACGGCCGCGGCGCTGCTCAACCAGGCCGGGGTTGAGGAACTGGCGAGGATATTCTGGGAGTACGGCGGGGAAGCGCATGCGCGGCGCATGGCGCGGGCCATCGAGCGGCAGAGGCGGGTGGAACCTCTGCGGCGGACGCGAGAATTGGCGGAGTTGATCGAAAGGGTTGCTCCGCGCGGCGGAAGAAGAACCCATCCGGCGACCAAAGTGTTTCAGGCGTTGCGGATCGCGGTGAATGACGAGATGGGCCATTTGCGGCGGGGACTGGAAGCGGCGGTGGAGATTTTGAAACCGGGCGGCCGGCTGGCCGCGATTTCGTTTCACTCGGTGGAGGACCGGGTGTTGAAGAAATTCGGCGGCCGGCTGTCGCGGGATTATGAAGCGGGGGAACCGGATGTGCCGGAGTTGCGGCGGCCCCGCCCCCCGGTTTTGCGCTGGGTCGAGCGGAAAGCCATCCGGCCCGGGGCGGCGGAGGCGCGGGAGAATCCGCGCAGCCGCAGCGCGCAATGTCGCGTGTTGGAAAAGTGTGTGGAGCATGGCCCGAAACAGAAAAAGTGAGACCGGATTTCGTCCCGGGGCCGCGTTGACGGCGCTGGCGCTCTTCGCGGTGTTCGTGACGCTGGGCGTCGGTTACGACTGGTTCAAGAACCAGATCAGCGTGTTGGGGGACCAGGTGAAGAAGTCGGAAATCCGGCTCAGCGAACTGGAGCGCCAAAACCGCGTCCGGCGCGATCAACTGGCGGCCTCCTGTTCGCCCGTCGCTCTGGACCAGCGGGTGAGGGAATTGAACCTGGGTTTGGGGCCGCCGGCGCTGGCGCAGGTCATCCGCATGACAGACCCGCCGCCGGATGGCCCGGCCGCGGCGGCGGATGCGCGGCCGGGGCGCGGCCTGCCGCGGGAACGCCGCGACTGATTTTGGCCGCCGCTCGCGTTCGCCTGGAGAGGAACCGGGCAGCGCGAGCGGCTGGCTGATTGGAAAAACATGAATCTGGCCTGGCAGTATCGGAAATTGTATTTGCTTGCCTTCGGGTTGCTGTTGGCGTTTTTGTCGCTGGCTTACCGCCTGGTGGATTGGCAGGTGCTGCGCCACGAGGAGCTCCAGGGCCTGGCCGCCACCAACACCGTCCGCACCATCGTGCGCGACGCCATGCGCGGGCAGATTCTTGACATCCGCGGCAACCCTCTGGCCGTGAGCATTCCGGCCAAGATGGTTTGCGCCGACCCGTCTCTTCTGGGCGACAAGCGGGTGCTGGTGGCCCGGGCGCTGGCACCCTTGCTGGAGACCAACCAGGAGTATTTGCTGGAGCGCCTGGCGCCCCGCCTGATGGTGGCTGAGGGCAAGACCAATCTCTCCAAGTACGTGGTGCTCAAACATAAGGTCTCCCTGGAATCGTGGGATCAAATCCGGCAAACCATGGCGGCGCTTCCCTTGGGCGTGGCGGAATCCAAGCTCAAAAGCCAGGACCGGGCCGCCTGCCGCGCACTCCATGAGAAGGCCATTTTCGCGACCGACGACCAGATGCGGGTCTATCCAAACCAGAGCCTGGCCGCGCATGTCCTGGGCTACGTGAGCGGGGAGGGCGCGGAGCAAAGCGGCGTTGACGGCATTGAGCTGGAATTCAACACCAACCTGACGGGCATCGGCGGCTGGCGGCGCACGGAATTGGCCAAAGACCAGCACGAATTGGTGGCGTTTCGCGACGAGGACGTCGCGCCCCGCGACGGACTCAACGTGGTTCTGACCCTGGACGCCGGCTTGCAAAACATCCTGGAGACCGAACTGGCGGAAGGGATGCGCAAGCTTTCCCCGATCAGCATTTCCTCGGTGATGATTCGACCGCGCACGGGGGAGATCCTGGCTTTGGCCAACGTTCCCAACTTTGATCCCAACCACCCTGGGTCTTTTCCGCCGGAGGCCCTGCGCAATCGCGTCATTTCCGACACGCACGAGCCGGGTTCGACTTTCAAAATCGTGGTGGTCAGCGGGGCGCTGGACCGGCGGGCGGTCAGTCTGGCGGACGCCTTTGATTGCGAGCGCGGGCATTTCGCCTACGCCGGCGCGGTGCTGCATGATCATGAATCCTACGGAACGCTCACGGTGGAAAATATCATCACCAAATCCTCCAACATCGGCGCGGCCAAGATCGGCATACGGCTGGGGGAGGATTCCCTCTACCGTTACATCCGCAATTTTGGCTTTGGCTCCCGCACCGGGATTCCATTGCCGTTCGAAGTGTGGGGGGATCTGCCACCGCTGAAAAGCTGGAGCAAGGTTTCCATTGCCCGGATTCCCATGGGACAAGGGGTGGCGGTGACGCCGCTGCAAATGGCCATGGCCATGAGCGCCATCGCCAACAAGGGCCTGCTCATGCGGCCCATGCTGGTGGACCGCCTGGTGGATGCCAGCGGCAGAACCGCGGTCCGGTACCGGCCGCAGCCGGTGCGCCAGGTGGCCAGCCCCGCCGCCATGGCGCAGATGGTCACCGCATTGAAAACCGTCGTCGGCAGCGAGGGCACCGCGCCCAAAGCCCGCCTGGAGCACTACACCGTCGCCGGAAAAACCGGCACGGCGGAAAAGGTGGAAAACGGCCACTACGCAAGCGACAAGTACTTCAGTTCGTTCATCGGTTTTTTCCCGGCGGACGATCCCCAATTGTGCATCGCCGTGTTCATAGATGAACCGCCCAAGGGGGACCATTTCGGGGGCGCGGCCGCCGGCCCGATTTTCAAGGCCATCGCGGAACGGGCCGCCAATTATTTGGATCTCGCGCCGGACATCGAGCCGGCGGCTCCGGGCAGCCCGGCGCTCGCGGCGGCCGCGGCGTTTCCGGCGGGCGCGCGTCCTGTCAAAAACAATTAAAAGAACGACCCCAAAAACCAAGGCCCCCAGCCGCATCCCTCCCCGATTGGAACCCCCGATGGAACCGCGCCCGCTCCAGTATATCGCCCAAGCCGCCGGGGGTGAGCTGCGCCACGGCTCCCCCGGCAAAATGGTGGCGCGTGTTTGCACCGATTCGCGCCTGGCGGAGCCGAACGACCTTTTTTTCGCCCTGGCCGGAGCGCGGTTCGACGCGCACGCCCTTCTGCCCGAGGCGGCCGGGCGGGGCGTCGGCGCCATCGTGGCCGAGCGCGCCAAACTGCCCGCCGATTTTGATGAGTGCGCGGTGATCGCGGTGGACAACACGCGGCGCGCCCTAGGCCGGCTGGGAGCGCGTTACCGCGGGGATTTCGCGCTGCCAGTCATCGCGGTGGGCGGCTCGAACGGAAAAACCACCACCAAGGAATTGATCGCATCGGTCTTGCGGCAAAAAAAACGCGCGCTCTGGTCTGAAGCCAGTTTCAACAACGAGATCGGCGTGCCGCTGACCCTGCTGCGGCTGGAGCGTTCCCACCAAGCCGCCGTGCTGGAGGTGGGCGCCAACCACCCGGGCGAATTGGCGCCGCTGCTGGAAATGACCGCCCCTTCCCACGGAGTGGTCACCAACATCGGCCGGGAGCATCTGGAGTTTTTTGGCGACCTGGCCGGCGTCGCCCGCGAGGAGGGAACCATCGCGGAAGTTCTGCCCCCCGGCGGCGTCCTCTTTGTCAACGGCGACGACCCCTGGTCCGAATCCCTGGCGCGGCGCACTTGCGCCCGCGTGGTCCGCGCCGGCTTGAAGGAGGGCAACGACTATCGCGCGTCGGACCTTTCTTGCGACGAAAGCGGGGTGGTCTTTCGGGTGCATTGCCGCCGGCGGCAGTTGGAAGGCCAATACCGCGTTGCGCTGCTCGGCCGCCACCAGGCAGCCAACGCCCTTCTCGCCCTGGCCGTGGGCGCCGAACTGGAACTGGAGCGCGCGCAAATCCAGCGCGGCCTGGCCGCCTGCGCCGCCCCGAAAATGCGCCTGCAACTCCGGGACGCCGGCGGCGTGCGGGTGCTTGACGACACCTACAACGCCAACGCCGACTCCATGCTGGCTGCCCTGCAAACGTTGCGCGATTTGCCATGCAGCGGACGCCGTGTCGCGGTCTTGGGCGACATGGCTGAAATGGGCGAAACAGCCGGCCCGGCGCACGCCGAGGTCGGCCGCGGCGCCGCCGCGCTGGGCCTGGATCAACTCTTCGCCGTCGGTCCCCTGGCGGGAGCCATCGCCGCCGCGGCCCGGGAGGGCGGCCTGCGCGGCGTGGTGGCAATGCCGGACGTGGACTGCGCGGCGCGGGCGGTGAGGGACTTTGTCCGCCCCGGCGACACGGTGCTGGTCAAGGCGTCCCGCTTCCTGCGGCTGGAACGCATCAGCGACATTTTGAGCCAACTCCAAACCGACCATGAAAAATGACAAAAAATGCAGGGAGCGTCCCGTCCCGTACTTCCGGGCCGGCAACTGCCTGACCCAGGGCGCCCGGCTGGCGGCAGCCGGCTACCCCAAATTCCTGTTCCGCCTGGCGGCGGCGCGCCGCGACTGGGTGGAGCTGTCCGGCGTCCCCCGGCGCCACGACTGACATGTTTTTTTATCTCAGCCAAAAGATACTGGACGTTGCGGGCGGGACGGTCGCCGAGCCGTTTCTCACGCCCTTGCGGCTCTTCCGTTACATCACCTTCCGCAGCGCAGGGGCGGCGGTGACAGCCCTGCTCCTGAGCTGGTGGATGGGGCCGCGCCTGATTCTGTGGTTGGAGCGGCTCAAGTTCGGCCAGGACTATCCGGACCACGCGGAGGCGGCGGGCGGCCTGCCGGGGCGCGTCCTGAGCAAGCAGGGCACGCCCACCATGGGCGGCCTGATGATTGTCCTTGTGCTTGACGTCACCGCGCTGCTTTGGGCGCAGTGGAACACCCAGGTGCTGCTCTCGCTCCTCTGTGTGGTCGTGCTGTGCGGGCTGGGATTTATAGATGACTATGCCAAGATCACGCGGCAGAACAGCGAGGGCATCCGCGAATTCGTCAAGCTCTGGGCGCAGGGGGCGCTGGCGCTCTTCACCGCCTTCTATCTGTGGCGCCTGCCGTCCACCGCCACGCTGATCAGCGAAGTGATGATCCCGTTCTACAAGCACCCCGTGGCCACCGGGGGCGTGGGCGCGGCCATCGGCATCGTGCTCACGGCCTGCACCATCGTGGGTAGTTCCAACGCGGTGAACCTGACCGACGGCCTGGACGGCCTGGCGATCGGATGCACCGTGATCGTGACCTTCGTTTTCCTGGTTTTGACCTATCTGGCGGGCAACGCGAGGACGGCGGCGTATTTGCAAATTCCGCATGTCGCCGGGGCGGGGGAGTTGACGGTGGTTTGCGCGGCCATGGCTGGGGCCGGGTTGGGGTTCCTCTGGTTCAACTGCCATCCGGCGCGCGTTTTCATGGGGGACACGGGATCTCTGGCGCTGGGCGGGGTGCTGGGGATGATCGCGGTGCTGATTCACCAACCGCTGGTTCTGGCCGTTGCCGGCGGAGTTTTTGTGGCCGAAGCGGGATCGGTCCTCATTCAGCGCGGCTGGTTCAAGTACACCAAACACCGGTATGGCGTGGGCCGGCGGGTCTTTCTCATGGCACCGCTTCATCATCATTTTGAGAAAAAAGGCTGGTATGAGTCCCAGATTGTCACCCGGTTTTACATTCTCGGCGTGCTGTGCGCGGTGGTGGCGTTGAGCACGCTCAAAATAAGATAACCATGCACCCCCCCTCCCATCGCCGGCGCATAAATTTTTTGCTTTTTACTGCTTGCCAGCCGCCCTTTTGGTTGTTAAAAACGAATCCAGAAACGGGGATTGCTCCGTTTCAAGAGAACTTAAATTTACGATCACCGGCTCGTTGGAGCGTTGAAATTATTCAAATGACTCGATTGCCGGGTGATTTGTTGCTTTGGTCGGAAAGCGGGTCGGCGCGCCCAATGGGTTGTGGGTCGGCGGCGCCAGGCCACAAGATGCAGCAAGTATAAGTAATGCAAAAATGATGTATCAGACGAAATCGAAGCCATAACGAAAGATTTTCATGCTTTGCTCCGGGGTTTTTTGAGGGAAAACCCCGGCGCAAATAACAAAATAATAAACCTCAAAACAATTAACAGCAATGCAGCGCAAAAAACTATGAATACTCCAAATCCACTCCTGCCCCAAGGCTCTCTGCCCCAGCGGGGAAAATCCAGCATCTACTTAAAAGTCCTGATGATCGTCGCCATTCACACCGTCCTCATTGGCGGTATCTTGATGGTGGGTTGCAAAAATGCGGCCAAAGATCACGCCAGCGCGACCCCGGCGGACGACATGGCGGCAACGCAAAGCAACTCAAGTCCCATGTCCGCCGACTTGACTCCAGCCCCCGGCACGGCTCCTGCGCCCGCCGTGGTGGCGCCACCGCTGGCCGGCACTCCACTCCCGCAGAGCAACCAGTTGGTTCCGCCCGTCCTTGCAACGGTGGCGCCGCTGGCCGCAGCGCCGCCGACCCCCGGTGTCGCCAGAGAATACGTGATTGTCTCGGGTGACACGCTGGGCGCGCTGGCCAAGCGCAACGGCGTTTCGATCAAGTCCATTGTGGATGCAAATCCTGGCATTGATGCCAAGAAACTCCGCATCGGCTACAAGCTGCAAATCCCGGCCGGCAGCGCCCCTGCCAGCGCCGCCTCCGCGGGCGCGGCGGGCGCCAGCGCCACCGCGACCGAATCCAGCGCCCTGGCTTCGGGTGATGCGACCGCCTACACCGTCAAACCCGGCGATGTGTTGTTGCGAATTGCGCACAATCATGGCACCACGGTCAAAGCGATCCTGGCGCTCAACGACATGAAAACAACTTCCATCAAGAGCGGGCAAAAGCTCAAATTGCCGGTGATGAAGGTGGCCTCCACGGACACGATGCCCGCGGCGCCTTCCGCGCCCGCGGCCGCGGCCCCGGCGCCGGGCGAGACGCCCGCGCCCGCGATCGCGCCCAAGACGATGGCGAATTGATCGCCGGATCGGCTGGGCAGGGGCGCCCGACGGCCTCAGTCGGGCGCCCTCTCCTGTTGGCGGATTTGAGATGAGGCGGACAATTCCTATATGAACCGGGCCACGACGATCCTGATTTTTTGTGTGGCAGTTTTGCTTGGGCTGGGGATGGTTGCGCTCTACAGCGCCAGCATGAACATGGAGCTGAACCAGTCGGCGGTCGGCTCCAATTTTCTCCGGCAACAACTGGTCTGGTGCGCTTTCGGGCTGGCGGGCTGCGCGGCGGCGGCGGCGGTGGATTACCGGCGCTGGAAAAAAATCGCGCTCTGGCTTTTGGCCTTTTCGGCTTTTCTCCTAGTCTTGGTTTATGTGCCGGTCATCGGCTACGCCACCAAGGGCGCGCATCGCTGGATCGGCCTGCCGCATGTGCCGCATACTCCCCGTTTTCAGCCGTCGGAACTGGCCAAGCTGGCTCTGATTCTCTTTTTGGCGGCTTACGGCGAACGTCATCAACGGCACATGGGCTCCTTCAAGAAGGGGTTGGCCGTGCCGGGTGCCGTCATTTTGGCCATTCTGCTGTTGATTTTTTTCGAGCCGGATCGCGGATGCACCATTCTCCTGGCGGCGGTGGCGGGGACGATGATGGTGGTGGCGGGCGTGCGCCTGCTCTATCTCATCCCGCCGGTGCTGGCGGCGATGGGCGTGCTGGCCTGGTCGCTGATCCACGACCCGATGCGGCTGACGCGCATTCTGGCCTGGCTCCATCCCGAGCAAAGCAAGGGGAACGCCGGCTATCAGGCTTATGAGGCCATGATTGCTTTTGGTTCCGGCGGCTGGACTGGCTTGGGGTTGGGTAACAGCCGCCAAAAGCTCGGCGGTTGGAGCGGCTTCGTTCCAGAGCACCACACCGACTTTATTTTTCCCATCATTGGCGAGGAACTGGGTCTGGTGACGACGCTGACGGTGGTTCTGCTCTTTATGGTTCTGGTCTTTTGCGGAGTTTACATTGCCCGCCGGGCTGGCGACACTTTTGGATTGCTGCTGGGCACGGGGCTGACCTTCATGATCGGCATCCAGGCGGTCATCAACATGGGGGTCGTCACCAGTCTGCTCCCCAACAAAGGCATGCCCCTGCCCTTCATCAGCTATGGCGGGTCCAACTTGCTGCTCATGTTGGTGAGCGTCGGTCTTTTGTTGAGCATCTCTCGTTCCGCCACCGAACCTGTCCGGGGGAAGTCCAATCCATTTGGTGCTTCCCCGCAATTGAATGATGAATAAGCTGGCCCCAACCGCCCTCTGTTCCCAGGTTGCCGCCATCGCCTGTGGCGGCACGGGGGGCCATCTGTTTCCGGGGCTGGCGGTTGGCCGGGAATTGCGGCGGGCCGGCTGCGAAGTCATGCTCCTGGTCTCGTCCAAAAGAATTGACGGCCTGGCCGCTCAGGCCGCCGGGGACATGGAGATCGTGGTCCTGCCGGCGGTGGGATTTTCCCGCGGCAACGCCCTGGGTTTTGCGCGGCGATTCTGGCAATCCTATTTCCTGTCAAAAAAGCATTTTCTCACGCGCCGGCCCCGGCTGGTCCTGGGCATGGGCGGTTTTGCCAGCGCGCCGCCGGTCCTGGCCGGCAAACGACTCGGGGCGCGCGCGTTTCTGCATGAATCCAACAGCGTCCCCGGACGCGCCAACCGCTTTCTGGCGCGGGTGGCGGATGGGGCGTTTGTCTATTTTCAAACGGCGGCGGAGAAGTTGCCCGCCCGCCGCGTGGAAGCGGCGGGGATGCCGGTGCGGCCTGAATTTTTGCGGTTGATGCCGGCGGCGGCGGCGCGGGCCGCCCTGGGGCTGAAAGCCGGCGCGCCCGTCCTGCTGGTGATGGGAGGAAGCCAGGGCGCGGGCAAAATCAACGGATTGATCCTGGGGATTCTGCCCCAATTGCTGCGCGCCATGCCGGCCTTGCAATTTATACATTTGACAGGCCCCGCCGACTTCGAGAAGGTCCGCGCCGCCTACGCCGCCGCCGGGCGCCCGGCGGTGGTGCGGGCCTTCCTGGGCGAAATGGCCGCGGCCCTGGCGGCGGCCGACATCGCGGTCAGCCGCGCCGGGGCGTCGTCCTTGGCCGAGTTTGCCGCCTGCCGGCTCCCGTCAATCTTGATTCCCTATCCCACCGCGGCTGGCGACCATCAATTCCACAACGCGTGCGCCTTCGCGCGCAGCGGCGCGGCCCGGTCGCTGCAACAGGACCATTTCGCGCCCGAGTTGTTGGCGGAGGAGATTTTGGGGTTGCTGGGAGACTCGAAACGGCGGGCCGCCATGCAGCAGGCCCTGGGCGCCTGGCACCGGCCGGAAGCCGCGGCGCAGATCGCCGACAGGATGCTCCACTGGAGCGCGCGCGCGCCATCGGTCCCCGCCGCCGGCGCGCCGGAGCCAAACACGGGCAAATTGGGGGTGCTCAATGTCTGAGATTATGGCCGGCAAAGATTCAATTTGCGAAGAGCTCCAGGCCCTAGCGCCCCAGGCCATGGTGCGGGCGGACGAGCCTCTGGCCAAGAGGACCACCTTGCGCGTGGGCGGGCGCGCCGACGTTTATGTCGAGCCTTCCTCGGAGGAAGATTTGGCCCGCGTCCTCCAATTTTGCCGCGAGCGCGGGGTTCCCATTCTGCTGTTGGGGCGCGGCTCCAATTTGTTGATTCGCGACGGCGGCGTTCGCGGCGTGGTGATTTGCCTGGCGCATCCGGGCTTTTGCGCCATTGATGTCTTTGGCCGCCAATTGCGTTGCGGCGGGGGCGCCAAACTCAAGGCCGTCAGCGCCCGCGCGCGCGAGGCGCTGTTGACCGGGTTGGAGTTTCTGGAAGGCATCCCTGGAAGCGTGGGCGGGGCCTTGCGCATGAACGCCGGGGCGATGGGCGGCGCGACTTTTGGGGTGGTCACCCACGTCCGGTTCATGGACGACTGTGGAGAAATCCACGAATACAGCGCCTCCCGCATGAACGCCGGCTATCGCTCCTGCCCGCTGCTCAAGGGGTGTGTCGCGCTGGGGGCGACCTTTCAAGGGGAGCCGGCTTCCCGCGAGTTGATTGAGAGGCGTTCCCTCGAGTGCAATCAGCGGCGCTGGCAAACCCAGCCCAAGGAGCCGAGCGCCGGCTGCATTTTCAAAAACCCTTCCCCCGCGATGACCGCCGGCAAAGCCATTGACCAGGCGGGACTCAAGGGCGCGCGCGTCGGCGGCGCGGTGGTCTCCGGCGTCCACGCCAATTTCATCATCAACGACGGCGGCGCCACCGCGCGCGATGTTCTGGATTTGATCGAGATGATCCGGTCGCGCGTCCGGGCGGAGCGGGGCCTGGAGCTGCACACCGAGGTGGAAATTATCGGCGAGGACATTTCCCAGGAGTCCCTTTGAGCGGAAAGAAACTGAACATTTGTGTGATGAGCGGCGGCCCGTCCGCCGAGCGCGAAGTCTCCCTGCGCTCGGGGGCGGCGGCGGCCCGGGCGCTTCGTTCCCTGGGCCACCGGGTGCGGGAATTGGATCCCCAGGACTGCGGCTGGAACCTGGCGCCGGAGACCCAAATCGTCTTCCTCGCCTTGCATGGCGCTTACGGCGAAGACGGCGCGGTGCAGGCGCGCCTGGAAGAATTGGGGGTTCCCTACACCGGCTGCGGCCCCGAAGCCAGCCGCACCGGCTTCGACAAAGTTTTGACAAAGCAACAGTGTCTCCGGGCCGGCATTCCCACCCCGCGCTTCCAGGTGCTCGACGCGCCGCAGGCCCAATGGCCGCCCGGCTGGGACCCGCCCATGGTGCTCAAACCCGTGCGCCAAGGCTCCAGCATCGGCCTCCAATTCGTCGAGTGCGCCGCGGACTGGGGTCCCGCGCTGGCCGGGGCGTTTCGACACGACAGCCGGGTGTTGCTGGAGGAAAGAATCCACGGCCGCGAAACCACCGTCGGCATCCTCGACGGCCGCGCCCTGCCGGTGGCGGAGATTCGTGTCAAGAATGGCGCCTTCGACTACCGCAACAAGTACACCCCCGGCGCGGCCGAGCATGTTTGCCCCGCCGATTTTGACGCCGCCACCACCTCCAAAATCCAGGCCGCCGCGCTGGGCGCTTTTGACGCCATCAGCGGCCGCGATTACGCGCGCGTGGATGTGATGGTGTCCGCCGCCGGCGAGCCGGCGGTGCTGGAGGTCAACACCCTTCCGGGCATGACGGACCTGAGCATTTTCCCGGAAATTGCCGCCGTGGCCGGGCTGAGTTACGCGCAACTCTGCCAGCGCATGGTGGATCTGGCGCTGCGCCGTTCCCCCCCCAAATAAGATGTTTCGCTGGCTCACACAAAAACGCAACCGCCGCTTCGTCGAGCGGGCCTACATGCTGGACGTGAAGCTGCGCACCCGCCAGATGCGCGCGGCCCGCTGGCGCGCGGCCGGGGTGGGACTGGGGGGCCTGGCGGCCCTGGGGTTGTTCGTCCTGCTCTTTTGGCGCGGCGGGGAGTGGCTTCTCAATTACGCCGCCTATGACAACGCCACTTTTGCCATCCAGCGCATCGAAGTCAGCAGCGACGGGGTGATTTCCCCCGCGGTCATCCGCCGTTGGGCGATGGTCAAGCCGGGGGAGAATCTGCTGGCGCTGGATTTGATGCGCGTCAAGCGCGACCTGGAATTGCAGCCCCCCATCGCCTTTGTCGCCGTGGAACGCATCCTGCCGGGCACCTTGCGGCTCTTCATCACCGAGCGCCAGCCCGTCGCCCAGACCATCGCCCTGCAGCCGCGCCGCGGCGGCGGCGTCAGCCATGTGATCTATGATTTCGACCAGGATGGATATGTGCTGCAGCCGCCGGACCCCGCCTGGCGGATGACCCCGGCTCCCACCAACGAAACGCTGCCTCTGCTCACCGGCGTGCCGCTGGTGGAATTGCAGCCCGGCAGGCAGGTGGAACTGTCCCAAATCCGCGCCGCCCTGCGTCTGCTCTCCGATCTGGACCACTCCCCCATGGCGGGCATGGTGGAACTGCAAAGCATCAATGTGGCCGCGCCGGAAATTCTGGAGGCGACCACCAGCCAGGGGGCGCAGATCACTTTTTCGCTGGATCAATTCGATCTCCAGTTGCGCCGGTGGCGCGAGATTAGCGACCAATACCGGCAATGGGGCAAAGCCATCACCTCCCTGGACCTGTCGGTTTCCAACAACCTGCCGGTGCGCTGGATGGCCGCCGGCGGGATGCCTCCGCTGCCGCACCAGACAGCCAAACCCGTGAAAACCAAAAGGAAAAATGTTTGATTCCTCCCCCATCATTGTCGGATTGGAGATCGGCACCTCGAAAATCTGCGCCGTGGTTGGCGAAGTCAACGCCGGCAACGGCCTGAACATCATCGGCATCGGCCAGGCCCGCTCCCGCGGGGTGCGCAAAGGCGAAATCGCCGAACCGGCCCTCGCCGAGGAAGACGTGCGCAACGCCGTGGTCGAAGCCGAGCAAATGGCCAACGTCGAAATCCGCAGCGTTTATCTCGGGGTGACCGGCAACCACATTCGCGGCTTCAGCAATCACGGCGTCCATCCTGTCGTCTCCGCCGACCGGGAAATCACCGAGGAGGACGTGCAGGACGTCGTCAAGAACGCCAAGGCCATCAACCTTCCCATCGAAAACAGTGTCATCCACGCCATCCGGCAGCATTTCCAGGTGGACGCCCAGACGGGCATCCTCAACCCGGTCGGCATGTTTGGCGCCAAGGTGGAGGTGGATGTTCACGTCATCCACGGCCGTGTCAACCGCCTCAAGAATTCCATCGCCGTCGTCAAGGGCCTCCAATTGGAAGTGGAGGAAATTGTTTTCAACGGCCTGGCCTCCTCCCTTTCCCTCCTCTCCAACGAACAAAAGGAACTCGGCTCCCTGGTCATTGACATCGGCGGCGGCACCACCGATTTCGCGGTCTATGCCGACGGCATCATCAAACACACCGGCGTCCTGGCCGTGGGCGGCGACCATATCTCCAACGACCTGGCCTACGGCTTGAAGGTGCCTCTGGGCCGCGCCGAACAATTGAAGGTGGACCACGGCTCCGCCGTCCTGGAGCCCGATGTCAAGGGCCGGACCATTGATCTTCCCGGCCAGTTGGGGCTGCCGTTCAAAAGCATCAACCTGGAACACCTGCGGCGCATCATGGCTCTGCGCCTGGAGGAGATTTTCGAGCTTATTGAGCGGGAGATTTCCCACCTCGGCTGGCTGGAGCGCCTGCGCGCCGGCGTCTTCCTCTGCGGCGGCGGGGCCCGCATTCCCCAAATCCAGTCCCTGGCGGAAAACATCTTTCAACTGCCCTCCTTCCTGGGGAAAACCAGTTCCATCAACGGCTTGAAATCCGCCCTCGACCAGCCGGAATTTGCCACGGCCATCGGCCTAGTCAGATTCGGCTTTCTCCAGCAAAAACGCAAACCCGCCGGCGGCCTTACGCGCGCCGTGGGCCAGACCCTGGCCGAAATCTTCAAAAGATAACCATGACAACTCCCCTTGAAAAATCCGATGCCGCGCCCGTCCCGGAAACGGACCCCGCCCCGATCAAGGAAAGAATCCACATCAAAGTTTGCGGCGTCGGCGGCGCCGGCTGCAACGCGGCCGGCTTCATTGCTCAGGACAAGCTGGACCCCGCCGATGTGCTTCTTCTCAACACCGACGCCCAGGCCCTGGCCGCCTTCCCCCTGCCCGGTAAACTGGTGCTCGGCCTCAAACGCGCCCGCGGCCTGGGCACCGGCGGGGATCCCGAACTGGGCCGCGCCGCCGCCGAGGACGACGCCGCGCGGCTGCGTTCCTTCTGCGAAGGCGCGGACATTATTTTCATTCTGGCCGGCTTGGGCGGCGGCACCGGCACCGGGGCCGCTCCGGTGCTGGCGCGCATCGCGCGCGAAAGCGGGGCGCTGGTTCTGGCCCTGGCCACCTTGCCCTTCGATTTCGAGGGAGGCCGCCGCCAGCGTCAGGCCGCCGCCGGCTTGCACCATCTGAAAGCCGCCGCCGACGCGGTGATCTGCCTGCCCAACCAGAAACTTTACAAACTGCTCGACGAGAACACCAGCGTTCTGGAAACCTTCAAGATCAGCAACAGCCTGATGGCGGGCGGCCTGCGGGGAATCGGGCGCCTGCTCACCCAGACGGGCCTCATCAACATAGATTTCGCCGATCTGTGCTCCGTGACCCGGGGCCGGCATGTCGCCAGCTCCTTTGCCACCGCCGAGGCCGGCGGCGAGAAACGCGGCGAACAAGTCATCGAAAAAATCCTCAACCACCCCCTCCTGGACTGCGGCCAGGTTCTCAACGAATCGGACGCCGTGCTGGTCAGCCTGGTGGGAGGCCCGGATTTGACGATGAACGAAGTCCACAAGGTCATGGAGCCGCTCCAGCGCCAGTGTGAAAATGCCCATTTGATTTTTGGCGCCGTCATTGACCGCGCTTTCACCGGCCAGCTTTCCGTCACCCTCATTGCCTCGCGCCATGGCGCCGCCGAATCCGCCCCGCCTGACGCCGCCTCTTGCGTCCAAACCGCCCCGTCCGGCGACATGCAATTCCTGGACCCCGCCGCGGCGCTGCGTCCGGCCTCGCGTTTCGTCGCGCCAGCGCCGGAAATGTCCAACGAAAAGAAGGAGCAACTTTACACCCGTCAAACGGGCCGCTCCGGCAAGAGAAACACGCGTTTGCAGAAGGAACTGCCATTGGAAATCGTCTTCAAGGGCCGCTTCGACAAAAGCGAGCCGACCATCCGCCACGGAGAAGATTTGGATCTGCCCACCTACATCCGCCGCGGTGTCGCCCTGAACTGATTTCCTCCTACCTGCTTCCGCGGCGTGTCCTGTTTATTGGCAGGGAGCCGGGGGAGGTGTCCAAAACCCATACCCGCCAGACTGGCCGCCGGCGCAGAGGCGCTCCCTGGGCCGGTTCTCACATCTTGGAATCGGCTATCTCAGAGGAAAATGAGGGACTTGCGACTGGGAGGGGCGTTGGCACCCGATTTGCTGGAAGAAAGGTGGAAACATGAGACACTTCGGCGAATGGATCGTGGACAGTTTGGCGATCCCACAGGAATACCTGCGGGTTGGGCTGCTGGTTTCTCTTTTGAGCGTGCTGGTGCTGGTGGTCTTGTTCTTCTATCTCAACGCCTATACCAAACGCCGTTACTTTGCCATCTGGAACGTGGCCTGGTTGTGTTACGCCGTCTGGCTGGCGCTGGGCCTGAATTTTTACAACGCGGACGCCACGCCGTTGCTGGGGATGCTGCGGCAGTGGTGTCTGGACTGCGCCACGGTGTTTCTGATCTGGGGCAGCGCCTGTTTTCTGGGCGGCGCGGCCAACCAGCGGCTCATCGCGCTGTTTGCCGGGTTTCTCTTGACCTGGAGCTACGTCGAGTTTTTCCACGTCCAGGACCGGCCTTGGGGAAGCATCCCCGCCTTCGGTTTGATGGGGGCCGCGAGCATCGTCGTGGCGGCGGCTTTCTTCAAATTGCGGCGCCGGACCTGTTTTGTCGGCGCCGGGCTGCTGTCGCTGGGATTTCTTCTGTGGGGAATCTACTTGACGATATACCCATGGCTGGGGGGCAGCCGGCAATTGCTGGTGGCGGCGTTCTTCATCTCCGCCGTGCTGCAATTGGTAATTGCCGTGAGCATGATCGTGCTGGTGCTGGAGGAGGGGGAGCGCCTGCGCCAGAGAGCACGGGAGGAGGCGCGGACGGCGCTGGTGGAAAAGGAGAGCATGGTCAGCCGGGTGAGCTTCGCGGAGGAGCGTTACCGCGCCCTGTTCCAGCAGGCCCATGACGGGATATTGCTGGTAAGCGCGATGGATTTGCGGATTTTGGATTGGAATCCCGCCGCGCGGCAGCTTCTGGGGGTGGACTCCCAGAGCGACGAACCCCGTTACATCTGCGACTTTATCGCGCTGCCCGGCGGCGAGAAAGACGCGCGCTGGTTCGACGTGATCAGCCAATGCCCCCTGGCCACCATCCGCCGGGGCGATGGAACATCCATTGCGGCCACCCTCACCGCTTCGGCGATAGACCTGGGAGGAAAAAAAACGTATCACCTCGTCGCGCGGGAGCTTACCGAGCAGGTGCGTCTGCAAAACCAACTGCGCGAAGCCGAGAGGCTCTCCGCCTTGGGCCAACTGGCCTCGGGCATCGCCCACGAAGTCAATAATCCGCTGGCGATCATGGCCGCGCATTTGGAGCTGATCCTGGCGCGCCAGGCGTGCGACGCCCGCACCGAGGCGGACCTGCGCAAAGTGCTCAAGGAAAACGACCGCGCGGCCTCGCTGATCAAGAATTTTCTGGTCGTGGCCCGCGAACAACAGCATGCCGACCGCCAGCCCCTGCACTTGAACCGGATCATCTCCGAGGTCGCTGAAAGCCAGCAACTGGCCAAAGCCGGGCGCGCCATCCGTTGCACCCTGCAACTGGATCCGCATTGCCCGCCCATCTGCGGCGACGCCGGCGAGTTGGAGCGGGTGATCATCAACCTGTTTCAAAACGCGCGGCAGGCGACCGAGAAAAACAGCGACACCCCCCACATCAAGCTCGTCACCAAGCGCAAGGGCGAATTGGTCCAGGCGCGGGTGGAGGACAACGGCCCGGGCGTCCCGGACCATTTGGTGTCAAGAATATTCGAGCCGTTTTTCACGACCAAGGACGTGGGGGCCGGAACAGGACTCGGCCTGTCCATCTCCCGGCAAATCATCATCGAGCACCACGGCCGGATTTTTTACGAACGCTCGCTGCTGGGCGGCGCCGCCTTCGTGTTGGAATTTCCGCTGGTCAGCATTCCGGAGGGCGAAGCGGCTGCGCCCAGCCCTGAGCCGCCGCCTCCGCCGGCGCTGCCCGCCCCTACCCTCCGCCAGGGCGCGCGTATCTTGATGATTGATGATGAGGAGGCCTTGGCGGAAATGGTCTGCGAGTTTCTGAACATGTCCGGGCATCGCGCGCAATTCTGCGGCAGCGCGGAGAAGGCGCTGAGCCTGATGGAAACCCTGGAGTTTGATCTGATCATTTCGGATTTTCGGATGCCCGGGCTGACCGGCGAGCAGCTTTATGAAAGGACGTTGCGCCAGAATCCCGATTTGGCCAAACGGGTCGTCTTCATGACCGGCGACATCATTGGCGCCGAGGCGAAGCGGTTTTTCGCGACCCACGACGTTCCCTGCCTGACCAAGCCGTGCGCGCTGCCTACCATCGAGCGTTTCATCAACACGCATCTGGGCCAGTTGATGAACGCCGGCTAGAATGCCCGGAGGGGAATCTGAGGGCATCTTGTTTCGGAGTTGCGGCCGGGCGACTTTTTGCTCGCCAGGGGCGGAGGATTGGGGCATATTAACCCCGAAGTGAGCGAGATGGAGTCCATTCAAAGCGCCCTGGAACGCGCGGCCGTGCGGCGGCGCCGGTTGCGCGCCTGGAACGGCCTCTGGCGCGGATTTTTTGCCGGATCTCTCGTTTGGCTCGCGGCGCTGGTTGCGTTCAAACTGGCCCCCATTTCTTTTTCCGTTTTATTGGGCGCGGCGGCCCTGGCGGGGATACTCACGCTGGGCGGATTTTTGCATGGCTGGTTTCAGAAGCCCACGTTGCAGCAGACGGCCCGCTGGGTGGATGAACGCCAGCAATTGCAGGAACGCCTCAGCACGGCGCTGGAATTGGGCCGGAGCGGCGGGAACGAAGACTGGCGCGCCCTGCTGGTGTCCGACGCGGCGCGGTTCGCCTCCAGGGTTGATCCCCGCAAACTTTTTCCGTGGCGTCTGCCGCCCATCAGCCGCTGGGCTTTGCTGGCGCTGGTTTTGGGAGCGGGTCTGGGGTTCGTCCCGGAATACCGGACGCAGGCCTTCCTCCAGAAGCAACAAGACGCCCAGGCCGTCAAACAAGCCGGCAGGCTGCTGCTGGATTTGACCCGCCACAATCTGGAACATCGCGCCCCATTGCTCCCGCCCACGCGCCAGACTTTGGAAGCGGTGCAGGAACTGGGATTGAAGCTGGACAAGGTTTCCCTCACCCGCGGCGACGCGCTCAAGGACCTGGCCAACGCCGCCGAAAAAATCAAGGCGGAGGCGAAGGATCTGGGCCTCAATTCCCCGCCTCTCAAATCGCTGGAGCAAGCCGCCCGCGACGCCAGCCGCAGCCCTTCCTCCGCATCCGCGCAAAAAGAAATAGAGGCGCTGGAAAAATCCCTCGGCAAATCGGCGGACAATCCCGAGGCGTTGGAGAAGCTGGCCGCCGATTTGCAAAACGCCCAAAAGGCCCTGGCCAGCATGCCCAAGGGGGACGCCCCCGGCGCCGGCGCCGCCCGCCAGCAAATGTCCCAGACACTTTCGGACCTGGCTCAACAAGCGCACGATCTGGGGCAGCCGCTCCCGAACCTGGAAGACGCGATTGCCGCGCTGCGATCCAGCAAGATGGACAGTTTCCAGAAAGACATGGAGGCCGCCACCACCGACCTGAATAAACTCAAGGAAACCGCCCAGGCTTTGCAGAAGATGCAGCAGCAACAGCAGCAGGCCGACCGCCAGGGCAAGGACTTGCCCGAACAACTCCAGTTCGGCCAGGCCGATGCCGCCCAACAAACCATGCAACGGATGATCAACCAGTTGAAATCCGGCAACATGAGCGCCGAACAAGCGGCCAAAACATTGGATGAAGTCGCCCGTTCCGTGGAGCCCGCCGGCCCCTACGGCAAAGCTTCCGATTTTCTCAAGCAGGCCGCCCAGCAATTGCGCGAGGGCGAAAAACCCGGCGCGGCCCAATCCCTGGCCGCCGCCTCCAAGGAGCTGGAGAAAACCATGGCGCAGATGGAGGACGCCAAGGCCTTGGACGCCTCGCTGGCGGCCTTGCAGAAGGCTGAATTGTGCCTGGGCCAGTGCCGCAATCCCGGCAATCGCCCCGGCCAGGCCGGCGGCAAGCCGGGCATGGGCCGCAGCGGCGTCGGAACCTGGACGCCGGACGACTCGCAACTGTATCCCGAAATGAGCGCCTCGTGGGACAATACCGGGGTTCAGCGCCCGGATAGTGATCCCCGCGGGTTGACCGACCGGGGCGATCCCCAACTGGCGGATAATTTGAACCCGACCAAATTCAAGGCGCAGCTCATCCCCGGCGGTCCGATGCCCAGCATCACGCTCAAAGGAGTCAGTATCAAAGGGCAAAGCACGGTGGCCTACCAGCAGGCCGCGGCCACCGCGCAAAGCGACGCGCAAAGCGCCCTGAACCAGGACGAGGTTCCGCGCGCGTATCAAGGGGCGGTGCGGAATTATTTTGACGACATCAAACCGTAAGGGGATTCCTACCGGTGAAGGCCCCGCCTGAAACTTGCCCAAATTGCGGGGCGGATGTGCCCGTCGGCGCCAAGGCGTGCCCCGAATGCGGCGCGGACGAGAAAACCGGCTGGTCGGAAGAGGCTGGCGTCGGGAGCCTCAATCTCCCGGATGAGTCCTTTGATTATGAGGATTTTGTCCAACGCGAGTTCGGCAGGAAGAAGGCGCTGCCGCATGGCATCAGTCGGTTTTGGTGGATGGTCGCGGTGATGCTGGCGCTCTTATTCGCGGCCGGTCTGTTCGCGCTGCGCTAAAACTCGCCGACGATTCCATGGACTTCCCAGGTGGCCCGCGGGAGGGCCGCCGGATCCAGGCTCCAGCGGGCCGCCAGTTGATTCAGCTTGTCGGCATCCCCCGAGAGCGCCTCCCGCGATAAAAAGGCGTTGACCTCGGAGCCGTAATCGAAGCAGACCATTTCCAAATCCTTTTCCGCGGCGGTGACAAGACCCTCATTCCAGAGCGTCTGGCCCGCCCACGCATAGGCCCGAAAGACCCGGCCGCCATCCAGCAGCGCCCAGGCATGATGATTGAGGACCCGGTTGACGCTGAAGAACTGGACGTTGCCCAATTTGAGGCTTAAATCCTTGAGGAACCGGTAACAAAAATCCACGTCTTCCGCCGGTTCAGGCAACCCCGATCCCACCACCAAAACCCAGCCGCAAATCGGCGGCGAAACAAAGAGCTTGTCCGCGCCCGCTTCCCGCAGGCCGTCCTCCCACGAACAGGGCGCCACATGCTGCAAACGCAACGCCGCGAGCACCGCCGAAGCATTGGCGGATTTGACAGCCAGCCAGCGGGAAGGAGGGAGAAAGGAATGGAAACCAAACTTGGCGGCGTCAGGAAAATCTCCATCCGGGTCTCCGGCGGGAAAGGGGTCCGGGAGCCGGCGCCGGCGCAGGGCGCAATTGACAAAGAAGCCGCCGATTCCCAAGACGACGCCCAGGGGCATCAGCATCAGGAGCCAGCCCAATTCTTTCCAGTCCGCGGGACTCACGTTATGATGAGTATAGCGTATGTTTTGTATTAAGCAACCTTGTTTTGCGCAATGCCAGCGGGGAGGCGCGGGTTTTTCGCGGCGGCCCGCCCCGGGCGCGCGAGGGGGGCGGCGAGACGACAAAAGGCGGGACGATAAAAGTCGCGCGCCAAAAAGAAACGTGTTAATCCATGGGCAGGAATTATGCCGGTTCAATTTAAAGACTATTACCAGACGCTGGGTGTGGCGCGGGGTGCCAGCCAGGATGAGATCCACACGGCCTTTCGCAAACTGGCCCGCCAATACCACCCCGATGTTTCCAAGGACAAGAACAAGAAGGCGGCCGAGGAGAAATTCAAAGAGGTCAACGAGGCCTACGAAGTCCTGGGCGACGCGGAGAAACGCAAGAGATACGATCAACTGGGCGCGGATTGGAAGGACGGCGGGCAATTCCGGCCCCCGCCGGGCGGGGCAGGCTATCGCACCTACGGCGGGCGTCCGGGCGGGACGGGCGGGCGCGAAAATTTTGAGTTTGACGGCACCGGCTTCAGCGATTTTTTCGAGCAGTTTTTTGGCGCGCGACGCGGCTTCGGCGGGGAGGGGGCCGCTCCCGAATCCGAGGTGGAGAAGGGCCTGGACATCGAGGCGGTGCTGATGGTGACGTTGGAAGAGGCGCTCAACGGCTCGGTGCGCACGATCAGTTTGCGGCGCTACACGCGCTGTCCGGAATGCAACGGCACCGGGGCGATCGGGCGCAAGGCCTGTTCCCACTGCGGCGGGGAAGGCCAGGTGTTGATCACGCAAACGCACAAGGTGAAAATTCCCGCGGGGGTGCGCGACGGGCAACGGCTGCGCGTGCCCGGCCAGGGGGAGCCGGGCGAAGGCGGCGGTCCGCCGGGGGACTTGTATTTGCGGGTGCGGATGGCCAGCCATCCGGATTTCCGGGTGGAGGGCGGGAATTTGTATTACGATTTGGATCTCGCGCCGTGGGAAGCCGCGCTGGGGGCCGGGGTTTCGGTGCCGGCGATCAATGGGGCGATCCGCATCAAAATCCCGCCCGCGACGCAAAATGGGCAGCGGCTGCGCGTGAAGGGGCGGGGCCTGCCCGGCCCCGGCGCGGAGCGGGGCGATCTGTTTGTCGTCGCCCGCATCCAGATGCCCCCGAAAACCAGCGAGCGGGAGAAAACGCTGTGGGAACAATTGGCCCGGGAGTCGAATTTTCATCCGCGCGACTGAGAGCGTGATTTGAAAATTCAAAACACGCTCTGAGGGATATTTGGGCTTGGAACTCCTTCCCATCGGGGATACTTTGCCATCATGGCGAACACGCCGCAGAAAAAGAAAAAGGCCGCGCTGATGCTGGGAATCGGGTTGGATTCCGACGGCTGCAAACGGCTGACCACGGGGGACAATTTTGCCCTGATCGGGGGCACGGAGGAAACACACCAGGCGATGACCGAGAAGGCCATTAAAATCAATGAACAACTCGCGGCCAAAGGCAAGCGGCTGGAAGAAGTCACCCGCGAGGAATTTGAGGACATCGCCCATTCGGTGGGGCTGCGGCGGCGGGGCCAGGAGAGGAATAATTGACGCTGGGGCAAACCTCCGCGAACATATTTGCAACGGACCATGAGACTTCAATCCATGCACATCGGCATGAAGGTGCGCCACCCCGACTTGGGGATCGGCACCGTCAAGGGCGTATCGGAACACCTGGCCGACATCCGCTTTGACAGCGGCCTGCGCTCGATGGCGCCCGAGCAATCCAATCTGGAGCCGGGGGAGGCGCAGGCGGAAGTGAGCGGGCTGGCGGTGCCGCTGAGCACGCTGGTGGCGGAGACGGTCAGCGCCACGATCAAGGAACTGGGGCTGGAGCGGGAGGATGCGCTGATCGGGCAAATGGCCAGCCGTTGGGAGAACGGGGTGATGATCCTGCGTCCGAGCGATCCTGCTTTGCAAAGCAAGGAAGTGCCTTTGGAATCCTTTTTCCACAAAATCGTGATGATGCGAAACAATCTCCGCGTGCTGGAACAGAAGATCAACAGCCATCCGCAGTTGAGCGACGCGGAGAAGGTGGAGTTCCAGCAATACATCTCGCGCTGCTACGGGTCCATGACGACCTTCAATCTCCTGTTCAAGCACGATTCCGGCCAATTCAAATCCAATCTTTAAGAGCTTAGTGGGGCAGGGAGCGGGGCTTGAAAAAATACCTTGATTTACCTTGATTCACCTTGATTTGGCTTGAATGAGCTTGATTGGGGCGGCTCAAACTCAATTCGGGGGAGGGCGGACGGGGGATTGGAACAACAGGACGAATTGCGCCAGAGTCGCGGGGCTGAAAAGGGGGCAAACCACTATTTTTTCTTTGACTGGCTTTGACAGAGTTTGACGCCGGGTTGGCTTTAACGATAAAGGTGGCGTCTGGTTTTCACCGGATGTGGCGGCGACTGGCCACTTGCGCCGGCATTCGATTTGCCATACCCCTCCCATCCCGGCTACCATAGCATAGTAGGTAAGGGATGTCAAGCTTTTTAATTGATGCGATTGATGATTAACCACGAAGGGAAGCCATTATGCGACCGGCCTGGCATTAAGCACTTGCAGCGCAATGTGTTGCGATTGACGTCCGGCAAAACTGAAGTCTGAGCTATTGCGCCGGACGCCCCAAATGGGAATTTTGAACAGGAGAAAACTGAGGAAATAGAGGGGGAGCCGCAACCGAAAGAACTCTACCACGGATTTCCCAGAGCGGCCAGCCGCAACCGAAAAGACTGAACCACGGATTTCACGGATGTATTTTGAACAGAAGGAAAGGAAGGAAAGGAAGAGGGAATGACAGTCAGGAAAATCTTGTCTGAAATGCGCAATTTTTCATATAGCGGTAAGGATCACACGGATTTAAGACTTTTTCGGACCTCCCTGCTTTCATCGGTGCCATCCGTGGTAAGCTGCATCAGTGGATGGGCTTGCCTCGAAAAAACGGACAGTAAAACCGAGTCATTTAGTTAGTTGTTTTTGAGTTCGAAGTCAACGGGCGAAAGGTAATCCAGCGCGCTGTGGGCGCGTTGGCGATTGTAGAAG
>JBEKOF010000009.1:0-36544 GCA_049522055.1 Verrucomicrobiota bacterium | reverse complement strand
GTGGCGGCGACCCTAACGCCCGCTTTCTGGAAGGCCGCGATTTTTGCCGCCGCCGTTCCTTTGCCGCCGCTGATGATCGCTCCGGCGTGGCCCATGCGCCTTCCTGCCGGGGCAGTGGCGCCGGCGATAAAGCCGGCGACCGGCTTATGGCAATGGCGCTTGATCCACCTGGCCGCTTCCTCCTCCGCGGCCCCGCCAATCTCCCCAATCATAATGATGCCATGGGTTTCGGGGTCGTCATTAAACATTTTGAGGATGTCCAGGTGCGAGGTGCCGTTGACGGGATCGCCGCCAATGCCCACGCAGGTGGACTGGCCGACCCCGCGGCAGGTCAATTGCCAGACGGCTTCGTAGGTGAGCGTGCCACTGCGCGAAACCACGCCGATGTGGCCCTTCTTGTGGATGTAACCCGGCGCAATGCCGACGCGGCAGCCGCCGGTGGAGTCTTTCCCTTCGCCGGGCGTGACGATGCCGGGGCAGTTGGGGCCGATCAGGCGCGTTTTGCTCTCGCGCATGGCCTGTTTGACTTTCACCATGTCGTTGACGGGAATGCCCTCGGTGATGACGACGACCAAATCGAGGGCGGCATCCACGGCTTCCAGGATCGCGTCCGCCGCGAAGGGCGGGGGAACGAAGACGGCGGAAACAGTCGCGCCGGTCTCTCTGGCGGCGTGGGCGACGGTGTCAAAGATGGGAACTTTCTTGCCGGCATGTTCAAAAATCTGGCCGCCCTTGCCGGGCGTGACCCCGGCGACGATGCGGGTGCCGTAGTCCAGGGAGAGTTGGGTGTGGCGCGCGCCGAAGCTGCCGGTGATGCCCTGGACGAGGACTTTGGTGTCGGGATGGACGAGGATGGACATGATTAAAATGGGTTGTGATAGTTGGTTATAATAAATTTTTCTGCTGCTCGTCTTTTCCTTTGATAGCCTGAAGTTGTGCCACTGCCATTAAATCATGCGGACGTCCCGCTGCTTGCTTTGCTTGAATCAGCGCATCCATTTTAATGATATAGCAACAGCCAAATGGAAATTCTCTCGCTTCACTTTGGCGAAGGACAGCCTCAAAATCTCCCACTCCCGCAACCTCGCTCAAACAGTCAAGAATTCCCAAGTCCGTTGTCAAATAAATGTTCTTCAGCCTGCCGCAAAGCTCGTCTGTCAATTCGAACGGCATTTTGTGGGCGGTCAACCGATGGCGGGGGTGAAAATCTTTGAACGCATTTTCGATGCGGCTCAAATTCTCCGGCGTGAATCGCGCACAGATGTCCACATCTTCCGTGACCAACGTGACGCCGTAATGCCTCGCCGCCAGCCCGCCGATGAGCGTAAACTCGACCTTCGCGTCATGCAGCCGCCGCAAAATTTCAGTGAGCGATTCCATCATCGACCGGTTTGGCCCTTTGAACGGCGCGAACCAACGCGAGCGCGCGGTCGTTTGCCAGCAGCCGTTCCCAAGGAGTGCGCCGCAAATTTTCCTCCAGGAGCGACATGTCGATTCCGGCGGCGAATGCTGCGCGCCAAGCCGGACCAGCGTCTGGCGGCATGAGATATTCGCCGTTCATCTGCGCCAATGTTGCTTCGTCAATCATGGAGTCAATTTATGCGCCTGCCGCGAATTTTCAATCAGTCACTTTGCCTTCCGTTTGTGGATGCAAATGCTGTTGCCGTCGGGGTCAAATATCATGGCCATGTGGCAGACGGGCGTGGGCGTCGGCTCCACGCGGAATTTCACGTCGTGCGCGCGGAGATGGGCCATGGCGGCGTCGAAGTCCCCGACTTCCAGCGCGACGCAGCAGCCGTCCGGGCTGGGCTTGAAGCCCGGGGAGGAGCCGAGGGCCAGGGTGTGCGGCCCCAGTTCATATTCAACCCACTGGCCATGTTCGGAATCGTGGGCTGTGGCGGGCTTGAGCCCCAGCGCGCCCTCATAAAATTTCCGCGCGCGCGCCATGTCGGTGACGGCGTAACAACAGAAGGCAATTTCGGTGGCGTTGAGCATAAATCAAATTTTTCTTAATTCGAAGGGGCACTTGATATTTCAATTCCGATTTTCTGCGCGGCGGCCAGGATCGGTCCGCCGGCCACCAGTTTTTTCGCGCGGGAATCCACGCGCAAATTCATTCCTTCCAGCGACCGCGCGCCGAGGATTTGCAAGTCTCCCGGCTCGCCAAAGATCACTTCGTCAATTGTGACCGCGTCGCCAACGTGAAGGATGGCAAAACCAACCGGACGGGTGATGTGTTGTCCATTGGCCATCAAGAAGGTGTAATCCTTTTTCTCGGGTTTAACCCCGATATTTTTCAGCGTCTCCGCGTTGATCCAAGTAAATTCCGCGCCGCTGTCCACGAGCATTTTCGGAACTTCCGCGGATTTCTTCCGGTCAACGTGGTTTTCCACTTTGCATTTTGTGTAAAAGGTTCCCATACGGTTTTTCATGCGGTCAAATTATCATCTTGGCACAGCTTGCACCACTTTTTGGGCCGCGTCGGCCATGGAATCGGCGCTGATGACGGCCACGGCGGATTGGGCCAGCGCCTGCCTGCCCGCCACGACGTTGTTGCCTTCCAAGCGGACGACGAGGGGCAGTTTCAGACCGGTCTCCCGGACCGCCGAGATGATGCCGGCGGCGATGATGTTGCAATCCATGATGCCGCCAAAAATGTTGACCAGGATACCTTTGACGTTGGGGTCGCTCAAAATGATTTTGAAGGCGGCGGTGACTTGTTCCTTGCTCGCGCCTCCGCCGACGTCGAGGAAATTGGCCGGTTGGCCGCCATAATGCTGGATGATGTCCATGGTCGCCATGGCCAGGCCGGCGCCGTTGACCAGACAGGCGATGTTGCCATCCAGCTTGATGTAGTTGAGGTTGAACTTGCTGGCTTCGATTTCCAGCGGCGCCTCTTCGGCCAGGTCGCGCATGGCCTGGAGGTTGGGGTGGCGATAGAGCGCGTTGTCGTCGAGGCTCATTTTGGCGTCCACTGCCATCAGGGCCTCTTTGCCCTCCGGGGTGGCGATGATGCACAGGGGGTTGATTTCCACCATGCTGGCGTCGCATTCCCACCAGGTTTTGTAAAGCCCGGCGAACTGGCGCGCCCCGGCGGCGATCAATTCCCCTCTGAAACCCAAGGCGAAGGCCAGCTTGCGCCCTTGATAGGGCATCAGTCCCACCGCTGGATTGACCGTTTCCTTGATGATTTTCCTAGGGTGTTTGGCGGCGACCTCCTCGATGTCCACCCCGCCTTCGGTGCTGGCCATGACAATGGGACGGGAGGCGGCGCGGTCCAGCAAGACGGCGGCATAGAGTTCCTTTTTGATGGCCGGAGCGCCGACGACGAGAACCTTGTTGACCAAACGGCCCTCCGGCCCGGTTTGTTTGGTGACCAGGACGTTGCCGAGCATGGCTTTGGCCATTTCAAGAACATCCCCGGCGGTCTGGCAAAGTTTGACGCCGCCGTGGAAGCCGCTTTTAAATGTGCCCTTGCCGCGCCCTCCGGCGTGGATCTGGGATTTGACGGCGAGGAGTTTCCAGCCCTGGGCGAGGAGATGTTCGGCCACTTGCCGGGCGGAGTCGGGCGAGGCGCACACTTCGCCGGGCGGAATCACAACGCCGTATTGGGCCAGCAGTTGTTTGGCCTGGAATTCGTGGATGTTCATGGAGGGATTAATCCAGTCCTGGCGCCGCTTCCAGCGAAGGTTCTTCGCTCGTCGTCGAATTCATAAAACTGGCATGCATCAAAAAGACTTTCTTTCCTGACAGTTGGGACACAAGCTGCGCCAAGAATCTAGGTGGCAGGAAGATGAGCGTCAACGGTTTTTAGCGGTTTGCGGCGGGGAGGATGGCAAGACACAATTCTGCGCTTTGAACTTGCGTGTGCCTGTGTTCTCCATGCAAATTCCGCACAGATGAAAGCCTCGTTTGCCGCCGTTCTGCTCGCCGTTGTTCTGGCTGCCCCGGCCCATGCGGCCATCCAGGGCCTGGAACTCATCCCGGTGGATGGCGAGGATTACGTGCGTCTGGGCGAGTGGGCGGAGTCCAATGGATTCAAGATGACCTGGCGCGACAAGAATGATCCCATCGAGCTGACCAATCAATCCGCCGGCCTGAGATTCGCCACCGATGCGCGCAATGCGCGCAAATCGCAAATTTGCGGCGTGACGGTGATGCTCTGCCTTCCCGTGATCAGCCGCGGCAGGGTTGCCTTGATTTCGCTCTCCGATGTCCAGAAAAATCTGGAGCCGGTCCTGTTTCCACATAAATCGAGCCTCCCGGTGCGGACCATTTGCCTGGACCCCGGCCACGGCGGGAAGGACCCGGGCAACATTGACGGGAGAAACTTCGAAAAGAAATACACGCTGTTGCTGGCGCTGGCCACGGAAAAGCTCCTGCGGGACGCGGGCTTCAAGGTGGTTCTCACCCGCGCGTCCGATGTTTTTGTCGGCTTGCCGGAACGGTCGGCGCTGGCGTCGCGCGCCGGGGCGGACCTGTTCGTGAGCCTCCATTACAATTCGGATTCCACCCGTGTGCGCGGAGTGGAAGTCCACTGCCTGCCCCCAGCGGGGATGAATTCCAGCAACGCCGGAGGCGGGCGGGGCCACGCGCCCGCTTGCGCGGGGAACGGCCAGGACGACCACAACATCCTGCTGGCTTATGAGGTGCTCAAAAACATCACCCCCAAGCTGCCCTTGGAGGACATCGGCGTGAAACGCTCCCACCTGGAGGTCCTGCGCGACGCCCAGATGCCGGCCATCCTCATCGAGGGCGGCTTCATGACCGATCCACAGGACTCCAAAAAAATCTACGACGCGGAGTTTCGCCAGCGGATGGCGCAAAGCATCGTCAATGGAATTCTGGCCTACAAGGAGGCGGTGGAGGAAAAGCCCCGTGAAATCAAGCCGGTGAGCGCCGCGATCCAATGGCCGGGGCGCCAGTGAACCGGGCGTTTCTCCTTGTCATCCGGCGCGATTCCGACCAAAACTGGACGCAAGCAAGGGCGGGCCAGACGGCCTGCCTGGCGCGGCTGACCGCCAAAGGTCATTTATGATCTAACGCGGAGAGGCCGATAATCAAATGGAGAGTTCACACACAACCCGGCTTTGGCAATGGTCTGGAAAGAGATGAAAAAACTGATAGCAGCGGCATGGCTCGCCATCGTGGTTCCGGCGCTGGCGGCGCCCGAGCCGCCGCCGCACGTTTACAACGCCACCGCCCTGAAGGCCGTGCGCAAGATCGGCAATGACCTTTTCGATACGCTCGACGAGAAGTACCAGAAAAAGGTGGATCCAGACATGATCCGCCTAGGACTGGTAGATGCGCCCGTGATCACGCCCGTTCCCGGCGACGACGAGAACAAGGCGCTGAACCAGATTTTCATTTCCGTCGGCTTCATTGATTTGATCAACCACATCGCCCATGCCAGGGCCATTGATCGAATCCAGCCCGGTTATTTCGCGCAATATGTCCTCAATCTGGCCCACGACAAGGGTACCGATGCTCCGCCCGAGCCGCCCGACATGGTGGACAATCGCTATTGGAACGATGAGGTGATGAACGACCAGATCACCTATTTCAACCAAATTCTCAGCATGACCATGGCCATCAGTCTGGCCCACAGTTACCTGGGGCATTTCGCCAAATACAGCAACCAGATGCTCGCCGGCAAACTGGTCCCCATCACCACCTTCCTCGCCCCGGCGGAGTGGGAAAGCAGCCTCAAGGCCGCGACCCTCAACTCGCTCAATTGCGCCGAGGGCACCGACGGGCTGAAATCGCTCTTTGAAGCCATTGACAAAATGCCCCAGCGCCCGGCCTGGACGGCCTTCATTGTGCCGCCAAGCGTTGATCTCAAGAAGGTCAACAAAGAACTGGCCAAGTACGAGAAGGATTATTTTCACGGCGGGTTGAAATAAGGCCGGTTCAAACGACGAATTCCAACTCCGGCGGCCGCGGCAGCAGCCCGCGCTGGTGCGCCAGGCGCAGGAAACGCCCAATCGCCTCCCGCCCCGCCTGGCCGTAATCCAGCGTCCAATGATTGACATACATGCCGACAAACCGGTCGGCCAAATCCATCCCCATGTCGCGCGCGTAGGGCAGGGCGTGGGCCACCGCCTCGGCGCGGTGCTCCAGGCTGAATTGGATGCTCGCCTTTAAAACTTCCGCGACGATCCGTCGCGCCGGGACGGGCAGCCGTTTGTGGATCACGTTCCCGCCCAGCGGCAGCGGCAGGCCGTCCTGCTCCCGCTTCCACCACGCGCCCAAATCTTCGCACAGCGCCAGGCCCTCGCTTTGGAAAGTCAACTGGCCTTCGTGAATGATCAATCCGGCCTCGGCCGCCCCGCTCCGCACGCCCTGAAAAATCCGGTCAAAGGGAACGACGACAAAGTTGAGGCGGGCCGCCGGACGCTCCAGCCAGAGTTGCAGGGCCAGGAACGCGCTGGTCATGGTTCCGGGGACGGCGATTTTTTTGTCCGCCAGTTCGGCCCGCGTCAGCGCGCGGGGCGCGACGACCATCGGGCCATAGCCGTCGCCCATGCTCGCCCCGCTGGGAAGCAGGGCGTACTGGCCGCTGACATGGGCGTAGGCGTGGAAGCTGATGGCCGAAATGTCCAGCTCGCCGCGCGTCGCGCGCTCATTGAGGGTTTGGATGTCCTGGAGAATGTGTTGGAACGCGAATCCGTGCGTGGGAATCAATTCCCTGGCCAGCGCATAAAACATGAATGCGTCGTCCGGGTCGGGGGAATGTCCCAGGGTTAAAGTTTGCGCCATGCGTGAAAATAGCCCGCGGGCCGCCCCTTTGTCAGCACGAGAATGCGGAGCCGGGGCGTTTCAATTATTGTCATGCGGCCATGGCCGGCAAGATAAGGAGGCCGCGGCATAAGGGGCTGCAATTTCCCGGTCGTGTTCGTTGGCGCAAGATCAAAAGCATTTTCATAAGCTTGCCTCAGTCGGAGCGCGGGGTCTGGCCGCCGGTGGTGGCGCGGGCGATGGCCCAGGCGGCGGCATCGGCGTCCAGACCGCGGGCTTGTTGCTCCAGCGCGCCGGCTTGACGGGGATCCCCGCGCTTGCGGGCGAGAACGGAGCGGATGGCCAATGCCACCGCATCCGGCCCGGGCTTCTGCTCTTGGAGCTGATCCAGCTCGGCGGCGGCTTCATCGAGGCGCCCGGCGCGGATATGCAGGAAGGCCAATGAAAGGAAGGCGTTTCTGCTCGGCGCCTCGCATTGCGTGGCGCGACGATACGCCGCAAAGGCCTCGTTGGTCCGGCCCAGGCCCTCCAGCGCCGCTCCGTAATTGTTCCATACGCCCGAATCCCCGGCATTGATTTTCAAGGTCCGCTCGAAATCCTGCCGGGCTTCCTCCAACCGGTTCAGCGCCAGCAAGACGTTGCCGCGATGATGCAGCGCGGTCACGTCCTGCGGATCCAAAGCCACACTGCGTTCGATGTCGCTCAAGGCCTCCGGGAAACGCCCCTTTTCGTACCAGGCGATGGAACGGAAAAGATAATCGCGCGCAAAGTTCGGGAGCCTGGCCCCGAACCAGTTGGGCAGCGAAAGGGCGGCCATCAAAGCCATGCCCGCCGCAAGGCAGAGCGCCGCACGCCAGCGCTGCCGCCGCAACGCCGCGACAAAGGCCAGCAAGCCGCCGCCGCCGATGGCGGCCAGGGCCGGCCAGACCGGGTAACGGTAGCGGTCGCAGATGAAGAAGGCGACATTTGTCCCCAGGTAAAGGGAGGCGTAAACAAGCAGAATAAAAAGCGCGTCGCGGTTTCCCCATTTGGCGGCGGCCCAAATTCCAGCGGGCGCCAGCATGAGCAACACCACCCAGCGCACCGGCAGCAGGCGTAGCCACAAGAATTCCCGCTCAAGAAAGGCGAAGGATTTGTTGTTGGGCACTTCGGCGTTCCAGAGCGTGAGCCAGCATTTCTTGGCCATGAGATGCAGCCAGGCGGCCGGGGCGGCCTGGACCTCGGCGATGGCCCGGCGGGTCCAATAGCGGGAGATGGCCATGGGACTGTTTTCAGGCTGGAGGCCCTGCGCGCGCATGGCCGCCTCGTATTCCTGGCGCGCCCAGATTTCCACCGAATCTTCATAGCGCTCGCTGTAATTGACACGCCGGTTGAGTTCCACCACCATGCCATCGGCCGTGCGCTTGTTGCCCAGATAAAGGTTCACCCCGCCGGCGGACGGGATCACCTGGAAATGGTCGGATTGCATCTTGTTGACAAATCCCCACGGCACGGCCATGGCCACCCCGCCGGCCAGCCCCAACAGAGGCAGGAGCGCCGCCGGCCGGCGCGAGCGCCAGCAATGCCAGCCCGCCAGGAGCGGATAGACGGCCATGAACACGAGGATGTTCGCGCGCGCCTGCGCGATCAGCGCCACCAAGCCGCCGCAAGCCAGCCAAAGCAGGCCCCCCTTGCCTCCGGCGGCTTCCGCGGCGCGAAAGTGCAGCAGCAGCGCCAGACAGATCAGGAAAATGTAGCTGGGCTCAATCAACAACTCGCCTTCAAAGTAAAGCGGCACCGGGGCCAGCAGGTACAAGACCCCGCCCGCCAGGCCGCAAAGCCGGTGCCGGAACAACCGCGCGCCCAACAGGGCCACAATCACACCCGTCCCCACTCCAAGGAGATGTTGCGTGATCACCGCCAGGTCAATTCCGTGCGGGCCGCCCAGCTTGTAAAGCACGGCCAGGAACATCGGGTAGAGCAGCGGCCTTAATCCGCGAAGCAGATGAAGGTCTTCGCCGGCCAGGAGCATTTTGGCCGCGGTGTCGTAATACTTTTGGTCCAGCGTGAGCACGCCAAATGACGGGCTGTGGGCGTGCTCGACCAGGAATCCGGCGCGCACGATCAATCCCAACAAAAAGAGGTAAAGGAGACATTTCTTGAAGACCTCGGCAGAAATGTCCCTCCCGAAAGGGGTGCCGGCAACGTCATTCGGGCCGTCAGCCGCCGCGGTTTTAGTGGGATTGTCCATGTTCATGGGCGCATGGAGACACATACTGTGAACCGCCTGGGACGGGAGTCAAGAGGCGTGTAATGGTTGTCGGCGAATGGACTTGGAAAGGAGGCGCTTTGGCGTTAGATTATGAAATCGCGTTGAACATGGAACCCATCGCTTTCGTAGCCGCGTCGGCCGAGGAGGCCGTGGCGCAGATTCGCGCCCGGCTGGGGCCGGAGGCTGTGGTGCTCCACGTCCGCCCGCTGCCCGCCAACGGCCTGGCCCGCCTTTGGCAAAAACCGATGATCGAAGTGCTGGCCCATCGTCCCCAAACGCCGCCAGGGGAGGCGGCTCCCGTTTCCCAGGCGCTGGAAGAGTTCCGGCAGCGTCTGGACCAGATCGAACAGCAGGTCAAGACGCCTCCCGGAAAGGCGGAGGCGGGCACGGTCCTCCTGCCGGAATTCACCGCGGAGGTGGCCGAATTGGACACCAACGGCTGGCGGCTGGGCGAGGTGCTGCAAAAAACGGGATTGCAGCCGCTTTATGCCCAGCGCGTCCTGGACCAGGTGCGCCGGCGGCACGGAGACAATGCGCCGGCGTCGCTGGGGGAGGAAATCGGGCTGGCGCGGGCGTTTCTGGCGGCGGCGTGGCGGCCGGCGCAGGCCTCGCCCGCCCATTCGCTGCACGCGGTGATCGGCCCGTCCGGTTCGGGCAAGACGACCTGCCTTTGCAAATGGCTCACCCAAGCCGCCTTGGTGGAGGGACGACTGGCCCGCGTGTGGCGGCTGGATGGGGCCACGGCCAACATGGCAGAATCGCTGACCGTCTATTGCGAAATTTTGCACGTGCCCAGCGAGCGCTCCTGGGGAACGGGCGGGGGGAACATTGCCGAAGACATTGGTTTCATTGATTTGCCGGGGGTGGATTGGCGGAAAGCCGAGGCGATCCAGGAGTTGGCGGGCCGATTAAAACAATTCAGCGCGCCGCGCCTCCACCTGGCCCTCAACGGCGCCTATGATATCTCCGTGACCCTGGCCCAAGTGCGGGCCTTTGCCCCATTGCCGGTGGAGGACCTCATCATCACCCATCTGGACGAAGAGCCGCGATGGGGAAAGCTCTGGAACCTGGTTCTCGGCGGCCATCTTCCCCTGCGCTACCTGAGCACCGGGCAGAACATCCCCGGAGATATTTGCACGGCCTCCGCCGAGGCCATTCTCGACCATCAATTCCCGGTGAGCCGCGGGGTTGAAAAGCTAGCTGCCACGAACCAAAGGAAGGCATTATGAAAACATTGAAGATAGGATTGAGCCTGGCCGGTTGCCTGTTGGCGATGAGCCTGGGAACCGCCCGCGTGATGGCGCAAGGTGGCGCCGGCGCTCCGCCGCCGGATCCTCTCATCCCGGTCTATCAAAAGATACTGGAGGCCGAGCGGAAATCCCTTTCCGTGACCAACGACGATGAATGGGGTGTGATTTCGCCAAGACTTCTGCAAGTAGTGCAATTGAAAATGCAGGCCCACACTATCGCCGTGCGGTTGCTCTTTGGCAGCGCCTTCCCCCGCGGCGGCGGCGTGGTGGGCCGTGGCGGCCGCGGCGGCCGCGCCGCCCGCGTCACCCCCATCGAAACCCAGGCGCTGACCGGCCTTGTGCCCGTGGCGCTGGAACCCGAGGTGGACGCTTTGATTCAAAGGGCCATGTCGGATCAGACGAAGATGGCCGACGTCAACGCAACCCTGGCCAGGGTACGGGCGGCGCGCAAGAAGAGACAGGCGGACATGGACAAGGCGCAGTCGGACCTGCGCGCGGTTCTGACGCACAAGCAGGAAATGGCGCTGGTGGCGCGGGGCATGTTAGGAATGCAGACGGCCACGGGCATGGCAGGGCCTTCCGGCGGGCTGATGGTTGATTTTGGGCCGGCACTCCAAAGGATTATGGCGACCAATCGGATGTTGCTTTCTGTGACAGACGACGATGAATGGAAAGTGATTTCCCCGAGGCTTCTGCGAGTGCTGCAAATGAAAACCGACGCCTATGCGGTCGAACTCAACTCGCTGTTTCTCATTAACGGCATCCGCGTCATCACCCAACTTCCCGCCGGCCGCCCCGACATCGGTTTGGATCTGGGCAGCAGGGCGCTCACGGGCGAGCTGCCCGTGTCGCTGGATCCCGCGGAGCGCGCCTTGGAGAATGCCCTGGATTTTCACGCGCCCATAGCCGACGTCAACGCCGCCGCGGACAACGCGGCCGCGGCGCGGGAACAGAGACAAGCCGATCTGGCCAAAGCGCAGTCAGACCTCCTGGAGGTCCTGACGCACAAGCAGGAAGCGGTGCTGGTGGCCCTGGGCATGTTGGAATAGGGCAGCAGGCCGGATGGGAGGACCATGGGTCCTGATCCACCGCCCCTCACTGCTGCTGCTGTCCGCCCCCCGTGGTCCGCTGGATCAAGGGTTCGCCGGCGGCCACTTGGATGTGCAGGCCGGAAGAATCCACGTTGGTGACGTTTTCCAACGTCAAGCCGCGTTGGGCGGTGAGGTTGCAATTCTCAAAGGTCAGGCCCTGGATGGGGCTGTCGCGCAACCCGTGGATGATGCCCGCAGAATTGACCGTGCCTGAGATATTAATCATCTTGACGTTGCGGACGACGGGCAGGACCTTGGCCGGCGGGGCGACCGGCGCGACCATGCGCCATTCCAGGTTGAACTCGAAGGCCTGGCGCGTGTTGTTGAGTTGCAGGTTGCGATAGGTGATGTTCTCCACCACCCCGCCGCGGCTGGGCTGCGACTTGAAGCGGATGGGGGCGAAGTTCCCGGCCTCCGCCACGCAGTCGTTGACCTCCACGTTGCGAATGCCGCCGGAAGTTTCGCTGCCCATGGCCGCGCCGCCGTGACCATAGGCGAAGCGGGTCTTTTCAATCACGATATCCTCGCAAGGCCGGTTGACCCGCAATCCATCCTCGTCCTTTCCCGACTTCAAGGAAATGCAATCATCGTTGCAGTCAATGTCGCAGCCGGTCACATGCACGTTGCGGCAGGAATCAATGTCCATGCCGTCGGACATGGCAATGGTGTGTTCCGCCCGCACGGTGAGGTTTTCCGCGACGGCGTCCTGGGTGTAAATAAACACCACGCACCAGCAGGCCTCATTTTTGAAATGCAAGCCCGAAACCCGCACCCCGCGGCAACTCTGGAAGACCAGGGTCCGCGGACGGCCCAGGCCCCCCCGCCCGGGCACGGCCACTCCGGCGGCGTTGACCGCCGGGAGATTGCCGGGCGCGGGTGGAAAACAGAGCGTTGCCGTCGTGGGTTGCAAAGGGGCCGGGGAAAGCGCGCCGGCGGTTGCGTCGCTCCCGTTGGTGGCGCGCGGAGTCGAATTGGTTCCCCCGCCGCCGCCACCTCGATTTCCCCAGGATTCCGCACCCGAACCATCAATCATGCCTTCACCGCTGACTTCAACATTGGTCATGCCGACAAAGTTCAACAGGGCCGAAGTCCAATAGCGTTCAATGCCCTCCCAACGCGTGTAAATGGGCGGATAGTCCGCCTGAGCTGTCGTGCCTTTGAGCACGCCGCCCTGTTCCACTCGCAAATTGACCCCCTGTTTGAAAAACAGCGCGCCGGTAAGGAACACCCCCTTGGGCACGACGAGCACGCCGCCACCGCTTGCGGCGCACTGATCAATGGCACTTTGAATCGCCTTGGTGTTGACGGTGGTGCCGTCGCCTACCGCATTGTGGTCGGTGATGAGGAACCGTGCCTGGCCCGGCGCCGGGAAGGCCGAAAACCAACATAGCAGCCCCATCACGCAAAAGAAAAGGTGTTTGCTTCGTCCAGTTATAATATTCATAAGTCTAAGGTCTATATCTTGAACCACCCGGTTTTGGCGGCGGTTCGATGCGGGGCGGAATGGGAATCGGCTGCGGCGGGCGCATGGGCGGGGAGGGCGCCGGCCGCGGTGACGACGGCGACGACGGCGGCGCGGCAGGGGCGGGCGCTATTTTTATTTCTGACATCCATTGGCTCGCGCGGGTCGCGGCCTCGCCAATTTTGACGTCGGGCACCTTCAAGCCGCTCAATTCGGCGCCGGCCCGGGACATCAATTCTCCCGCCATGGCGCCGATGCTGGGCATTTGCAGGGCCGGGGGCGGCTGCGCGACGGGCCTGCCCAGGGCTTCGTAGCCGTTGACGATCCAATCCAGATTTCCCGTGTCGGTGGCCACCATCAAGCCATGCACGGGAATGGCCGGGCCGATCAACGGGCTGCGCCGGACGAAATCCACGCTGCGGAGGACATTTTGCTGTTCGCTGGCAAAGACGCCGAAGTATTCGGTGAGGTTTTCGGGCAATTTCTGGCGCTCGATTCCCAGCGCCTTGAAGAGGTCAATCAACTGGCTGATGGTGGTGTGGGGGATTTTGCAGTCGGTATGCCCGATGATGGCGATTTCGCGGCCGCCCTTGACCGCGCAGGCCAGCGCCAGCGATCGCATGGTGCTGCTCACCGGGCTGGTGATGATGTTGCCGGCGTTGCGCAGCCAGATGAAGTATTCGTCCGGCAGGCCCAGAACCCCCGGGAAAAACCGGTTCAGGCGCGCGTCAATGCAGGTCAGCGCGACGACCGGCAATTCATCGGCAAAGTCGGCGACATGGACGCCCGCTCTGCTGTCGCCGGCGACGGCGCGATGGTTGGCATCCAAAATGGCTTCAAACAGGCGCATGGAAGGATTCTCTGTTTCCCCGGCGGATCAGGCCGCCGTTGGCTTGCTGGCGCCGGAATGGGCGATGATCAGATAGAGCAGCGCGCCGATGAAATGCAGGAAAACTATGACGAGCACCCAGCAAATCTTTTCGCTCTCGCCCAAGTTCTTGTTTTTGATGGCGGAAATGAGCATCCAAATCCAGAAGGCGCAGGAGAGCAGCACCAGCGGGACGATGCAAAACAGCGACAGCAACAGAATTTCTCCACCCCCCAATCCAATTATCGCAAGACTCATAGTCAGTCCTTTCGAGTTTACTTGGTTTCGGTTTCCGGCGTGCCCATGGCTTTTTTCAAGGCGGGAACTTGTTGGAGCAGTTTCTCAAATTTAATTCCCGTCAGGCTTTCGATCACGGGGGGCAGTTGGCTGATGATTTGGGTGATGTCGCCGGTCAATTTGCTGGCGCCGCCACCGGGGCCGTTGCCGCTGTTGATGATGACCATCCGCTCCATCTTGGCCAGAGGCTCGCTGACTTTGCCCGCTACTTCGGGCAGGACCCGGACGATCATTTCGATTACGGCCGCCTCGTTGTATTGTTTGAAGGAATCGGCCTTGAGCTTCATGGCTTCGGCGGTCGCCGCGCCCTGGGCCTGGATGACGCTGGCTTCGGCCAAACCGCGCGCCTTGTTGGCTTCCGCTTCGGCCAGTCCGGTGGCCTTGACGACGTCGGCGGAGGCAAAGCCCTTGGCCTTGGCGGCGGAGGCCGCGCCGGCCGCCTCGGTTTCCAGTTGGAATTTGGTGGCGGCGGCCAGGGTCTCCACGCGGTAACGCTCGGCGTCGGCGGGTTTTTGCACGCCGGCTTCCAATTCGCGCTGGCGCCGCTGGATTTCCTGTTGTTGCAGCTCAATCTGCTTCTGCTTCTCGACGATGCTGACCTGGATTTCCTCCGCCTTGACCAATTGGCCGGTCTTGAATTTCTGCAAGTCGTAGGCCAGGTCCGCCTCGGCTTTCTTTTGGTTCACTGCGGCCTGATAGACGGCCACGTTGCTTTGATAATCGCGCTGCGCCTCGGCGATTTTGGTGTCGGCCACGAATTTGGCTTCCTGCCCCGCCTGGGTGGCCTGGGCGGACCGGATCATGGAGTCACGGTCGGCTTCGGCCTGGGCGATGACGGCGTCGCGTTTGACCTGGGCGATGCGCGGCTTGCCCAGGGCGTCGAGGTATCCCTGGCCGTCGCGAATGTCGCGGATGGTAAAGCTGACAATCCCCAATCCCATGTTGGCCATGTCGCCGGCGGCCACTTCCTGCACCTTGGAAGCGAAGGCGTCGCGGTTCTGGTAAATGTCCTCCACCGTCATCGTGCCGAGGATGGCGCGCAGATGGCCTTCCAGCGTTTGGGTGGCCACGCTTTTGATTTCGTCAATGGTTTTGCTGAGGACTTGCTCGGCGGCGGTGGCGATGGACACGTCGTCCCCCTTGATTTTGATCTGGGCCACGCCATCCACCCGCACCGGGACGCCTTTGCTGGTATAGACTTCGGGAGTCTGGACATCAATGGTGAGCAATTCGAGCGAAAGGACGTCCACCTTCTCCAAAATGGGCATCACAAAAGTGCCGCCGCCTTTGACGATGCGAAATCCGCGCGTTCGCACCGTGCCGTCCGCTTCGACGACCTTGTGCGTGCTGCCGGAAATCACCAGGACCTGGTTGGGGCCAACCTTGGTGTAGCGGCTGAGGACGATCCAAAGGATCGCAAATATAACCAGGGCGAGCAGGACGCCGGCGACAATGGCTCCGGCGTGATTTCCAAGAGTGGGTAGGTCCATAAGTAGTATTTTAATTTTAAGAGGTTAAGAAACAAACTTCACATCGGCACAACGTAAAACTGCGAACCGGTGATCCGGTTGATTTTCACCGTTTCCCCGCTTCCCACCGCGCCGCCGGATTCCGTCCGCGCCGGGGCCGTGTAACGCGATCCGCCCTGCACGTAGGCGATTTCCCCCACGCCGTGCTGCGGAATCGGCGAAATGACCGTTGCGCTCACCCCCACCAGTTTTTCGATGCGCGATTCGCTCGAACTCTGGGTGTGCCGGAAGAGGTTTCGCAGCGTCCACAACAAAACTCCCGCGACTCCCAATGCGCAAAGCATCGAAAGCGGCGCGCTGAAATAGGCAGGCTGTGTCGCCGGAATTTCGTGGAATATCATCCCAAACGCCCCAAAGCCGGCCACAAAAGCGGAAATGATCGTCGGGCTGATGGCCGAGACGCCGGGGCCGTCGCTGTTGTCCGCGCCGGCTTCCGGATGGCCGCCGCTGCCGATGTCGTGGTGGCCCACCAAGTGCCCCACAAAAACCGAAAGCAGTGTGAATACCAACCCCGCGACCAGACAGACTATGTAAACGAAATAATCCATAAAACATGGTGATGACATCAGTTCTCGCTTTGCATGGAGATGAGGTTACCTGAGATCCTTGGAGAAAGCACCTACAAAATGGCGCTAGGATTGTAATCGATGAATTGTGCGCTTGTATTTAGCCACAAAACTGTCATATTATTGGGTCCGAACAGCATGAATACGGCCTTGATCATAAATGATGATCGCGACTTTCGTGCGACGGTTGTTTCCTGGCTCAAAGAACGGCAATGGTCCGTGCTCGAAGCCGGGGATGCCGCCACGGGGTTGGAACTTTCCGTCCAGCATGGCCCAAAGCTGGTGCTCTGTGATCTGCCCAAGTCCCGCGGGAACGGATTCCAATTCTTCCGCGATTTCCGCCGCCGCCAAAACCCGGCCAACGCCTGCCTCCTCGTCGCCACCGGCAATGGCTGCGCTTGCGACCATTTCCGGGCGCTGGAAGCCGGCGCCGACGAATATCTGGGCAGGCCGGTGGACTTCGAGACGTTTGCGGCCATTCTATCCCGGCACAGCGGCGGCCCAGCCGCCCCCGCCGACAGGGCCGAAGCGTCGGCGCCGCGGGGCGCCCTCCTGAAATTCTGGGGCGTGCGCGGTTCCATTCCCACGCCGGGCCTGGAGACGGTCTATTACGGGGGCAACACCGCGTGCGTGGAGGTGCGCGCGGGGCGGGATATAATCATACTTGATTCTGGCAGCGGCATCCGCCGGCTGGGCCAGGCGCTGACGGCGGAGTTCCAGGGCCGGCCCATCCATTTGAGCGTTCTGATCACCCACACCCATTGGGACCACATCCAGGGGTTTCCCTTTTTCCTGCCAGCCTACGATCCGAAGAACCGGGTGAGGATTTTTGGCTTCGAGGGCGCGCGCCAGGGGTTGCAGAGCACCTTGTCCAGCCAGATGGAAAGCCCGTATTTTCCCATCAGCATGCAACAGATGCCCGGCCACATCTCCATCCAGGAGGTCAAGGGGCTTGATTTCAAAGTGGGCGACGTGCCGGTCCAGGCGCAATTCCTCAATCATCCGGGAGTCTGCACCGGCTACCGCCTCAAAACCCCGGGCGGAGATATTTGCTATCTGCCGGACGTGGAACTTTTTCAACGCCTGCGCCCCACCGCGGATTTTGACACCTCCAGCCACCCGACCGATGAGCATCTGTTGGCCGACGAGCAGGATCGCAAAGTGGTCGAATTCATCCGCGACTCCGAAGTGCTCATTCTGGACGCCCAATATAACGCCGCCGAATACCTGACGTGCGTGGGTTGGGGCCACAGTTGCGCGGAAGATTCGGTGGCCTTCGCCCTGAAGGCCGGGGTCAAGCGCCTGTTCCTTTTCCATCACGATCCCGATCACAACGACGAGGAGATTTCGCGCATGGTGGCTCGGGCGCGGGAAATGGCCGCCTCTCGCGGTTCCTCTCTTGTGGTCGAGGCCGCGCGGGAAGGTTTTCAATTGGTCCTCGATCCTGTCGGCAGCAAGTGACCGGGCAGGGCTGGCGCGGGTTTCTCTGGCGGCTTTGCTGATTCCAAAGTTACTCTTGATCCTAATCTCTGTCTTGCCCTCAGGGGGTGGGGTGGCATTAAGATCAGGATCGAACTCAGGAGTCAGAATACGCTGCGCGCATGAAAACCGTCTTGCTCATTGACGAGGACCAGCAAGTCCGCGAGTCGCTTGCCCTCTGGTTCCGCCAAGCCGGGCTGGCGGTGATCGAAGCCGCCGATGGCGAAACGGGGCTGGCGCTGGCCCTGGCTGGGAAACCGGACCTGATCCTGTGCGACCAATTGGCCCCGCGCTGCAACGGGTTCCAACTCTGCCGCTTCCTGCGCGCGCAGCCGGGGATGCAGCCCCGGATCGTGCTGACCTCCAGCGGGAACTACGGAGTGGACCGCCAGGGCGCGGTGGAGGCTGGCGCGGACGAACAGATTATCAAACCTATTTTTCAGCACGATGTCGCCCGTCTCCTGGAGGCCTTTCCCGGCGGCGGCGCCTTCTTCACCACCGTCGCCACCCGCCCCCGGAAAAGCGCCGACGCGGCGGCCCCGTCCGGGGGCGGGGTCATTCCGCCGGGGCCGGCGATCGTGCGGTTTTGGGGGGTGCGCGGCTCGCTGCCCACCCCCGGGCCAACCACCATGCATTATGGGGGGAACACCGCGTGCGTGGAGGTGCGGGCGGACGGGCAGCTTATTATCCTTGATGCCGGCACGGGCTTGCGCGGCCTGGGTTTGAGCCTGGCGGCGGAATACCCGGACGTTCCCCTGTCCATGACCCTGCTGATCAGCCACACGCATTGGGATCACATCCAGGGATTTCCGTTTTTTGACCCGGCCTACAATCCCAGGAACAAACTGCGGATTCTGGGCTACGAGGGCGCGCAGGCGGGCCTGCTCACCGTGCTCTCCAGCCAGATGGAAAGCCCGTATTTCCCGGTCGGACTGCGGGAGATGCCCAGCCACATCGCGGTGGAGGAGCTCAAGGATGCCAGGTTTCACATCGGGCCGGTGGAGGTCAAATCCATCTTCCTGAACCATCCGGGCGTGTGTGTGGGCTACCGCATCAACAGCACTTGCGGCTCCATCGCCTACCTGCCGGACCATGAGCCGTATCAGCGATACAAATACCACACGGCCCATCCGGAGTTCGCGGGCACGACCGAATTCCTGGCCTACGGGCAGCGCATGGACCAAAGAATGGCGGACTTCGTGCGCGACGCCGATGTCCTTATTCTTGACGCTCAATACGATCTCGGCGAATACCAGGCCCGGGTCGGCTGGGGCCACGGCTGCGTGGATGACGCTGTGGCGCTGGCCACGCAGGGGAACGTGAAGCGGCTGTTTCTATTCCATCATGACCCGTCCCACGACGACGAAAAAATCACGCGCATGGTGGAGTGGGGCCGCAGCTTCGTGGCCACCCTCAAGGAATCGTTGAAAGTGGACGCCGCGCGCGAGGGGCTGGAGGTCGTGCTCCAACCGGCGGAGGAAGGGGCGAAGCCGCAGTCCTGAAAGCGGTTTCAACATTTGGTTGCGCGGCGGGCGCGGGCGGATTATCTGGGGTGGTGATGAAAGCTGTTATTTTGGCCGCCGGCAAGGGCACGCGCATGGGCGAACTGACCAACCAATTGCCCAAGCCGATGCTTTGTGTCCAGGGCAAACCCATTTTGGAACACATTCTCGAAGGACTGATGGCGGCGGGCATCCGGGATTTTTTCATCGTCACGGGGTTTCGGGCGGAGGTGATCGAAAGCCATTTCGGCGACGGCGCAAAATGGAACGCCAAAGTTTCCTTTGGGCGACAGGTGGTGCAGGACGGCACGGGCAAGGCCCCGGAGGTTGCCAGACAATTTGTCGGCGGCGATGATTTTCTGCTGACCTACGGCGATATTTTGGTCCGGCCCCAAACTTATCGGGGGATGTTGCGCCGGTATGGCAGCGGCGGTTTTTCCGGGCTGGTCACTTGCACCGGGAGCGAGGATGTGACCAAGGGCGGGCTGTTTTTTTTCGACCCGGATTTCTGCCTGGAAAAACTGGTCGAAAAACCCACTGCGGCCCAACTGGAGGCGCTGCGGCGCGAAGGGCGTCTCCGGCCGGGAGAGAGTGCCTGGTACAACGCGGGGATTTACATTTTCAAACCCCTCTTGTTTGAGTTTACGGCCAGACTGGCGAAATCCCCGCGCGGCGAATACGAGTTGACCGACGCGCTCACCGCCATGCTGGAGGCGGGGCATCGTTTGGCCGGGCTGGAAATCCAGGGCCGGTGGGTGGATGTGCGCGATCCGCAGGTGCTGGCCGCGCTGGAAAGGGGCGAGCCGCAGGGCGCGTCCGGCGGGCCGGAAATCCGCGCTTGACCTGACTTCCCGCGCTGACATATTCGTTGCCATGAGCAGAGGCAACATGGCAGGTTTCGTTTCTCAAGGCCGGCCGGCGCGGCGGCGGAAGTGATTCCATGACGGACCTCAACCCGCCGATTTTTCAGTTGCTCTTCACACTCTCGCCGCTCTGGTTTTGTGTTGGCTGCGGCTGCCTTTTTTTTCGGGGTCTTGCCGCGCGAAATTTGATCGGCAGGGATTGGCGCGTCTGCTGGGCGTTCACTCTCCTGCTGATGGGATTCCTTTGTGCCGGCATTACCGAGTGCGCCGGCGCCCTGCGCCAGTTGACAAGGGGAACCGTGCTCGGGGCCTGGCTGGCGGTGGATGCGGCGCTGCTGGCGGCGGTCGTCCGAATGCATAAACCCACCCCGGAAAAAATCAGGGCCGCACTCCGGGAAGGATGGAGGCAGTTCTCCGTGCGGCCGGCGACCGGTTCATTGTCGCGCGGCTGGATTATCACGCTGTTTGTTTTGGCGGCAGCAATGGCGCTGGTCGTCGGCGTGGTCGCGTTGCAGTGTCCGCCGAATGTCTGGGATTCGATGACGTATCACGTGCCGCGCGTGATGCATTGGTTGCAGCAGCGCAGTCTGGCGGATTATCCGACGAACATCATCCGGCAACTGGAATCGGCCCCCGGCGCCGAACAGCAAACCAGCATTCTGATGCTGCTCTCCGGCAATGATTGGGCGCTGAATCTGCCGCAGTGGTGCGCGCTGGCGACGTGCGCCGCGATGGCCGGCCTGATGGCGGAACGATTTTGCGGGTGGCATTTTGGCAAGACGCCGCTGGATCCGGGCAAGGTGCGGTTCTGCGGCCTGTTTGCCGCGCTGATTGCCATGACGATTCCCGCGGGAATCCCCGACGCGATTTCCACGCAGAATGATTATTTGGCGGCACAGTGGGTGATGTTGCTGGGGGTCTTTGGCCTGCTGTTGGCGCAAGAGCCGGCCAACCGTTTTTATGCCCTGGGGGTGGCGGCGGCGTTTGCGCTGGGAATCAATAACAAGCCGACGATGTTTATCAATGCCGCGCCGTTTGTCCTGGGGCTGGCGGTCTGGCTGTTGCGCAAATCGCTCCGGATGTTATTGACGCTCGGGCTGGCGATGGCGGTTTTCGCGCTGGCGGTCAACCTGCCGTGGATGACGCGCAATGACAGGGTGTTCCACAACCCGCTGGGATCCCAGGACACCCGCAAGATTCAGACGTTGGCAGACCACGCGCCGGCCAAACTGGCGGCAAATATACTCCGTAATCTGGGGCTTTACGCCAGCACTCCGTTTGCGCCGGTTACCGACGGCGTGCATCGTATTTTTCTCGGTTTGTTTAAGGCCATCGGGGAGCCGCCGCAGGACACTGGCAGCGTCTGGCACGACACGGTTTTTTATTTGCCTCCCAACGCGGAGGCCAAAAACGACGACGGCTTTGGCGGGATGATGACGGTCTTGCCGGTGCTGCTGGGGACGGTTTTCTTTCTGATCAAATTCAAATGGAAATCGCCGCTGGCGGTTTACCTCGGCCTGGTCATGGCCGGATTTGCGCTCTTTTCCGGCTACTTGAAGTGGCAGCCGTGGCACCCGCGGCTGCACCTGCCTTTTTTCATGATGGCGGCGCCGTTCGCGGGGATGGTTTTAGGCTGGGTGTGGAATCGCTGGTGCGTGCTGGTGGCGGCGCTGTTGCTGGTGTTGAACGCGCTGCTGGTGCTTTATTACAATTTCCAATATCCGATATTTCAACTCTCCGACGAGCGGTTCAAAACGCGCGAGGAAAGATATTTTTGCCGGCGCCCTGAACTTTACCCCGGCACCGCCGAAGTGGCGCGGGACCTTGTCAATTCCGGCGTCACGAACGTCCTCTTAAAAATCGGCGGCGACACTTGGGAGTACCCTTTGTGGGTCTGTCTCAAGAATCGCGGTTTTCAAGGAACCATTGAGCACGCGTTTGTCGAGAATGAGTCCACCCCGCTCGGCGCTCCGAACCTGGATTGGCCCGGCACGTCGGTTCTGTGCGAGGACGCCGAGGCGCCCGCCCTGCCGGATTTCCCTCTGACGGTGACTTATGCTTTCAACAGTTGGAGCGTCCACTACCGCGGGAAGCCGGACAATCGGATAAGATTGATCTCAAATCAATTCCAGGCCCCCGTTGCCGTCCGGCAGGCGGCGCGCCTGGAGATTCGTTGCAATGTCATTGACCAAAACGGGCAGCCTGTCACCAATAACATCATCCGGGTGCGGACCTCCGATTTCTCGCGGGATTATCCCCTGACTGCCGGGCCGCTGGTCCTGGAATGCCCGCTCAAACCGGGGCAGAACATGATGGGGATATTCCTGGTCAATCCCCCCACCCCCGAACAGCGAATCCTCACGCTGGCCAACGTGACGTCGAGCTTGAAGGCGCCTTGAACGGCAGGCGCCCGTTTTCAGAACGCGCCGGCGCCCGTTTCCAAAATCATGTCCACCGTCCGTTCGGTGGCGCCGAGGTTCTCCTGAAAAATCCGCAGGGCCTTCGCGCCCAACTGTGCGCGCAGGGCGTCGTTGCCAAGCAATTGAGCCAGCGCCTCTTCCAATTCCGCCGCGGTGCGCACCTGGACGGCGCCCTGCCCGGCCAGGAATGCCTGGGTCACGGAGGCGAAGTTCTGCATGTTCGGACCAAACACCATGGCCTTGCCCAGCGCCGCCGGTTCGATGGGGTTCTGGCCGCCCTGGGCGGTGAGGCTCTTGCCCACGAAGACCAGCGCCGCCTGCTCATAAAAGAACTTGAGTTCTCCCGTGCTGTTGACCAGCAGGCAATCCACCTCGCCCGGCGCCAGGCGCGTCTCCGGGGTGATGTCCGACCGGCGGATGAACTTCAGCCCGCGGGCCTCCAGTTCGCGGCTCACGTCCCTGGCGCGCTCGAAATGGCGCGGCACCAGGATGAGAAACAGATTGGGGAAACGCCGGCGCAGCCGCGGCAGCATTTCCGCCAGGACGGCCTCCTCGCCCGCGTGAGTGCTCCCGGCCACCAGAAGGAGGGCGCCGGGCTTGACGCCGATCTGGCGCAGCAGCGCGGCGGCGTCCAGGCCCGGACAGTCGTCCGGTTTGGCGGCGTCGAACTTCAAATTCCCCGTCACGCGCGCGGCGGCGGCGGGAAAACCCAGCGCGAGCAAGCGTTGAGCGTCGCCGGGATGCTGGCAGCCGACGCCGCGGAATTGCGCGAAAATGGGGCGGAACAAAAAGGCGAAGCGCCGGTAGCCGCGCAGCGAGCGGTCGGAGATGCGCGCGTTGACCAGAAACAACGGGATGCCGCGATCCAGCGCCTGCCAAAGAAAATTGGGCCACAATTCGGCTTCGACCAGAATGATGGCGCGCGGGCGCAGCGTCTCCAGCGCGCGGCGGACGGCGCCGGGGAAATCGGCCGGATAATAAAGCCGCCGAAGGTGGGGGGGCAGGCGCCGCCGCAATTCGCCCATGCCGGTGGAGGTGGTGGTGGAAACGGCGAATTGCCAGCCCGGCAGGCGCGGCTCCAGCGCGCGGATCAATTGCAAACAAACGCCCACTTCCCCCACGCTCACCGCATGGAGCCAGAGTGTCGGGCGCCCGGCGGCGGCCGCCTTGAAGGCCGGGCTGTAGCGGCCAAAACGCTCCCCCAGACCGGCCCGCCAATTCCCGCGCCGCCACATTTTCAAAAAATACCAGGGCGCGCTCAGCCAGAAAAAAACCACGAACAAAATGTTGTATCCCAGTCGCATGTCCTACCGGAAAAAAATCAGCCAAATCCCTATTAGCAATGGCAGCATTACCGGCAGTGTCCATTTAAAAATGTACCCCAGGAAACCCGGCAGGGCCGCCTGCCGCCTCTCGGCGATGGCTTTGACCATCAGATTTGGCCCGTTGCCGATGTAAGAGCATCCCCCGAAAAACACCGCCGCCACGCTCAGCGCCGCGAGCGATTGGCCCAAATGGCCGGCGTCAAGTATTTGTTTCATCTCCGCCGGATGCCCCAGCCCCTGCCCTTGCGCGCCGAACAGGGCGCCCAGAAAACTCAGGTAGGCCGGCGCGTTGTCCAGCAGGCTCGACAGCGCGCCCGAACTCCAATAGACCAGCGCGGGCGACGGGTCCGCGCCCAGCGCCATCCGGGCGTTGGTTTGCAGCCAGTCCAGCGCCGGCATCATCGTGGCAAAAATCCCCAGAAACAACACCGCCACTTCCCGGATCGGATGAAAATCAAAATGGTTGGCCTGATGCACCGCTTTGCCGGTGGTGAACCAGGACGCCGCCGCGGCGGCCAACATCAGCCCCTCCCGCAAAAAGAGCGGACGCGGGACGAAAACCGCCCCCAGAATCACCGCCAAAAAAACGAGGTTCCACATTCCTTCCACCCGCCACGGCTGGCGCGGCCCGGAAGGCGGCGGCGCGGCGGCGCACCGGGCATTGCGGCGGTCAAGGGAATAAAAAACCGCCAGCAGGAACCCGACGCCGCAAAGCCACATCGGCCAGCAATGTTCCGTCACCCACCAAAGCGGCACGCCCATCAGGCAGCCCAGAAAAAGAGGTGGATTGCCAAACGGCGTCAGGCAGCCGCCGACGTTGGAAATGATAAAAATAAAGAAGATCACATGATAGGCGCGCAGGCGCTGCTCGTTGCAGCGCAGCCACGGGCGGATCAGCAGCAGGGACGCACCGACGGTGCCGACGAGATTGGCCAGCAGCGCCCCCGCCAGCAGGAAGGCCACATTGGCCGCCGGCGTCGTCTCCTCGCCAAGGTTGAGGTGGATGCCGCCGGAGACGACGAACAGCGAACCCATCATCGCAATGAAGCCCAGGTAAACATAACCGGTCCGCACAACCGTCTGCGCCGCCGCCGATGGGAGAATCAAGAGATAACAGCCCACCGTCACGGCCCCAAGCGCGCTGGCCACCTCGCCGTAATGCTTCTGCCACCATTGAGGAAGGAGCACCGGCCCCAGAGCCATTGCGGCGAGCAACAGCCCAAACGGCAGCATCATCCATGGATTGGTTTGGTAACCCACCCGACAAAACTAGGCATCGCGTCGGAGCGGTCAACCACATTCGCCACATTAGCCGGATGGATTAGATCCTGACCCCCAAATCGGCGCAGCCCCGGAGGCCTCCAGGGCTGCGCCAGAGGGTTCCCCACTCCATGCACAAGTTTTCAATCACGCCTCCACCGCATTCTCCAACAGATTCTGGCTGCGAAGCCGGATGCAGCGCTGCCGGGCTCCTTGCTGCCGCGCCGCGCGCGCCTTCTCCTCCAGCAAGGCCGGGAAGAATAGGAGCGGGAAAGGCGTAAACCAGGCCAGCGCGGCCGCTTCATTGGCGGCGCGGCGCAAGGGCGCATAAAACTGCGGATCCTCCGTTTGGTCGAGCAACTGCTTCAAAAGCCGGGCCTTGAGACGATCCAGTTCCGTTTCCTGCGTGCCGCGAAAGGGCACGGGGAGCAGGGGCGTGATTTCGAACCGGGTATCCGGCTGGAACCACGTCGCTACTTGATTCTTTTTCTTCATATTATTTCAAAATTGTTGCATTGCGGTCGTATAAAACGAAAAACCCACGATTGACTGGCCATCGTGGGTTCTTGAAATTGTTGTTTTTCCTTAGAAAACACTATCCACGTTGCCAGCAGTCCGACAGGCGCGCCACATCGGAATCGCTCCACCGGAGCGATGCGCGCACAGACTGGTCTGGACTGCAAATGCTTTATTCATTTACGCTGTTATTTATAGCCCATCCCCAAACTTTGTCAAGCGACCCATCGCAACAATCTGGTGACGAACCGGATACGGAAGCGCCATTTTGCGCTTTGAACTTGGCCGTTTAAACCTATTTTTAACCCCGTGACCATTCTTGAAGTGATTCAACGCGGGGCGGATTTTCTGGCCAAAAAGGCGGTCCTCTCTCCACGGCTCCAGGTGGAAAGTCTGCTGGCCCATGCTTTGCGAATGCCCCGCATGAAGCTATATTTGAATTTCGAGCGCAGCCTCACCCAGGAAGAATTGGACGCCGTGCGCGCCCTGGTCCAGCGCCGGGGCAACCGGGAGCCGCTCCAGTACATCGTTGGCTCCGCTCCATTTTGCGCGCTGGAATTAGCCGTCAATCCCCACGTCCTTGTGCCCCGCCCGGAAACGGAGTTGCTGGCCGAACGCGCCTGGATATTCCTCAAGGCATCCCCCCCTGACCAATCCGCCGCGGCCCTGGACCTGGGCACCGGCAGCGGCTGCCTGGCCATCGCCCTGGCCGTCAACGTCCCGCGGGCGGCCATTCACGCCAGCGACGCCTCCGCCGACGCGCTGGCGCTGGCGCGCGAAAACGCCGCCCGCCATCACGCCGCCATCCGGTTTTATCACGGCGACCTTTTCGCCGCCGTGCCGCCCTCGCTGCGTTTTCGGCTCATCGTCTCCAATCCACCCTACATCCCGACGGAGCGGATCCAGACGCTGGACCCGGAAGTGCGCGACCATGAGCCGCGCCAGGCCCTTGACGGCGGCGCCGACGGCTTGGATTTTTACCGGCGCATCGCCGCCGAATCGGGCCTTTTTCTGGAACCGGACGGACGCCTCATGCTGGAGTTGGACGAGGAGAGCCATGCGGCGGCGGCGGAAATTTTCCGGCGGCAAAACTGGATTGTCGAACCGGTGGAACCCGATTACAATCAGCGTCCAAGAATTTTGATCGCGCGCCGGCAGGCCGGTTGAGGGCGCGCCCGGCGGGAAACAGGTTTTTATTATGGACAGCTTTCTCATCAAAGGCGGAACGCCGTTGCGCGGCGAAGTCGCCATCAGCGGCGCGAAAAACGCCGTGCTCCCCATCATGGCCGCCACCCTGCTCACCGGCGAGCCGTGCGTCATCCGGCGCGTCCCCCAATTGAGCGACGTGGAGTTCATGGGCCGAATCCTCGCCTCGCTCGGGGCCGAAGTGAAGTTCCAGGGCGGCGCCCTCACCGTGCGCGCCGCCCGCGTCAAGGGCGTGGGCGATTACGATCTGATTCGCAAAATGCGCGGCTCGGTCTGTATCCTGGGGCCGCTTCTGGGCCGGCGCGGCGAGGCGGTCGTCTCCTTGCCCGGCGGTTGCGTCATTGGCGCGCGCCCCATTGACCTCCACCTCAAGGGGCTGGAGGCGCTGGGGACAAAAATTACAATTGACGGCGGCTACATCCACGCCCGCGTGAAAAAATTAAAGGGCGCCGAGGTGTTCCTCGGCGGCCGCTGCGGCCCGACCGTGCTGGGCACCGCCAACGTCATGATGGCCGCCGTTTTGGCCGACGGCATGACCCTCATCGAAAGCGCCGCCTGCGAACCGGAAGTCGTTGACCTGGCCAATTTCCTCAACGCCATGGGCGCCAAGGTCTCCGGCGCGGGCGGTCCCACCCTGGCCATCACCGGCGTGAAAAGTCTCCACGGCGCGGAACACGAAGTCATCCCCGACCGCATTGAGGCGGCCACCTTCGCCGTGGCCGCCGCTGCCAGCCAGGGCGAGGTCACCATCCTCGGCGCGCGCCCCGACCATCTGCGCGCCGTGCTGGACAAACTGCGCGACGCCGGGGTGAACGTGGAGCGCGTCGGCCCTGCGCTGAAGATTTCCCGCCGCGGGCGGTTGAAGCCGGTGGACATCACCACGCTTCCCTACGCCGGGTTTCCCACCGATGTGCAGGCGCAAATGATGGTGCTCATGGCCATGACCCCGGGCATCAGCATCATTACCGAGCGCATTTTCGAGTCCCGTTTCATGCACGTCAGCGAACTGGCCCGGTTGGGCGCGGACATCGCCATCGAAGGTCCCAGCGCCATCGTCAAAGGCGGGCGGCCCCTGAGCGGGGCGCAAGTCATGGCCAGCGATTTGCGGGCCTCGGCGGCGCTGATCATCGCGGGCCTGGTGGCCCGGGGAGTCACCCAGATCAGCCGCGTCTATCACATTGATCGCGGCTATGAGAAAATTGACGAAAAACTGCGCAAGCTCGGCGCCCGCGTCGAGCGCCAGGAAGGCGATTGAGTTGCATCCTCCAATCCGTCATGGCAAGAGCGAATCCAGTTGCCGGCCTCACGGCGCGCCATTCAAGTGGCCGTTCTTCCAAAAATGGAACAGGCTGTTGTCACATGTAAATTGATAGGCGATGTAACATTGAAATCCCACCGGGCCGTCAATGGACCGGCCGACCGAGAAAAGCAAATGGTGATTCTCACTCAAATCAACCACCGTGCCTGCGTTGAACGCCGTGCCGGTATTGGGAAAGTCGGTTTGAGACTCCGTCTGATGATAGACCTCCACGCCAATGAGCACATTGGTCAAAATCTGTTTTTGGAGAACCCCACCGGCGAAACCCCAATTGTCGTGGCCGGAAAAGGAATTGAGGCCGTAGCCACCCCCGCCGTAGGCCGTCCACGAACCCCAACTCTTCTGCACCCATAAGGGGAGGAATGCCTGGGCATTACCATTGCCAAGATTGTTCCCGGCGCTCCCGGTCGGCAATTCAAGCAACGGAAAAACTCCCGCCTGCGGCCACCCGTTCGTTTCCTGGATAAACCGGTACTTTGCCCCCAGTTCAAGGTCGCCCAGCCCGTAATGTCCGGCTCCTTCCGGGGGCGAATCATAAGCCAGCGGCGCAATCAGGTGAAGCTGCAGGTCCGGGACCGCTCCATAGTTGACTTCAAAATGGGGCGCGGTGCCGGACCAATCGCCCCCGAGTTTTGAATGCATCGAAGCCATATAAAACTCCCAATGCTGATAATCCACCGGCTCCGGATCATCGGTGACGAATGGCGGACCGGCGAGGGCGGTCCCCACGATCCCCAGGTTCAGGACGGCCAGCAGGGTAACGGATGGCAATCGTTGTTTGGCGTTCATGACAGTTTTCTTAACCGGCGATTACATAGAAGCCCAAGACAATGAGAACGCCCGCGACCACTCCCGAACAAACGATACTCGTCAAACGATTGACGGACATGCCCGGTCCTTGACCGCCATTGGTTCTGGCGAAACACCAGCCGAACAAAGCAAAGAGGATGAGAATAATGGCAACATGGGTGATCCAATGATGACCGGTTGCTCTTTGCATCCAATCCGCCACGAACTTGCTCCTCTCCTTTGCGATCACCAGCAGCGCGTTCAGCACGGCGCAAAGCGCCACTGACATGCCGAACGATTTTGTGTGTTTTAAGTCGGCGCTCTTTTCCATCTCTTCCTCCAGATCAATTGGGTCTCGCCAGCAACCCCGCTTTCACCCCCATCGCAATGATCCCGCCGTGCCCCTCGGCCATCAACGAAAGCACCGCGACCAAGGCAGCCACGCACAGGACCAGCCGCCGCGCCTCCTGGCTCGCCACCAGGTTGTTTGAAGCCGCAATCGGCAGATAGGTCGCCAGCAACAGAAGTGTGATTACGAAATGCTCCTTTGTCTCCATGAAGTAGTTGTGGGTGAACGGCCAGGGCCCTTGGAGAATCACAGCCTTGTCGGCCTTGTAATCCACAACATACCAATAGCCTCCGGCCACGAAGGCAAGCCAAATGAACACCGCTGCCAACCGGCTCATCCATCGTATCCGAACCAGGTTCCCCTCGTGTGCGTTCAACACGTCCACAAAAAGCCATGTTGTCGTCAGGAGGCAAGCTACCCCAAACAGCACATGGCACAGCAGGATTATTTCTTTCATCGGTTGGCGCCCTGGGCGGGCGGTGGAATTTCTTCGCTCAACATGCCGGGAACTCACTGCACCGTCACGCTCTTGGCCAGGTTGCGCGGCTTGTCCACGTCGCAGCCGCGCGCGACGGCGATGTGATAGGCCAGCAGTTGCAACGGCACGACCGCCAAAATGGGATAGATCGGCTCCAGGGTCTTGGGCAGGTAAAAGACGTCGTCCGCCACGCTTTGCATTTGCGTGTCCCCCTCGGTCGCCAGCGCGATGATGGGTCCCTTGCGGGCGCGGATCATCGCCAGGTTGGCCATGGTTTTCTCATACATCGAATCCTGCGGCACGATGAAAACGGAGGGGGTCTGGGGATCAATCAAGGCGATGGGACCGTGCTTCATTTCGGCGGCGGAGTAGCCTTCGGCGTGAACGTAGGAAATTTCCTTCAGCTTGAGCGCGCCTTCCAGGGCAATGGGAAAAGTGTAGCCGCGGCCCAGGAAAAAGAAGTCCTCCGCCTTGACGTATTTCAGGGCCAGTTGTTTCAGGGCGTTGTCCGTGGCCAGAATGGATTCCAGTTGCGTCGGCGCGGCCTCCAGGGCGCGCAAAATGTCCAGGGCGCGCGCGGCGGAAAGCATGCGCATCCGGCCCAAATGGACGCCCAGCAAGGTCAGGATGGTCAGGGTGGAAATGAAGGCCTTGGTGGAGGCGACGCCGATTTCCGGCCCCGCGTGCATGTAGATGCCCCCGTCGGATTCGCGCGCGACGGTGCTGCCGACCACATTGACGATGGCCAGCGCGCGATGTCCGCGGCGTTTGGCTTCGCGCAACGCGCCCAGCGTGTCGGCCGTTTCCCCGGACTGGGAGATCACCAGCAGGAGCGTGTCGCGCTGCAAGGGCGGGTTGCGGGTGGAGAACTCATGCGAGAATTCCACTTCCACCGGCAGGTGCGCCAGCTCTTCAATCAAGTATTCGCCCACCAGCGCGGCGTGCCAGCTCGTGCCGGTGGCGGCGATGACAATGCGTTCGATGGAGCGTAATTCCCCCGCCTCCATGTTCAACCCGCCGAAGCGTGCCGTGACCCCTTCAGAATCAATGCGCCCGCGCAACGCGTTTTCCACCGTGCGCGGCTGCTCGAATATCTCCTTGAGCATAAAGTGCGGATACTTCCCGCGCTCGGCCTCCTCGGAGGCGAATTCCAGCTTGCTGATCTGCACATGCGCCGTGTCGGCCCCCAGGTTCTGCACGTCGAACCGGTCGCTGGTGACGGTGGCCACGTCATAATCATTGAGGAACACAACCTGCCGGGTGTGGGCGACGATCGCATTGGAGTCGCTGGTCAGAAAATTCTCATGCTCCCCGATCCCGATGATCAGGGGGGAGCCGCGGCGCGCCCCGATGATCTGGCCGGGATGCTCGCTGCTGATCACGGCGATCCCGTAGGTGCCAATGACCTCCCGCAAGGCATCGCACACGGCCTGGGTCAGCGACGCCGCCTGCCCGCCGGTCCGGGGCTGGCGGTCGTAATAGTCCCCGATCAAATGCGCTAGAACCTCCGTGTCCGTCGCGGATTGAAACACATGGCCCGCCTTGAGAAATCTTTGCTTGAGACGATCGCAATTTTCAATCACCCCGTTGTGGACCACGGCGATTTTCCCCGATTGGTCCAGGTGCGGATGGGAATTGACATCCGAGGGCGGGCCGTGCGTGGCCCAGCGCGTGTGGCCAATCCCCAGATGACCGGTGACAGGTTCATCCCGCATCAGGCGCACCAGCCCTTCGTCCAACTTGCCGACTTTTTTGCGCACGGCCAGGGCGCCCCCGGAGAGCACCGCCACGCCCGCGCTGTCGTAGCCGCGATATTGCAGACGCCGCAAGGCTTCCAGCAGGATGGGTGCCGCCGCTTTCTTTCCCACATATCCAATAATGCCGCACATGTTCCCACAGCATTGCCAGAAAGGACCGCCCCTGTCGAATACAAATCTTTCCAAGGATTGCGCTTCGACACCATCCCCCGGCGTGATATATTGGCATCATGGACAGCTTGTTGTTGCATGATTTTCATCAAAATCTCGGCGGGCGCTTTCTCCTCTTGCACGGGATGGAGGCGGTGGAGGATTACGGCGACGTGCGCGCCGAGCACGCCGCCTTGCGCGGGACGGCGGGCGCGCTGGATTTGAGTTTTCGCGGCAGACTTTGTGTCTCGGGATCCGACCGGCGGGCTTTCCTCAACGGCCAGGTGACCAACAATGTGAAGGATTTGCGGACCGGCCAAGGCTGTTACGCCGCCCTCGTCAACGCCAAAGGCAAAATGGAAAGTGACCTCAACATTTATTGCCTGGAAAATGAACTCCTGCTGGACTTCGAACCGGGCCTCAGCGCGGCGGTGCGGGAGCGGCTCGAAAAATACATCATCGCCGAAGACGCCCAAGTGGACGACGCCGCGCCCCTTTACGGGCTCTTGAGCGCCCAAGGTCCGCGCGCGGCCGCCGTGCTGGAAAGCCTCGGCCTGCCCGTTCCCCATAACTTCATGGGCGCGATCCGCCTTGAGGACGCCGCTCTGGGGGAAATCTATGTGGCCAGCCAGCCGCGAATCGGGACCAGCGGATTCGACCTTTTTGTTCCCACCTCCTCCCTGCCCCGGGCCGCGGAACAATTGCGCACGGCGGCACGGGCGGCGGGCGGGCGCTTTTGCGGCTGGGCCGCCCTGGAGGTGGCGCGGATCGAGGCGGGCCTGCCCCGTTTTGGGGCGGACATGGACCACACCAATCTTCCGCCCGAAGCCGGCCTGGAAAGCCGGGCGGTAAGTTACAGCAAAGGCTGTTACATCGGCCAGGAAGTCATCTCGCGCCTCCGCACTTACGGCCAGGTGGCCAAGTCTTTGCGCGGACTCCGCCTGCCGGACGATTTGCCGGAGTTGCCCGCCAACGGCGCCAAGATTTTTCAGGGGGAAAAGGAAGTGGGCGTGATCACCAGCGCCGCCGCCTCGCCCATGCTCCGGGCCAACATCGCCCTGGGCTATGTCCGGCGCGAAGCCGGCGCGCCGGACACGGAGTTATTCGTCGCCGTCGGCGCCGCGAAAGTCCTCGCGCGCGTCGTCCCACTGCCGTTCATTTCTCCGTCGAAAACCGGAAAATGATCGTCTGGCGATAGGTCCCCCCCGCCCGCAACACCGTCGTCGGAAAATTCGGATGGTTGACTGCGTCGGGAAAATGCTGCGGCTCCAGGCAAAATCCCTCGCGGCGCTGATAAACCCAGCCGCCCTTCCCCCGGATCGTGCCGTCCAAAAAATTCCCCGTGTAAAACTGCACGCCGGGCTGCGTGCCAAGAACCTCCAACACGCGGCCGGACGCCGGCTCGGCGACGCGCGCCATCACGCCCAGCTTGTTCAGAGGTTTGCCCAACACCCAATTGTGGTCGTAGCCGCCGCCGAATCTAAGCTGTTCGTCGTTGTCCTCAATCCGCGCGCCGATCAGCGCCGGCCGCCGGAAATCAAACGGCGTGCCCTCGACCGGCCTCAACTCCCCGGTCGGAATCAGCGTTCCGTCCACGGGGGTGATCTGGTCGCCGTTGATCTGGACCGAATGCCCAAGCACGTCGCCCTTCCCCGCCAGATTGAAGTAGGAATGATTGGTCAGGTTGACGACGGTATCCTGGTCGGTGCTCGCCGTGAATTCGATCCGAACCCCGTTGTCGCGGGTCAAAGTGTGCAGAGCCTTGACGTGGAGGTTGCCCGGATATCCCTCCTCGCCGTCCTTGCTCAGGTAGCTCAGTTCCAGCGCGGGACCGTCCGGCGTGGCCGACGGCGCGGCCTGCCACACCACCTTGTCAAAACCACGCAGCCCGCCATGCAGCGAGTTGGGGCCATTGTTGACAGCGAGCTGGCGCGCCACGCCGTTGAGCGTGAACCGGCCCTTGGCGATGCGATTGGCGCAACGGCCCACGATGCAGCCAAAATAAGCCGTCCCCTTGAGATACCCCTCCAAAGTGTCGCAGCCCAGCACCACATCGCCCAACTTGCCCTGCCGGTCCGGCACCTTCCACGAGGCAAGGATGCCGCCGTAATTAGTGATGCGCGCCTCGACGCCATTGGCGTTGCGCAACGTGTAAATGTCCACAGGCGTGCCGTCGCCAGTGCGCCCGAACGACATTTTGCTGATGTCTCCTTTGGAAGTGGTCATTCGCCGCATGTTGCCACACCTAAACCGCCAAATCCAGCATTCATTTCGCCGGACGGGTGGCCATTTGACTTTTTTGAATCCGAGTGCTTGGAACAGGGAAATGGGAATTGGAAACAGGGGAGATGGGGGAGGGTGGAGAAGATGGGAAGTGGAACTGCCCATCGGGCGGCGGGGTGGGCGAATTGGGTTCGTTTGCTGAGCGAAGCCATTTTAGTTCGGATATAAGTTATTGGAGCACAATATGTTGTAGAAAACAGAAATGGGTTCGTTTGGCAAAATCCGCTTTTTTTGGACGGGGGCCACGGGGTGGTTTGAACCTGTCTGCCGCTTTTGCCGGGGCTTGCGATGGCGACTCCCGCCGACTTTTCCCGATTCCCTATCATGTCTGTAGGAACGTTAGCATATAAGCGGGCGGATGTCAAGGGGAATTGATCTGTTTATTGGCAATTGGGCGCGAATCCGCTTTAAGGCAGAGGCGGCGCGCTGCGCCGATCGGACGCCGCCGCGCTGCGTTTCTACCTGGGCGTTGTTAAAACCTGATTTGCGCCCCCCGGCAATCCGGGCGCCTCCAAACTTGACTCCCGCACAAAATGCGTCTATATTGCGTGTGAGTGAGCACGTGGGAAACAATAGCATTTTTTGCGTTCCTGGCGATTTCTGAGGGTGTGCGGAATCATTTCTATCCATCCCCTCCTGAGAATGACAGAGGCACAATGCGGTGGCTGATGCCTCTGGCGGCGCTGGTGTCGGGGGTGATCGTCTTCGCCTGTTTCTGCTTCGCCACGCGCCTTTCCAACGCGCTGGTTCTTGAAGTGCTTGGGGGAACCGCCGTCGTTCTCATCCTGTTTTTTTGTTTTCGCAGGCGGGCGGAGGGGTGGTTTAGGTTGCTTTTCGAGCTGACGATTCTCGCGATAGCCGTGGTCATATATTTCTGCGTTCCCATCGCCGGCTTCCAAGCAGCCGGCTTGTTCGCCTCTTTTGCCATTTCAATCCTCTGCCTGACCGAACTGTGCGAGTGCCTGCTGGATAAACGACCTGCTTAGGCCACCTGCGGACGAAGCCCTGAAACCGCATCATTTCTCTTTGGCCGGCTTGCTGGAACCCTTCTTTCCACCCGTCATTAAGATGGCGCCGACCACGAAGCCGACCCCGAAGAACAAATAATACATGTAAGCCGACGGCTGCGTCAGTTCGTTGATCATGGGCGGCAGCTTGAGGGAGGCTGGCTGCGGATTGTGCATCCCCATGATGACGAGAACCGCCAGCACGGCGAGGATAAGAATCGCTTTAAAGAGCAGTTTGAAATTCATGCGCGCCTTTCTTTGGTGCGCGAACAATATCCAAACCCGCCACCGGCGTCAATCCCAATCTGGCCCACTCCGTTGCGGCGCCAGTTGTTGCCTTCCCCATTGATATTGCGCGGATTGCTGTGGTAATGGAGGATGTGGCCCATGGGAGATTCGCCCGGCGCGAGCGGGCAGGAGCCGCAAGCGGGCCATGAGGAAGTTGAAATCGGGAACCTGAAACTTGAACGCAACAGACTCAAAAGCGACCTCGAAAGCAAGAAACCCGGAGTCCTTGCCGGTGGTGTGCGTCTGTGCTTTTCTGGCGCTGGCGGTATTGGCGGTGTTTGGACAGACCTCGGGGTTTGGGTTCGTCAATTACGATGATCCAACCAGCGTGTATGAGAACCCGGTGGTGGAAAAGGGGTTGTCGGCACACGCGGTTGGCTGGGCCTTCACTCACGCGCAAGTCGCCAATTGGATTCCGCTCACCACTCTTTCCCATATGCTGGATTGCCAGGTCTTCGGGCTGCACGCGGGCGGACATCACCTGGTCAATGTACTGTGGCACGCCGCCAACGCGATGTTGCTGTTTTTGGTGTTGCGGCAACTGACCGGGAGCCTGTGGCGCAGCGCGTTTGTGGCGGCGCTGTTCGCCGTCCATCCGTTGCGGGCGGAATCGGTGGCCTGGGTGTCGGAGCGCAAGGATGTGTTGAGTGGGTTCTTTTTCCTGCTGACCATCGGGGCTTACGTCCACCATGTAGGCAAGCCGTCCCGTGCCGGATATGTTGTGATGGTTTTGTTGTTTGCCTTGGGCCTTTTGGCCAAAAGCATGGTGGCGACGCTGCCGTTTGTGTTGCTGCTGCTGGATTGGTGGCCGCTGGGCCGCTTGCACAATTGGCGGGAGTTTTTTCGCCTGGTTGGAGAGAAGATTCCGCTGTTTGCGCTTTCGGCGGGAGCGTGCGCGGCGGCGGCGCTGGTGCCGGGACTGGTGGTGAATGCCCACCATCTCCAATTGCTGGAACGCATCGGCAACGCCTTGGTTTCGTATGTGGTTTATCTGCGGCAAATGGTTTTCCCGGCGGGATTGGCTGCCTCTTATCCCAACGCCCCAAACGGTCAGCCGATAGGGACGGTCTGTTTGGCGTTTGTCTTGCTGGCCGGGATCTCCGCGGGGGTGGTGGTGTGCCGGAAAAAGCGCCCATTCCTGTTGATGGGTTGGCTGTGGTATCTGGGGATGTTGGTTCCGGTGATCGGGATCATTCAAATCTCCAAGGATGCCGCCCATGCCGACCGGTACACGTATCTGCCGGGGATCGGTTTGGCTGTGGCGGGGACATGGGCGGTGGGTGATTGGAGCGCGGGGTGGAAGGATCGGCGGGTGGTGTTGGGCGGTATGATGATAGCAGTGATAGGGGCGTTGGTTGTTTGCGGACACAGGCAGAGTTCATATTGGCGCGACAGCGAATCCCTTTGGACGCACGCGCTGGCCTGCACCTCCGGGAACGCTCTCGCCCACCTCAGATTAGGCGCTGCTCTCGCCAAGAACGGGCAAATGGAAGGAGCCATCG
>JBEKOF010000008.1:0-37794 GCA_049522055.1 Verrucomicrobiota bacterium | reverse complement strand
CGCCGCCTGATCATTCCCAAATCACCGGCAAACCGATAATCGTCACTGGAAAATTTTAATTGTCGCTGCGCACGCATCCGCCATACGAGTTGCGCCTTAGGATTCTCGCTAACTGCGCCAAGTTGTTGGGATGGGAAAAGGAAGCGGTTCCATTGGACTGGATGTTGCAGAAATGGGAGCACAGAAAGGCTGAGTTGCCAAATTACAATTATTATGTCGCCCTGACCCCTCGTGATCTTATGGACGAAGCAATAACATGGGCACTCACCGGGTGCCGAAGTTGGAGAATTCCGCGGTGTGATCGAGCGGCCCTCTTGGCCATCGCGGACCGTCGTCAAAAGATGCTGCACGTAGATTCTGCTTTCGAGTTGATCGTGAGTGCCGCTCTGCTCTTTGAGCAAGATCCACAGAATTACGCAGTTTGGGAATCCACGACGGTGCGATCCCTGTGCTCGGAATTAAACGGGGATGCCTGAAATTCTGTAGGAACGAGACAATTGAAGAGCGCCCGAATCTGCAATGTGAAGCGTCCACGGGAGACTCTGGCCCATATCGAGTTTAGTAAAACACATATCGGCTTCCCAAACAAGGTCACGCGCGACATTTTCACGTTTGGCAATGCCCGCGATATCCTGAATTCTGAATTTCAATGGCATTGCAGTCCCTTGCGAAAGGTATGGTTGGCCGGTAGTGCAAAGAAGACCTTCATTCGCAGATGGAAATGGGAAGCAGCAATAGCCGACTAGGGGATTCTCAATTTTTCGATTAAATTGCATAACCCGCCAACCGTCCCCCGCCTTCATGATCTCGACAGTTGTCCAAGTAGCTGAAGCGCTAATCCATTCTTTTGACCTACAGTGGTGGAACAAACGGGTAAGTGCTTCCATCTCATTCCATTCTTCGCCGTCACCGAGCAATTGCCCGTCGCGCATTATCAAGACACGCTCGAGATTTGGCTTCTCGCCTGTTAATTCCAATGCATCGCGAGTTTCTTCAAGAAGTCTGACCAAGCCAAGAAAGAGCGAATCAGGGGGAATGGGTTCTTTGCCCTGAGGATTCATCTCGATCTCCACCGGCCTAAAGAGAAGCCCGCCGTTTGGATTCTCAAAACCGTAACCAATACTGGCGACGACAGTGCTGTTCAGTTTCCCGCCAACATCGATTCCGATGTGGACATTGTAATTTGCGGCTTGAGCGGGAATAAACGGAAACCATTGCGCTTTGACCAAAAGATTCAGCAGGCAAAGCTCAAGCTGGCTCTTCATCCTCCGAGCGAGGCGCTGATCTTGTCGCAGCGCTTGATCGAATACCGTGCCACGAAGCACTCCGGGAAAAGCATTATCATGACAAATGCATTGCGATGGCACAGGAACTCGCTGTTTGATCAATTCGTGCGTGTCATGGTCTCCGTACCTTTGATTTCGCCCTTCCGGCAAGACGCATAAAAGCGCATCGTACTTGCCATTTTGGATCTCTCTGCTAAGTGCGCCGACGTCTCGATAAGAAAAAGCCTCAGGAAACCGAAACGCAATGTTCCTTTCTTTAAGCAACTGATTCAAAAGCGATCTTAGGGTTTCACCGTCCCGCTTTTCCATTCTCGCAGGAATAGCTAATAACGGGGAGATTGGTCTCTGTTCATAAAAACCGAAACGCTTGACGTGGTTGTCGCGTTTCTTTGCCCGATCGTACAATTCGTTTGCTGTGGCATTGGTCGGTGCCTCCAACACAGTCAGGCCAAAGGAATCTCGGATATGCACCGGCGGTGGTAAAAAGTGAATATGCTCAAAATCGGCATCACTTAGAGGCGCGTCGGCAAGCTGAAGTTTCTTCCCAAAAATTTCGCAACCATTGCTCAAATCCCGCAGCTTTTTAGCCCAGTCAGCACGCTCTGCTGGTTCTAAAATGGTCACATCATGATCCTCTTGGGTAATCTGCGAATCAAGAATTAGATGACAATGTGCCTTTGAAACCGCAATGGCGCCGGCAACAAAATCATGGCACTGGAGAGGCAGATTCGCCCGTTCTTTCTGCTCTGGAACGGACAATTTAGCCTCATCCAGCATCTGTTCCGGTGTAAACAGATCAAGCACACGCGCGTTGCGCTCGCCATTCTGAGTGTTTCCGTACAGCACGCGTACGTTCACTGGGTGCCCCCTTCGACTTGTTCGCTGAACCAGTTTCGCATGGATGAAGTCAGCGAGATCTCCAACGCGCCCTTCGGCGTAATATTGAGCAATCGGAAGGGCGTCGATTGACGCAGTTGATGCCATGAATCGCAGTGCCCATCGCCTGTTGGCTAAAGGTTTGGGGTCGAAATCAAATCTGCGACAGAAAGCAAAATCATTTTGGGTTTTTGCATTCGGGATTTGACAAAGGCTGCCGTAATCTTGCCATAGGGGTCCGAGAACGGCGGGGCCAACTTTCTTCAGGTGAGATCTTAGTGCATCTTTTATTATCCGTGCAAAAAGAAGCGAATACCTCATTTCGGCTCCGTTCGTTTCAATCTCCTCCATGCGTTTGAATGAATGGCCATCCCACTCTGCTCCAGCGGGAATCGTCCATTCTGCGGGAACCGCCACCTTGGTTTCATTCATCTCTACGACAAATCCAAACCCAGGACACAAATCACGGTGAGATTTCTTGAAGCTCCACATCACCTCCTTGACGTTTGCACGGGTTGAATGGGCGACTGGTGCGGTGGGCTTTACCTCGTAAACAGCGGCCTTCCATCGGAGGACCTCCAAATCCGCGATCAGGTACCCATTAAGTACGATGCGGTGAGCTTTGGGGTTATGAGAAGATTGATTGACATTTGTGTTCATGATCGTTCTTTCGTGAAGTAGTATGTGGTTGCGGACCCTACAAGGCCGGAAACAACCGGAAACCAGATGTTGAAAACTCGGTTTAATTCCTCTACGCCTGCGGTTTTGTCGTTCAGTTCCAACGCGAAGATTGCGAGATAATGGAGGGCCGCCGAAATACCCAAGATCCATATCAAAGCGAGTGCAATTGTCCGAGCAGTTGCCTCCCGCACACGGCGGGATTTGACTTCGATGTCCTCGAAGCCCTCAACCACGCCGCCCTCAATCGTAGCGCCACTTTGAACCTCAGAGCTATCTTCTGCCAATTCGCCGGATTTCTGGATTGCATCAGCCATACATGGACGTGTTAGAGGTTTGGGATTATCAGGACACGCTCTTCCTTGGTCTCCGGGTTCCTTACGACAACTTCGCTGTAACCCTGTTCCTTTTGCTGTTGCAGAGCCCGATTCACTTGCAGTGAACTGCGGACTGCATCTGCCAGCGAATTGAACTTGGCTTGGCTTTTGAGTTGTTCCAAGCTCTCCAAGCTCCGCTCATCGAACGTGAATACGACTCGTTTTTTGGTGCTCATGCGATTTATTGTGCTGATGATTTCATAATTTCATTCGATCCGATGCTCCATAGCGCATCGAACTGTGACCAATATGACATCATATATGATGTCTTGTAAAGCACTGATTTGATTTTTTGTTGAAACAAACTCGAAAATCAGTTGACATCGTTCACAAAATAGTTATCTTGTGTGTCATGGAAAAGAAACTCGTAGGCATATCAGAAATAGCCGAAATGGCTAACCCGCCTGTCACCAAACAGGCGGTCGCCAACTGGCGCACACGTTACGATGACTTCCCTCAGCCCGTCCAAACACTCCAGAGCGGCCCGGTCTGGGACGCCGAGGTCATACAAGAGTGGCTCAAGGCAAAGGCCGGCAACTCGCCCGTCGTAATCAGCTTCATCAACCTCAAAGGCGGCGTGGCCAAGACCACCACCTCCGTCGCCGTCGCTGAAATCCTCGCCAAAGATTTTCGCAAACACGTTCTGTTCATTGACCTCGACCCCCAAACCAGCGCCACCGTCAACCTCATCAAAGAGGACGAATGGCAGAAGCGCAACCAGGACGGCCGCACCCTTGCCCAGCTTTTCAAGGACAAGCTCGATCGCGAGCAGAAGTTTGACATCGAAAAATCCATCATCCGTGGCGTGTCGAGCGTGGACGGCGGCATTTCCCGGCTCGAGCTCCTCCCCTCCAGCATCCAGTTCATCGACATCCAGGAGAAGCTCCCCTTCATCGCCATGCAGGGCAACTACGACACCAATCCCCAGGACATCCTCCGCCGCGCCCTGCAACCCGTCATTGACCGATACGACTTTGTCATCATCGACTGCCCGCCAAGCCTCGGTATCGTGACCAAGAACGGCCTCAGGTTCTCCACCCACTACGTCATCCCCACCATCCCGGACATTCTCTCCACCTGGGGCATCTTCCAGATCGTCAGCAGCGTCGCCGCCTTTTCCGAGGACATCAATCGCCACATCAAAGCCCTCGGCATCGTCGCCACCAAGGTCCAGGGCAACATGGACCTCCATACTCGCATCATGCGCGAACTCAGCGAAGGTCGGCTCTTCTCTGGCAAATCAACAGACCTCAAACAACCCCCGCTCTTCAAGCACTTCATCAAACAGAACGTTGATACCGCCCGCGGCGCCGAGCCAGAATCTTACATTCGCACGTTCAAAAAGAAGTACGGTCCCAACTACGATGACTTTTACGGCGTAACCACAGAAATCCTCGAATCATGCAACCCACCAAAAAGCTGACCGCTGTCCTGCACGACCTGGTGGCGCTCCTCGAAGACGAGGCGGCGCGCAACCCCCAATTCGCCGCCAGCCTGGACGATATCCTCGCCAGCCTGCCTTCTCGCGCCCAAAGGGCCCGGCGCTCCGACAGGCAAATTCTGCCGCCCACGGACATCCCCGATGTCTTTGCCGCGCTGGCCGCAAAAGGAGAAGAGGAATTTCGCTTCTGGCTTCGCAGTATCGATCTCCCCGCGCTCAAGGCCATCATCAAAATGCACGGTTTCGACCCCGGAAAGGCGGCGCAGCACTGGACCGATCCAGACAAATTCCTTGCCTTGGTCGCGGATCAGACCATTTCTCGCACGAAGCGCGGCTCCGCCTTCCTACGGCCCAAAGCCGCCCCAAGCCAACAAACCGACACCACCACTGAGAATCCTAACAAATGAACTGCTCCCTCTTTTCCCGTCTTTTTGGCCAAGTCTAGGCCGCCTTCGCCACGCGCCTGCTCACCATGGGCAAATGTTTTTACCCGTGGCGACGGGAAGGCGCGGTGCAAGAAAGCTGTGAAGAATATGTCAACACTACGAGCAATCCAAGCAGCTGAACGACGCCGGCAGCGTGAGGCTCAAAGGCAACTGCGCGAACTGGAGAGTCAGGCCAGAGAACAAGCCAAACTTTCGGCCATCGAACAGGCGAGGCTGGAGGTTGAGAATTATGAAAGCCGGGTCGAGTTGCTCAGGTCGGTTCACAAAGAACAAGGTGAGGTGTGGGACTGGCCAGCGATCGCTGCTTCTCTGCCTCCACCTCGTCCGCAAAAGACTTCCTACCACCAACAAAGAGCAAGTCAACAATTCACAGTCCTGCCAGCCGCAAAAAAGGAAGCTGCGCAATTTATGCTTGAACAAGCCCGGGTGCAGGACGAGCAGGATTTCCAGACCTCGATTAAAGGGGGTCCCCCGCATCAGCATCTCGATGGATTGGAAGGAAGTTCCGGGAAGCTCGGAATGCCACTGCGTGGGGGTCCCAGCCGGTCGTTTTCTGGAGCCAAGCGAAAGCTCCCCCGATTCGGCCCCCCATGATGAACGCCAGTAACCCAGGTTTGCGATTAACCATCAAATCTTGAATGAAGAAATAATGGTGGTTTTGCAACACCTGTCCATCCGTGGTCAAAAGAACCAGCGGATCAGAAGGTACATGCCGACAAAAACGACAGCCCATCCCACCAACGAAATGGCATAGGCCAGCCAGATCACCCGGCAACGGCGCCACTGGTGCAGGGATTTCACGTCCCGGTATCGGAACAGATGAGGGTCATGCCGGGCCACGAGGCGCACCAGCATGACGAACGGCAGGATGCAGATGATTCTCATAAACCTACAGGGGCGGATTCCATCAATGGCGTAAACGACCGCCGCAACTTCAGGCAAACAGGGACTTCGTTTGATAGTTTTTCATTGCCTGGTCGCAAGCCGCAAGGTCGAAGCGCACAAATCTGCCGATCTTCACAAACGGCAAAATGCGGCGGTTCATCAGCTTGTTGACGTGTCGGATGCTGCACCTGAAGTGGTGGGCGATTTCCGCTTTGTTTATCCACTGAATTCCGGTCGGAACGGTGTTTTCTTGGGGTTGCATGGGGAGTTTGGGGTTTGTTGCGCTCAATTTGATTCGATTCGTGAAACTGTTCTCCTTGGTGAGAATTGGCGGTGCGCCGAGAAGGTTGAAGTGTGATAGCGGCGTGGATTTCTCCGCGCCCATGCTGGAATCAGAAGCCGGCTCGCATGCCTTCCGCGAATCAGCAGCCTTTTGCTCACTGATGCCTCAAAGCGCATCAAGACGGGTGAGGACGGAAGCAGAAAATCGAGCCGCAGGCCAACGATTACAATTCTGGAATGGCGTCCGCGCCGGAATCGCCTGAATAGGGCCGTGGCCAAAAGGTGGCAAATTGGCTTCGTCCGCGCAAAATGGCGGCGCAGTTTTCCAGTCGCAGAAGTCAGAACGATGCGGTTCGCATCCGTGCGATCAAAAGACGTCTTGGCCTTCAGCTCGAACACAAACAGGTGATCATCCCGAAGGCGCCGCAGCAGTTGGTCCGGATATCCTTTACCGGGACACTCACTGAGCGAGTGGCGCTGCAGAACCTTGTTAAAGCCGTTTGCGGCTTCCTTTTCAACCCTGTTTCCCAAGGCTGAATCCGAGATGCCGGCCGGAACGTCAAACTGGACCTGGCATTTATTGGCAGCAGCCCGAAAGTCGTTTGTTATCGACTTGATGTTCTCCGGACTCCAAGGGGAAATCAGCTTCCTGGCCGGGCTTCCCTCATATGCGGTCAGCTCGGAAAAGTAAGTCTTAAGGTCATTCATAATTGATCGTCACTTTCCGGCGGCCCATTCGCGTCCTACTGCGCGTGTCTGCGTTCGCAAAAGCGACGTGATCAACGGGCCGCCACCCAGAATAGCTAAAGTGGCGGGAATTTTGTACATGCGGAGCCCGGTTTCCGACCAAACGAAGCTCTATCCAGGTGAAGTTCTCCTTTGTGGCGTCTGAATCCCGTCTGACATATTAACACAACGCGTGCATCTGCGCTGCCTCTTGCCAAAATAGTCCCGTTCCGCTTGCGACTCGAAGAGACCAGTGGACGCAGCCAAGAATGTTCTCACCCCGAGACAAGTAATCCTCCAAAGATAAGTTTCACCACCTCTGCGGGCCGGCGACTCCCTCTCGGAGAGTTCATTGCCAAACAAAAGGCATATGAAAACTCGCTCTGGTCGGAAGTTGGGGCCCCTCTGTGAAGCTCGTTTGAACGAAATCGAGGAGGCCGACAGGGCCAACCTCCAGGAATACGCGGAATGCCGGCTCGTTGTCTTAGGCGCCTCGCCACGTTACGGCGAGGACGTGACACAGCGAGCGTTCCAGTTGGTTCTGCAAGGTCTGGAGATGGGACAAGACGGTCGCAAGCCGCGCATGACCGACGTGGTGAACAAGCCGGCGTTTCTTAACTATCTGCGCGGTGTCATTTCATCGGTCGCATACGGGATAATACGCAAAAGCGGATTTCGTGCGGAACACAAGCCGTGGGATGACGATCGCCCTGGAACCGCTGCTCCCGGCAATTCACCCGAACAGAATGCAGAGTTGAACGAATTTCGATATCAGTTCTTTCAGCGTCTGCGGAAGCGAGCTCCAGAACGATTATTGTCCACCATCGACGCGTGGGAGTCTGTGTTTACAGAGACCGACCGCATCCCTGCGCCATCGCGGCGTGAATATGTCGCTGAGGTCCGGAATCTCGCCAAAGAGGTCATCTCTGAGATTGAGGGCATCAATTAACAACGCCTGCTTGATGGAGTGCGGTGGCCGGGCAAAAGCGGAGTTCCTGCTCAAAATCCCCTGTCAGATGCCGCCACCTGCGGGAGAGACCGGAGTTCGTCCACCAAGTCGGGACGCTCCAGAACCAGCCGGGCCCAATGCTCCCCACGCAGCGGCCTCCAAAGCGACGGATAAATCGACAGGTTTATCGTTTCGGGCACAACCGTTGCGCCGTCGCCCCACCAATTTGACGGAGGAATCAGGGTGGGCCACAAGAAACCTGACCGAAGCGAGACCTCTTCCACAATTCCCGCCAGTTTGTGTCGTTTGACCAAGCCGATGAATCCCAAGAGCCAGCAGGAAGGAAGCGTTTCAAGTCCTTTTATGGCCAGGATTTTGCCGGACTCGATGAGCTGATTGCGGGAAATCGAGGGGACGCACATTGCCCACGCGGCGGCAACCACATTTGGCGTCAGGAATAAGCGATGGGATCGGAGGTGCATATGGATGAGAAACGGGCGCGCGGCTGGTGCCTGCGTGGGTTGATCCGGTCCACTGGCCCGCAACGCCGCCATTGCCTCGGCCAGGTCATTCCGCGCGGCTGCAACAGCCGTTTTGGGGGCGGTAAAGAAGAGTGGTTCAAGCCAGACGGGCATTTCCGTGCGAGTGCCATCAGCCAACCTCGCAAAAGCCTGGTGTTGGTTTAATCGGACCAGCGAGCCTGGCGGGCAGACGGGTTGCAGTATGTGGGATTCAAAGTGTTGCATGACTCGCAGGTCGCCTTGTTCTTGATCGAGCCGCTGGCGCTTTCGCGCCTCCTTTGTCCCAAGGGTGATCATCGCATACTCATCCAGCGCGTTTTCCCTCGACGTGAAAAAAAACGCGTTGTTAAAATTGGCGAGCAATGCTTCCCGTCCGCGCCATCCCAGGATATCATCAAGCCCACTGAGAGATTGCGCCGCTGCAAGAACAAATCCGTTTTTTGCTCGGATGACAGACAATGCTTCCACATCCTCCGGCATTACTGACAGCGGCAATTCGTCAGCGACCAATCCACACAAGCGGTCCTCGTCAGGCCTTGCCACCGGGCGGGATTGGACAGCCATGTAAAAATCACGCCGCACAACGCGGAAGATCAAACGAGCCAGATCAGGATGCGAAATCGCATCCAGAGCAACAACCAGAATCTTGCCATCAAGGACTGCCTGGGGTTTAAACAGAACCGGCTTGGGTGCGAGAAGTCCCTGGGCTGCGGCTGACAGCAACGGACGGAGAGCGTTGTTGAGGGCGCTCCGATGCAACTCTTTGGTTTTTCCGTCAAGGCTGGCCCAATTCTTGGCCTCACTCAGCGCAAGCTCAAGGCGTCGGCGGGAAAACGGGCTGAGATGGCCGTGAGAAAGAATCTGCTTCACGAATTCCAGCTTGGTTTCAACGATCCCCGGTTCGGACGAAAACCACCAGGACTGCATGAACGTGATCGCTTCGCCAAATTGAACCGGGGCGCCGTTGGCGAGCAGAATTACCAACGCTGTCTCGACCAAGCCATTCCGCGCCTCGGTCCAATAAACATTCTCGCGTCCCATGTCACGAGTTCCAGAAAGAAGCCGGCGTGCATAACCTTCCACTTGCTCCAGCCGCTCGAATCCGCCAAGAAGATTGTACCAGGCGTTGCCATCAGTGGACAAAACAACAACGTCATCTTCTCTTCCCGCTTCCTTTGCATACGCGCGCACCTTGGCCGCGGAGTCGTCCAATTTTGGGTCAAGAATGAGAAGGCCAGGCACCAAGCGGGGATCGTCGGCCTTCCAGCCAATGATCTGCCGAAGAAGTGGATTTATGAGTGCGGTCGTTTTCCCCCCGCCGGTCGCGCCAAAACCGATTATGTGGCGAGTCAGGTCATCTGGACTTAACTCCAACACACCCCCGGCAGGTTCAAAGCAAGTCAACCGCAGCATGGCGTTCTCCAAATAGGCTAAAATGGCGGGGTTTGCTGGTCCCCATCCAAGGTGGACTCCGGCTCCGTTTTGCCAGTCAAGTCGTTGGCCTTCGGGCCAGAGGGAATGATCTGGACCTGCTCTGCGACCATAACCAGCCGGGATCGGGCTGCCCCGTCCTCTTGCCAGGATTCTGTCCGCAAACGGCCAACGACGACAAGATTGTCGCCCTTTTGCTTTTGCGCCAATTGCTCGGCCGTGCGCGCAAAGGCCACACAGGGGACGAATGCACGCTCGTCCGTCCATTCCCGGTTTGCACTTTGACGCCGATGGTTCGCCGCCACGCAAAACGCGGCGACAGCGGTTCCCGTCGGTGCAAAACGCATTGCAGGGGCGCGAACCAGCCGGCCCATCAGGATCACATTGTTGAAATCGCTCATGCGTATTTCCTTTCATATAGAATAGCTAAAGAGACCCGAATTTTGTACGCGAGGCTCGAAACAAAGGGGCGAATTTCCGGCAAACACGATTCCAAAAATCATGAAAATCCTGCTTTGCCACAGCAATCCCAAGGCAATGGCCCAGCTTATGGAAAGTCCGCTTGCCGCGGGTAACCTCGTAATCCAGTGCCTTCATGGCCGGGATCTGATTCCCACGCTCGCCGCCACTGAACCTCATCTGGTTGTCATCGGCGGCGACAAGCTCGGTTCCTCCCCTGAAGAGATTGAAACCGGCCTTCGCATGGCAGGTTTCCGGACGCGGACGATCGTTTTGCGGGATAATTCCCAAAAGGACGGCTTTCAGGATGTTTGGCGCTCGCTGCTGTCCAGCCCTTGTGCATCAATGCCCGTGGAATACGATTTGCAGAACTACATTGTTCTCGCCGAGAAGAGTATCGGGGACCGAGACGAATTTGATCCTCCATCTGGCGATGCCTTGGAAAAGCAAGAAAACCGCCTTCTGGCACTCTTGGGCGCTGGCGCAACCCTTCATGCCCAGGCAGACCTATACCTGAAGACGGCGATTGAAACAGAACGGAATTACCAGGGGGAATGGGCATTGGGGGTGCTCACCGGGGATGCCAAGGCGTATCTTTGGAGGGCTCAACTCTTTCGCTACGTCAGCGCGCTCGCGCACTACGTCCCTGGCGTCGACGCCAGTTGTCTGCCCTTGCCGAATCCGCCATCCACGAAAATGGACTTTCTTCCCGCGGCCCTTTCGGGAGAAGCGTTCTACGCGCTGAACGCCGTCCGCGCGTTCGGCATGAATCGCAAAGTCGAAAATGGGCTGTGGAAGGTGGGTCAATTTGAAACCACCCAAGATTCACGCTTGGCAGAGGATATCTCCCGCTTGTCGGGTTGGGCATCCATAGTGCGGGAAGCCGCGATCTCCCATGTTCAGGTGCTGGGTGCCTGCCTCCCAAAAAATCCCGCGCGATTGGCCGAATTGGACGAGAATCGACACACCCGAATTGGCCAAAAGATCTTCGCTGAGTTTTGGGGGTTGAAGGATGCTTTAGGTTCTTCCGGCGCGCTGCATCGGCTTGCGAAGGAATTTCACAACGGTCGAAGAGCCGTTGGCATTCGCGGGTTCTGCTCGTTTTCCGAGTTTGTCGATCGAACGCAGCAGGAGGCACAAGTTCATCTCTCCAGAAACTGACCTCGTTCTTTGTAAGAAGCTGCTGATCTTGAACTTGAGTCAGAAGCTTACGCTCAACAAGAAAGATCAAAATCGGGGCGGTGGTCGTCTTTCAAGTCCACGATTCCTCCGGTCGAGACCCGAGGATGCGCTTGGCTTTGTTGCGACCGCCGTCCTGATAAATAAACCAAAACAACCAACGGAGTATATATGGACGAAAGAAAGAAGCTCGAAGAACAGTGGAATGCAGTCGCCCAACCGGGCGCACAATTCACAGAACAATCACTCACGCATTTCATCCGCGGCCGGGGCAGGGGGCGGACTGTTTTGAACTGCGCGGTTCCAATGACGCGGGCCCATGCGCTGATGGATTTCCAGTTGCCGAGCGGGTTGACCGCCGGCGATTGCATTGCCGCGTCCGTCACCGGCAATTTCCCCGAGGCGCTCCAGGGTTGGGAATACGAATTGAAGTTTCAACCGGAGCGGCAGCTCCAGCAGATGGTAACGCTGCCGCCGGAGGCCGCCACCCTCGAAGGCAACCCCTGGTTTGAATCCCCCTCCCAATCCACCGGGATGGGGATCAACGCCCGCCATGTCCGATACCACCACAGCCTCTGGCAGGAATTGAAGCCGAAGGTTCTGCAAGGCGTCAATACAACCCTCGTCATCGCACTCCCGCAGATTGGGTTTGCCCTCACACCCCACATTCAACTTGAGAAGGTGTTCTTGTTCCTCGGTTCGCTCGGACGCGGCCTGTGTGCCGCCCAGTTGTTTCCCGCGCGCTATCTCTATCCGGACGCTCAATTGGGCAGGCTGGCCAACCTGCCGGCCCCAATATTCGCGGACATCCTGCCTACAACCGGGGGATTTGCCTTTCCGTGCGTGGACTGCGAGCCCGACCCGTGGCGTGTCCTGGCACGGTTCGGCAACGGGGATCGCTTTTACGGTTACCCCTTTCGAGCGGCCACCGACGCCGCGAAGGACTTCACTCTCAATAATTACTTGGATGGGGCCATGCTGTTGCCCAGCGGCCGGCGGGTTGGGGCGCATCACAGCCAGAGTTTCGTTTATGCCACGTTGGAACCGGAATTGAAACAGGAGTTGGTGTTGGATCGCGAAGGATTTGAACTGGCCACCTGCCTGCTCCGGGGCGCGGTGACTCATGATGGCCTGCCCTTTGAGCTTCCACCTCCCATGCAGCCCATGGTCTTCGCCATCATTCTGACCCATTGGAGAATGGATCTGGACCGGCCCGGCGATTTGAGTTCATACGCGGTATTCACCAAACACGCCGCCATCCGGGGATTCAACTTTTTTCAACGGATAGAGCCTTGTTACTCCAATTTCATGCGTCTCATCCACAATATTTCTGCCGACCCCAACTTCCGCTCCTACCCGCTCTCCAACCATCTGACATATTCCTGGCTGGGCGAAAATCTTCGGCTCGGCAATCATTTGAGCCAGTCCGAGTCCGACTTGGGATGCGAGCTGATGCGCGCCTACTACCACCAGCAGCTCGACTGGCAGGCGGGAATGGTCAGCCTCATGAACCACGTTCCCTTTCGGACCAAGAACGCCCCGGGCGGGCCGGTCTCTCGCACCGGCCAGGAGATCGAGGATCTGGTGGGACGGGACGGCCTGGCCTTTCATCAAATGCGCCGGTTGCTGCGGTTCGATTCGCATCTGTTTCCAAGGCCGACGAAGCGCGCATCGTTCTGGCCGGACCATAATCCGGCTTTTGAAGAACTCGACCAGCAACTCCTGACGGAAGCACTGCCCAAACTCTAAGCACGAAAACTCAAACAACTCCGTTCCAAAAAGCCTGCGAAATATGAAAACAACAGACGACAAACCAAAATCCGCCATTGTGGACGAGGCACTCCAAACCGTTATCGAGCGCGTCCAAACAAAATATGAAGTCCGCTTAAAGGAAGGGGAACCCATCAAGCTTTTCGTAGACGGACTTTGCGAGAATCCCGGGGCCATGCATCTCGGCCTCTTTGCCCGACAAGGGGAGCAATGTCTGTTCGCCGAGCACATGTATGTCGGCCACGGCACTTGCAACGAAGCTGAGTACCTGGCGTTGAAATGCGGCCTGCAAATCTTGCAGAGTATTTACCCGGAGCCAGGCACGCTGGTTATTCCACCAGCGATCTCCGCCACGGACATCAAAGACGTAACCTCGTTGGTGGCCAAGTTCCGGCATCCGACAGATGCCGTATCTGATCGCATTGCCAGAAGATTGCCTGAAACCATGAAGCAACCTCCTGCCAACCCGGGGGCCGAGCAGGATGAATTCCAAGCCCGCCTGGCTGCGGAACTGAATGGGATTATCCACGGACCGCCCATTTACGACGAGGAGGAATTCTCCAAGTCTGAGATCAAATTGCGGCCGGCCACGCTACAGCTCTTGGATCAAAACCCGCGGGACACCGCCCTGGCCCGGCTCAATCGACTCCTCCTGGAAGACGTGTACGCGATGGATATTGTGCCCAGGGCGCCAGTCCAGACGTTCTCCGACTCGCAGCTCGTCACCAAGCAGGTTGCCGGTCTTTGGCGTGCAAATTCATCCATGCAGCCTTATTGCATGTTTCTTCGCAAGCTGCGCAAGACGTATTTCTATGACCTGACCAAGATCTGTCGCGAACAGAACCAGATCGCCGACAGCCTGGCCCAGAAATACATCGAAAAAAACTCCGGGCGCAACATGAGCCTCGAAAATGGACGGTTTAACACCGTCATGGCGGTGCCTCCGGCAATGAAAAAGGACGACCTGTTCAACGCCGTGGTTTCGCAAGAGACCAAGGACTTTCTGAAAACGCACAACCTGCGCCGTTTGCTCCTGGAGGTGGTTCAACTGGCCGGCGGAGGTCAAGTGGACGAGGCTGTTAAGGCGGCCTTAGAACTTGAGGCTGAAGCCAGAAAGATTTTGGACTCCGCGCCAAAATCGAATGAGATGCTCAACCTCTGGCTGCGGAACACCAGGGACATCATTCAGAGAAGTGTCCCAATAATGATTGATGCGATCAAACGCGGCGACGCGCCGGATCTGGCCTACGTTGCCGAAGAACTCTCGCGAACCGAAAGCACCGGCTCGGAAATCTACGATGTTCAGGTGGAAATGGCCATGAGCGGTCTCGCTTCCCCTCGGGATGATGCAGATGAGCCGGATGGCGAGTTAAGCTGGAACCGGGGTTAGTGCCCCAATCAGGGAGGACCAAACCCAGGAGATTAAACAACAAGACGCCGGCGTGCGCTGATGGGTCTTTTCTGCCAGACAACGCTTGCAGGGCGAATGGCAGTCAAACAAAAAACATGAAGACAATGACTTTAATCCATGAATTCGATTTGGCCTTATCCAAGTTCGACCATCGCCTGCCACGACAAGGAAGGATCAGCGCTGCGCTCTGGCGCGCTCTGGCCGGCAACGCGGATTTTGATCCGCGCGACGAACGTTTGCAGGAGCTTGGCTGGGCCTATGTGTTTGCGCGGGGCGGTTTGACTTCGGCTGTGCGGTGTCCAGAAGGATTGGTGTTCCAGATGGCCTTTGATGTGCCGTCCGGACCGGACACGTTCCGCCTGTTGGCCGTGATGGCTCCAGACCAACAAACCATCTCATTTTCGCTATTTGAGGCGCCGGCCTAAAAAGAGTGCGCTTGGCGCTCTCGCATCGCACCCGAGTTCCGCTGATATCCGGGCAGACACTTTAGAAAATCGAGTTTGGAGCACGATATCTTAAAATGGTTGGACAAACTTGATTGCCACCGAAGCGCCAATTTCATCGGGGCCGACGATTACAGGAACCGCCAGACGTGCAACAAAGACCGTGTTTGACAGACCTCTGTCGTCAGGACCGATTGGAAACTGCTCAACCGTTCCGACGCGAACCGTAATGCGAACAGGTCTCAGATGTTTCGCCCATGTTTAGGCTCCGTCGACTTGTTCTATCTGCCCCACATTTCTTCCACGCTAAACATGTCCGGCTGGATCCCAAGTTGTGAAATGCTTTTAGAAGGCTCTTTTCGAGGAATCCGTTGGCATTGGCGTACCACAAAATTGTAGCTCACTTCGATGCGTTGCAGGCGGACGTTGTCCTCATCTTTGGCGCTGATCGTGGTCCAATTCTTGCAGGCGCCACCCTGATTCTTGGATCCGAAGCTGTTCGGAACCTCGGTGGTCTTGAACTGATTCGCGGCAAGGATGGCCTCCCAATCTTTGCGTGCCTTGGACCGAGCCAGAGCCTCAAGGGCGGTGCGATTCCTTTCGGCCTTGGCCCGTTCCTTGGCATTCAGGAATCCCTGCAGTTCCAGATCTAGCATAAAATCGCATTCAAGATGCACAAAATCGTGTTCGTCGAGGTCCGGGTCATCCAGGAACCGATGCACTTCCCAAAGCAAGTCCGCCAATTCGTAGTCCCTCCATAGCGCAAAGAAGTTCCAACCTGTGGATCGCTCCCGGAACAAACCCTCGTAGCCGATGAGAACCTTCTTGCACGAAGCCGCGTCTATGGCATCGCGCGTGCGGACTCCGACCAATTCAGCCGCCTCCACGAACAAGGCGGGACACTGGTTTTCTTTGCCGAAGGGAGACAGGGGTTTCAGAACTTTGGCCCAGTCTTTCGGTTGTAGAACGCTCACCGGCGCTGCTGTTTCGATTTTCGGCTTAAGGTCCTCTACGTTGAGATTGGAGTTCTCTTCCAGCCAATGTTGCAGTTTGTGCCGTCGGTCCTCCGTGAAGGTGAGTCCGCCAGCCATCTCGTGGCCCCCCCCTTCAAGGATCTCTTCCTTGTCCTTTGCCCTCTGCAACAGTTTTCCCAAATCGCAGGCATCAGTGCTTCGGGCGGAACCCTTCCAGATTCCTCTGCCATAACTGGTGGAAACAAAGACCGGACGGTCATAACGGTCGCGAATTCGAGCGGCCACAATCCCGACGACACCGGGATGCCACTCAGGATGGCACACAAAAATGATATGGCGATCGGGATTGTCCGCCATTTGGGCCTTCGCCTGCTTCATGGCAGAATTCAAGATGACTCGCTCGGTGGCCTTACGCCACCCGTTGCTCCGCAGGCATTTGCAGGCATATTTGGCCGCTTTTTTCGGGTCCATCGCGGTCAGCAAGACAACCGAATCGTCCGCCTGTCCCATCCGTCCTGGAGCATTCAGGCAAGGACCCCAAGCGTAACTGTATGCCTCTTCATTAAACGCTCCTCGTATCGTCATGCGTTCCTTCAGCGCTTCCAATCCCGGCACCAAGCATACTTTTTCGGGGTCCCGCGCGAGGCTCAGGGAGTGCTTGAGAAGCCTCCGGTTGACGCCCAAAAGAGGGACGACATCAGCGCAGGTGGCCAAGCCGGCCAGGAGAATCGCCCGCTCCCGGTTCCATGGGGCCTGGCCGTTTCGATGCAGCGCATCAGCGACGAAAAAAGTCATGCCGGCAGCGCAAAAACGGGTGTGCTTTTTCTTCTCATCCCACCACAGGCCTGGATTCAAATGAATCAGCCCCTTCTCCTGCGGAAGCCGTTCTGTGTCGCTGAGATGGTGATGGTCAATTACGATCACGTCGATGCCGCAGTCGAGGAGGCGTTTGACTTCCTTCGGTGAATTGCTGCCACAATCCATCGCGATCAGCAGGTCCGGATAGCAGGGTTCGCCATGCTCTCCCTCGTGCTTAAAAAAAGCCTCGAGTTTCGGCCATTTCAGGCCGTATCCATCAAGCAGCCGGTGTGGGATAATATAATTGACCAGACCTGAACTGGCTCCAAGCGCTTGCAGCGCATCCAGCATCAGCGTGATCGAGGTCACGCCGTCGCAGTCGTAGTCCCCATAGAGGAGAATGCTCTCCATTAAAGTTACCGCCCTGCGCAGCCGCTCGCAGGCCAACGAACATTCTGGAATTTCGGCAAGCGGATTTGGGATATCCGATCGGCGGGCGGTGAAAAACTCCGTCGCGTTGACGGGGTCCCGTTTTGCCGCCACCTCCCATTTCAATCGATCTGGCGTGGGCTTCGAGGTTCTGCAGAGCGGCTGGAGGAGGCGATAACGGTCGCACCTGACAGGCGGCCCGCCAATTTTCTCATTGTAATTATTCATTGGTTGCGTTGTGGTTTACTCCAAGATGGCCCAATTCCGCTGGGCGATGGCCATCGCGCATCCGTTCCGCTTTACCCAAATCAGGAGTCGGCAGATTTCAGCCCAGACTGAAATCTGCCGATTTCATTGCTGATGAACTATCCGACTCCATTCCCGCGCGAAGAGGCGGCGGAACGACTGTTTGCCAAGAGTTTGCTGGAGCCAAATGCGCAATGGCTTCTGCTCGGAAGGCAGTTCCAAATCTCCGGCGGACCGGAACGCCTTGATCTTCTGGCCTTGGATCGCGATGCCGTGCCCTGGATTTTTGAGTTCAAACGCGACATCGCCACTGAGGAAGCAGTGGGGCAATTGCTTTCCTATGGTGCCTTTGTGGCCCCTCTGAGTCGCGGCCACCTCGCCGACATGTTTGCCGAGCAGCACAAAAACCTGACCTTGTCCGAGGCCTTTCAAAATCAGGTCGGTTGCAAGCTGCCAGAGCGCCTTTCGGGAAGGGTGAACCTGGTGCTGGCCGCCTTTGTTTTCTCGGATCGCTGCAATCGGGTTATACTCTTTTTGGAACGGGGGGCCGGCTTGGTCATCGGACAAATGCACTCCCAATTCAAGCCTGACACGATCAGACCGAGGTTCGTGGATTTCAACCTCATCAAACCTCCCAAGCCCAGTTTGCCCATCTCCCAGCCCATTGGAAACGCGCAGCCCGAGGAGTATTTTCTGTTGTTCGTTGAGGAGACCGACCTGGCACTGCCTTGGGATGAGTGTCGAGAGCGAAACTTGATTGTGCTGCGGGATGGCCAAATTCGGCGACACCGCGCGCCGGGACCCTCTTCCGGACTGTTCGTCTACCTTCGCTCCCACGGTCTGGTTGGTTACGGCATTGTCGCCAAGCGCGGCCGACTCTTGTTGGAGGCTGAATCGTTAAATGGGTCCGCCGAAGGCGAAGATCCGCCCCCTGTGCAGGCCGAACTAACCTGGCAGGCCCAAGTCATATGGCACCGAACCCACCCCTTCGGCGACGCGGTCCCGACGATAACCTCCCTTTTCCCCGTCCAGAGCGGACTCTTCAAGATCACCAACCCCGACCAACTTCTGGATTTCCAGGCATCGATCGGAGTTGATTAAGACTGGAGTCTCCCATGCCTGATTTGGCCGAACCGCCTGCCGCCGTAAAGAAGCGTGATTTGGCCGGGCTTCGCTCGCGGCGCCTTAAGGCGGCCGAACTCTTCGAGCAAGGCGCTATGCCGGCCAGCGTCGCCGCCACTTTAGGGGTGAGTGTCCAGTCAGCCGCTCGTTGGCGACAACGGTGGGAACAGCATGGCTCCGCAGCCCTTGGCCGGAGAGTCAAGCAGGGGCGGCCAATGCGGATCAGCCGGCGGACATTCGAGGAACTGGGACAGATCATTGCGCGGACGGCACCCGGTTTTTCCAGCTTGCGACGATTCAGATGGACCCCGAGAGTATTGCAGGACTTTATCCTCCGACATTATGGGGTGGCCTATCATCTGTCGCATTGCTGGCGTCTGCTGCGACGACTTTCCAAATACGTCCACCGGAAATACCCCCCACCTCGCGAACCGGCTGCGCCCATCTGGGTAGACCATAGCGACGACCTTCCATTTTGAGTCCATCAGCAGATCCCATCTGGTGAACTGTCCCGTTGCGGACAGAATTCTCGACTTCGAACCTGAAGGGGGGGGCAATTAATTCACTCAATTATGAGACGGCAAAAAACTTAGAACTCCTCCACACATCTGCCGCTGGCAGATAGCGTAACAAATTGCCAGCAATTTGTCATTAAATTTCCCCCAATCCCCACACTTTTCAGTATCTCTTATCCATTAAAGAAACACTTCTTATCCTTTCCAGGTAACGCAATTGGCTCCGCCCAACAACTTTAACCTGGAAATGAACAACAACTCATTACAGCAAACAGCGGCAGGCAATCCCAGCACTGATCCAGTTTTTCTACGGCTCCCCACCGGTTCGAAACGGGATGTCTGGCGGTGGTCACCCCTCACTTATTGGGAACTGCGCACGCTGATATCACCCGGCCCGTGGAACAACCATAACCCCGTGATTCGAGCCTACTCCCTGTGCAAGCCGGGAGCCCAGCGCGGAACGGTGCTGATTGAACATCTCGACTTGGCCAAGTGGTGGAACACACAGTTTGAAAAGCGTTACCCGTCTCTCGCACCCGTCCCACTTCCCCAAATTCAACCTCCTCCGGTGCTTCGAATTCCGCCCTCGGGCGGGGTGTGTCCGTTCACCCAGCTCAAGCACACGACCCTGTATGAATTGTCGCTCCCACAATCCCCCTACGGCCAGACTAAAATCTACATGACTCGTTATGCCGTTCCCGGCAGGGGCATCAACCCCATCGTCATGGAAACCCAATCCCTCCTCCAATACATCCGCTCCTGTCCTCCACCACGGTATAAGATCACTCCCCGAATTTTCCCTCTGCCTCAAAAAACACCCCCCGGGCAACCCGTCCGGATTCAGGCATGAAGCCGAAACCACGTCAAACATAAAACTAAATATGACCTGCATAAAAAACGACCTGAGCGCCTCCAAAAGGCAAGCCGGCGGAAGGCCGGCACCAACCCCGGACCGCCTCCATCGTCCGCTCCGCAAAACACTGATGTTTAGAAGTTCCATCAAAACAAAACACAACAAATGAAAGCGAAACACACCATGAAAAAAGAAAACCACTCCGCACCACGGCAACCGTCCCTGCCCCAACTCCACAGCATTGTGCTGAACAACTGCCAAGTCGACGAGCCTCCGTTCAAATCCTTCCTGCACCAGCATGACCAGTTTACCCATATCGCCGCCACCCCCGGCGTTTCGTTTAAGATCGGGACGAACCTCTTTAAAGTCCAAATAGTGTATTTCGACGGCAGTGCCGTCCTGTTTGTGATAGGTAACTCAAACCCCAGCGCGCTGGCGTTCATGGCCTGGACAAAATCCGTCCAGGAGGACCCGTGGGAAGAACTGCTGATCGCGCTCAACGAGAAGCCGACCAACTTCCGACTGCCCCTGCCAAACCTACTGAACCTGCGACCGCCCGCACTGCCTTGGATCGGCATCTCTATGCTGCACAATTATAGGTCAAATGACTTGGATCGCGAAACGGATGACACGTTGCGGGTGACCTGGGCGGCGGCCTACGGAATTTTACAACACATCCACGACCGTGCCTCCCAAACCGAACCCGGCATCCAGCCCAACCCGCAACGCAATCCGGATTCGAATAACCCGGCCGAAACGCCCCCGCATCCAACGGCAGAAAACCAGCCCACAAATCCTAGCGGACCAGACCAAAGTGATTGTAGTCAACCATAAACCAAGAAAGCCAACCAAACATAAAACAAAGAAAGGACTAAATCATGCAACCAAATACTCCAACTGAACAAGACAACAAAACAGATCCCCAGCGCCTGCAGCATTTCAATGTGAACACCGGCGAAAAGCGGCTCCTGCTCCGCAGCGAGGTGTCCGATGAGGAGCTTGACCGGCTGCGGCCCCTCAGTGTCATCGGCGGACCCATCGCCGGCACTCCCGACCTCATGCTCTCGCTCATGCGCGTCCAAGGCGCCGTGCTGTTCACGCTCTGGCAGGGCTGCATTCCGATGGAGACTTGTGGCGTCGCTTGGACGGCCGCCGGCGCGGAAGCCATCTGGCCCAGGATGGTTGAGCTGCACCACCATCTCTTTGGCGAAACACTCCCGGCCGACCGAAAACCTGCGAAGCTGCCGTGGCTGGGGGCGATGATATGGCCGTCCATCCTGGAATTGGAGACATGGGAGGCTGGGCCGCTTCTCGACAAATTGCAAAAAGAGCTGGCTTGGGTCTATCTCGAGGCCGGGGACAGCCCCATCCAAAGCCCCCCTGGCGCCAAGCTGCTCACCGCCTCGGGGCAGTCCATCCCGGTCGCGCCGAAAAACGGAGCCGTCTTCAGCGTGGCGGAACTGGAATCGATGGTCAAAGGCAGCATCGAGATAGCCCTGCCCGACAACCCCCGAGGGGCTGTGCTGGTGGTGAACAAAGACGCGAAACTCCGAAATTTGCCCTTGAACAAACTTGCGACCGAAATGCGCCGGCAGTCTTCCCCGCCGGGCGGCCCCCCCAACTCCAAACCAATGCTCGGCGACGTGGTGCTCTGCCATATCAGCCAGTTGCGGTGAACCGCAAAACTCATAGTTCCCATGAGTCCACTCCCCAAAACAAATCCCGACCACCCGTTGCCCAGGCGCTGCTCGAAACCGAAAAGCCTCAATCGAGAACTACGTCAAACATAAAACCAAGAAAGAACCGGATCATGCAACCAAACACGTCAAACATAAAACCAAGAAAGGACAGAATCATGAAATCAAGCATTGCAAAGGACAGGGACAGGAGCGCGGCGCTCCGCGGCCTGCAGCATTACACCTTGAACACCGGCCACACGCGGTTGTCGCCTCGAAACGAGGTGTGCGAAGAGGCGATCAAGGCTTTGCTGCCCCTCGTTCAACGCGGCGGGCCCATCCCCAAAACTCCGGGCTTCAGGCTCATGCTGACAAGGCGTGAGGGCGGGGCACTTTTCACGTTTTCGAAATCGGGCCTGCCCGTTGTCACTTGTGGTGTGGCCTGGACGAAGGATGCCGAAAAGAAATTCTGGACGTCCCTGTCGGAACTTTATGAAACGGTGTTTCGCGGCTCCATGCAACCAGCCCGAAAGCCCGCGCCTCTGCCCTGGCTGGCGGTGATGCTCCTGCCCGGCATCTTGTTCTTGACTCATGAGGATGTCTCCATGCTGGGCGACCTGGAGCGCTGCATTGCCTGGACGCTGTTTGAAGACGAGGCCAGACAGGCCAATAACCCCGGAGAATCGAGTCAAACATAAAACCAAACATGGCCACCATCCGAAAACACAAGCGCAGCCGATACTGGATCGCGAATCTGACGATGCCCAATGGGCGAAGGACGACCCGATCCACCCGGATCTTGGTCGGCGCCCCCACCGCTGAGGAGCGCAGGGACAGGCGCGAGCAGGCCCTCGAAATCGCCGGCAAATGGGAACGCGCGGGACGGACCGCCAAACGCACAGGGCTGACTCCGGACCAGGCCCGCGCAGTCCTCAACGACATTCTGCGGAGCGCCGGCGCGGATGAAATCGGCTCCGTCACCACCCGCGCCTTCTTCAAGGATTGGCTGGCCGGAAAAACCAACGCCGGCACCCACGAACGCTACGGCCACACCGCCGAACTGTTCTTGAATCACATCAACGGCCTGGCCGACCGGTCGATGGACAAGGTGACTTACAAGGACATTCTCAGCTTCATTCAGTTGCGCCGGGATTCCGGCGCGGCGCCCAAGACCATCAAGGTCGACGTGAAGACCTTGAACAACCCCTTCAACCTGGCGCGCCGGCTGGACCACATCAAAACCAACCCGGTCGAGCAGGCCCTGGCCTTGCAGCCGATCGATGTCGAATCCTCCGTCAAGGGCGTCTTCACGCCCGACCAGATTGCAAGCCTGGTTGCTGCTGCCCAGGGCGACTGGCTGACCTGCGTTCTGCTTGGCTACTATACCGCAGCCCGGCTCCGGGACTGCGCCAATTTGACGGCCGGCCAAATCGATTGGAAGCAGATGATCGTCCTGATCCAGCAGCGCAAGACCAAGAAACGCGCCTGGGTGCCGGTCCATCCCTGCCTCGCACGACATCTCGAAAGAATTCTCGAAGGCAAATCCCCGAGCGACGCAGTCTGTCCGGCCCTGGCCGGGCGGAGGACCGGCGGCAAGACCGGGCTGAGCCGGGAGTTTGCGGCCATCATGCGGGGGGCGGGCATTGACCAGGGATTGATGCCGGGCAAGGGCAGGCGCCGCTTCAGTAGGCTTTCCTTCCATTCGCTTCGGCACTCCTTTAATTCGCATCTGGCCAACTTGGGGGTGGACCAGGAAACCCGGCAGGTCATGACCGGTCATGGCACGGTCGCAGCCAACAACGACTACACCCATCTCGAATTGCCCAAACTCCGGGCCGCGGTGGCCCTGCTCCCGGACGTTTATGATGCATCCGGACCCGGCAGGGATGGACCAGCCTCCACTGCCCATTCTGGTCCAACCCCGGCAAACCATTCACCCATCCCCGGAGGGGACCGAAACCCATGAACCCTTCCCTAAACCGCAACCTGTATGAAGCCTGTATGAACGGCGCGGTCCCGCCAGAGCCTTTTGGCGCCCATTTCGCCGGCTTTTCGCGGAAAAACCATCCGTCGGGCGGCAGGCACACAGGCGAACCAGCGGGCACCGGCGCGACCCACCGGCACCTTGGCGGAAAGGCCTTTGGGACCATGCGGCTACGCTCAAAAACTCCAAAAAGCATGATTTTGGCCCCGGTAAAAACCGCTCTGATTTCAACCTAAAATGCTGCCAAACAAGAACTTACGAATGAACACGCACAACAAACCTGAGTTTAGGAGAAAAGCTGTATGAAGGAGAATATGAAGACTGAACACACCGGCAAACCGGTTCAAAGCAAGACAAGGGGCAAGCCCTGGAAGATCGTTAAGGGTGCCTGCCGCAGTGTGCCCGTTTATAGCTGGGTGAGTGGCGGGCGCACTTTCTTCCGGGTGCCCATCTCGGGCGGCACCCCGCCGTGCAGAACCACGACCAACCAAAAGACCGCCTTGGATCTGGCAAAAGTCCAGGCCGACAGCCCTGCGCAGGTCGCGCCCACCCTGGGCAACCTCCCGACAGCCCTGTTGGTCAGCACGGCCCAAGCGATCCAAAAGCTCGAGCCGATCCTCACGCCGCTGCAAATCTCGATCACCGCCGGGTTGGAGGAATATGCTCATCTTAAAGCGAGGACCGGGAAGCTCGGGTTGGGCGAACTCTTTGACGGAGTTTTGGCAGTATCCTCAGCGGCGGAAAACACCCCTTTGCCTGACCGCTTGCGTGAAATCGCCGGCGCCATCGCCAAACTCACTCCGGTCCTTGCGCCTTTGAACGTCTCCATCACAAGCGGCATCGAGGAATACGCGGCCGTCAAGGAGCGCGCCGGCCAGGCCGACCTCCGTCAACTCTTCGAAAAACTCCTGGACACGCCTTGGCTAAAGAACAGCCAGACCGGAATCCTTGAAGTTGCCAAAGCATTCCTTAAGGAGAGAAAGGATGTATCGCATATCTCGTTTGAGTATTACAAAGGCCTCTACTACAACCTGTCGAAGTTGGTGGAGCAAGTTGGGCCCGGAACACCCATCGGTGCCGTCACCAAGGATCAGCTTCAACAAGTCATCGACCGTCCAGATCACAAAGCCCGATCCAACAAAGCTTTACGGGGCCACATTCTGACATTCTTTGGCTGGTGTCAGACCAACCAATACCTGGACTACACCAAGCCCACCGCTGCCGACGCCCTGCCAGCCATTCATGTTCCTGAGCCAACTCCCCGAATCCTGACGGCGCAGGAAGCCAAAGCCATCCTCATGGAGGTCAATGATCCATGGTGCCTCCTCTATCTTGTCATGGGCCTTTTCACGGGAATTCGCCATGACGAGTTGCAGCGCCTCACCTTCAACCACATCAACCCCGGAGAAAACGTCGTCCTTCCGGCTGAGATTACCAAGACCAAGAAACCGCGCACCATCCCGATCCAGCCGGCGCTCGATGCGTGGCTGGCGCCTTTCTACAGCCGCGCCGGACTGGTCATCCCAGTGGCCACGATTCAGGACAAGGTCCGCAGAATCCTGATCAAGTCGCCGCAGCCCGGGGTTCCTCATGACTGGAAGCGCAACTCGCTCCGCCAATCCTATGCCAGCTACCGCCTCGCTCAATGCCGGGACTGCTACACAACGGCACAGGAAGACGGACATTATGTTTACGTTCTGGAGAGAGTCTACAAGGGTCTCTCGACAAAAGAGGAGGCCGCGAAGTTTTTCAACCTCACGCCTCGGGCGTGCGGCAAACCCGATTGGAACAAGAGGATTAAAGCATTTCTGGCCGACGAGCCCGAACTCCAATCCCGCCCGGAGATTACCGGTGAAAATTGGAAAGACCTGGGCTCCAAGGTCCGGACCCGAAAAACCAGGAGGTCGACTCTGTCGCAGTCGGAACCCCTCCGGCAAGCCGCATGAACCCAGTTGTTAGTCATATCTAAAATTAAGGCCGAAATAATCAAACCATATGAAAACTCTCACTCTTGATATAGGAACCGACACCGGATGGGTCGTCATGGAGGATGGTTTGCCGCTCCGTTCGGGCACACTCCACCTGGCGACCGACGATGAACTGGAACTCCAGCGCAAGGAGGGCAGGGAACGCACACTGGATATTCGATATTCCCGAATCTATGCCTTCATCAAGGAGCAGGTCCAGGAAGGGGTTGTTCGGATCGTCTTTGAAGATGTCGAATTCGCCAGCACGCGCATGCAGGCGCAGCTTTGGACCAGCCTCAGAACTGCCATCTGGGCCGCGGCGCTGCTCAACCCGCACATCAGCGTCTTCGGCGTGCCTGTCGCCACCTTAAAGCAATTTGCCGCCGGAAACGGGCACGTCCAGAAACCGGAGATGGCCCGGGCGCTGGTGAATCTGCTGCCCGGCAGCTACCAACTGGACGGCGAACAGGTCCGCAAACTGGACGGAAGTCCCGCCGATCATAATGAAGTGGACGCCATTTGGCTTGCCCTCTACACGCAGGCGGTCGATCGCGGACAAAGAAGCTTCCTGGGTCTCCATCAGCGCAAAATGCTGCGGGCTGCCGAACGCCGGAAAAGGAAAGCTGAGCGGAGGCAACTCCGCAGGGAGAAAAAAGCGGCCGGGCGCGCCAAGGTCAGAGCCAACCGGCAGCGAATCAAGGAAGCCATCCGATCCCTGGGCTGGTGCTGCGGCGTGCTGCGAAAGCAGCGGGGCCGCTGGGCTGTTTGCCCAAAGTGCGATTCCAAAACCGCCATTCCCAAGCGCCCAGACAGCCCCGTCGGCCTTCTCGAAACTACGTCAAACATAAATATGGATGGAAATGAACAAAACACAAATTGCAGTCATACATAAACATAGCAACCCAAAAACACCATGAAGAAACAAAACACCAAAAACCAAGTCATCCGGGCCTGCGTCTGTCTGGAACGTGGCGATTCTCCCGGCGCGGAGCGGCTGGCCCGGCAAATCTTGGCCGCCGAGCCGGCCAACCGGTCCGCGCTCCACATCCTGGCGGGGATCTACCTCAGCACCGGCCGCCAAGAGCAAGCCGCCAAGATGTTTCGGCGCATCCTCAAAATCGAGCCGGGCAACGCCGACGCCCAATTCAATCTGGCAAGCCTTCTGCACGCCAGCCAGCAACCTGAGGAGTCCCTTGCCCTCCTCGAACAGCTTTTCGGCACAGTCGAACGCTCTTCGCCTGGCACGGCTGAAATCCTCCGCCGCGCCTACCCCCTCTGCGAGGAGGTGCAGCGCGCGCTTGCGGTCAAAAACCATCAGGCGGCGTGCCAGGCAGTTGAAGCCCTCCGCAAAGAGACGGAGGCGCTCAGCGGCCATCCAGTCATCGTGGCGCTCGACAATTTGACATCCGGCGTCGGCGCCTTGACTGCATCTGCCCACATTTCCGGGCAGCCCTGGCACCTCATCCGCTTTGATCGGTCTGTTCCGGATATCCTGCAGCCTCCTATTCTCGCCCACGAGTTGTTGCATATCCAGCTTGAGGCAAGATCCCTTCACGCCGGCAAGGCAAAGACTTTTCATCTCACTGACAAAAGCCTTCAATTCGTGCTCCGTTTTTACCGACCCTGGATGAACCAACTTCGCCGCCAGGGTTGGTCTGGCGAAGCGGTGCGTATTGCCGCCTCACAAAGTGCCAACAACCTCATCGATACCCTATACAACGCCCCGCTAGACCTTATTGTTGAAACCCAAGTCCGCCAACAAGTCCCCGAGATGTATGCAGCGCAATTCCTGGCAGCGGCGAAGTTCCGGGCAGAGGTTTCGCAGCCCAGTCTGCTTTTGAGCATTGAGGAGGAGATGTCTCGACGCCTCGCTTGCATCGGATTGGCGCTTGACTGCGTTCGGGCCCGCCAACACGATCGGCTCTTCGGCCGGACCACGGCCTTCGCTTCAGCCTACGACTATACGGAAGTCTCCCCCCTGGCTGCCAAACTTTGGGACCGGTGGGAGGCGTTTGTCTTTCCCCCCGCTCCCGCTGACGAATACCGCCTCGTGGATGACTTCGCGGAAATCCTCGGCCTGCGCCAAGGCTATGAATGGCGCACCGGCGCGGCAACCTCAAGACGCGTGAAACCGCCGCAACCACGGAACACGGCACAACCATCCACCAACTCAAGCCCCGCGCAGCAGTTGCTCCCGCAATCGAAACAACAAGGATACTAAGATGAAACAGGCAGGCAGCCCAACCACAGACTTTCGCCGCAGAACCGCAACATCAACAACATTAACCCAATACCCAAATATGAAAGAAATCAACATCAGTCGAACAGTTGGCAGGGAATACGGGCATGTGCCCGGCAACAATTACAACGATGTGCAGGTCACCGTGAGCCGATCCAAAAACGGACGGTGGAGGGTCGAGGTGCTCGAAACCTGGGGCAGTGACCAAGGCTACGAGGAAGAGCACGGACGCAACGAGGTCTATGCCTGCTCCCAGAGTCTCGAGAGCGCCGGCAAAGATGCCGGGAACGCGGGCCGGACTGCCGGGATAACGGAGAAGTATCTGGTGCAGGCGCTGACCAAGGCAATCCACGCCGCTGACGAAGCGGCAGAGGAGGACGACTCCAATCTCATGGAGGACATTCCGACCTCCGACCTCGAGGCTGAGTTGGCCCGGCGGCAGAGTGCGACCCGATAGGCCAATCCAAAGATGCCGACCAGCTCCGGCGGCTTCGGCCCCCGCGCGGCCGGCCAGAAATCGTGATGCAAAAAATGAACACAAACTCAACCATCGAAGCAGTCGCTGAATTCGTTGGACTGTCGAATCGGGCCACCCACCCGGATGGGGATTTTGACAAAGCAGGCCGTTGGTATCCGCACCATAAGTGTGCGTGTTGTAGTCATATCCGTGCTCCGAGTCGGGCTTACCCATACAGCCTCCTGGTCCATTGCCGCACAGCGGAGCATGTTAACCGAAACTTCAACCTGTCCTGCACCCTGGAGCAGTTTAGGCGTGCGTGCCGTGCAGCCAACAAGCAGTTCCGCCTCTCGCGGTGCAAGGCATCAAATACGGCTCAACTGCTGGCCGCCGCCGTCGTGGCGGACTTGCTCCCAATGTGCGCGGATCCGGCCACACCAGGCCTACCCACCTCCCAAACCGGAAACGACAGCTCACGCTTGGGATGCCCAGAAATCGGCGGCTCCTAATATAAAATGAAACGCACTTCCAATTACACCCAAACTTCCCTGCCGTTGGAGGACCCGATTGCGGCGGGATCGTCCGGCAAGGTTTCGGATACGCCGGCCAAGTCAACCGCGTTCGAAATTTTCCACGGGGATTGTGTTCGGGGAATGGAAATATTGGATGATCGTTCCGTTGACGTGGTGGTCACCTCCCCGCCCTACAACATCCGCAAGGCATACAGCGCATACCAGGATGACAAAAAACCGGAAGAGTATTTGGTCTGGTGCGAGGAGTGGGCTCTTGGCATCAGACGCGTCTTGAAGCTCGACGGCTCTTTCTTCCTCAACCTTGGAAACTCCTCGGCAAATCCCTTTTTCGCCTTTGATGTCGCGCGAGTCATGAAACGGATGTTTATATTGCAGAACACCATTCACTGGGTCAAATCCATCGCCATTGATAAGGACACGGGCACTGAGTGTTGCGGCCATTTCAAACCGATCAATTCATCAAGGCACCTCAACGACTGCCACGAATACGTGTTCCATTTCACGCCGGAGGGCAACACCCCCTTGGACCGTCTGGCCATTGGCGTTCCTTACGCTGACAAAAGCAATATCAAGCGATGGGCGCACACGGCGGGCCGCGACAGGCGGTGCCGGGGAAACACCTGGTTCATCCCCTACAAAACGATTCACCAAAGGGCAAAGCAGCGGCCGCACCCGGCCACCTTTCCAACGGAATTGGCCGTCAAGTGCATCCGGCTTCACGGTCGGGACAATGCCGTCGTGCTCGACCCGTTTCTTGGGATCGGACATTCGGCGTTTGCGGCGAAAGAATGCGCCGACGTGGTTTCCCGCTTCATCGGCTTCGACATTGACCCGGAATACATCCGTGTCGCCTGTGAGGTCTTGGGATGCAAACCAAAGTCGATTTAAGTCCGGCCTGCGACCACTAAAAAAAACTATGAACGCCAAATCTGCCGCCCAACTCGGCGGCGCCATTCAAACAAATTCAAGAAAACACCCCAATGTGAAAACTGTTATGGGATCCCGATGCGCTTTGCCGCCCGGGCATGGTCCAACGCGAGTCAGAACATGAATTCCCGTCAAACAAAAAAATACAACCAAAGATCATTATGAAAAACAGCAAATACGAAAACCACGAGACCCGGGTCGACCGGGCCTGCGAATGCATGGACCGCGGCGATTTCGTCCGGGCGCAACGCCTGCTCCGCCAGGTCTTGGCTGCCAGTCCCGCCAACAGCCTGGCACTCAATTCCCTGGCCGTGCTCTACTGCCTTACTGGCCGCCATAGGCAGGCCAACGAGACGCTTCGGCACATTCTGGAAATCCACCCCGGCAACCTCAACGCCTATTTCAATCTCGCCAGCTTCCTGCACTACAATCTGCAACAAACGGAGGAGTCCCTGGCCGTTCTGGAGGAGCTGTTCGCCTGCGCGGATCACAATTCCCCGCAGGCCACCTCACTTTTCGACTCTGCCTTCGTGCTCTGCCGGGAAGTTCAAGGCTCGCTTGCAGCCAAAAACCATCTGGCCGCGTGCCAGGCCGTGGCAGAACTTCGCACCGAAACCGAGACCCTCACCGGCCATCCCGTGGCAGTGGTGTTCGAGGACCTGCCCCCCGCTTCGGAAGCCTTTACCGAACTAACCCTGCACAATGGGCAGAATCAACACCTCATTCACTGCAACCGATCCTATCCCAATACCGTGCAACAGCACTCGATCGCCCACGAGTTGATGCGTCTCCATCTGATGGCTCAGGCGCAACATGCCGGCAAGTCCAAAGACTTCAGAATGACCGGATCGAGCTTGCAATCCCTGTTCGGCCACTTCGGTCCGCAAATGAACCAGCTGCGCAGCCGTGGTTGGAGTGAGGAAGCAATCCAGCGCGAAGTATCGCAAGGCGTGCATAGCCTTCTCTCGGCCCTCTGGCATTGCCCGCTTGCCTTGATTATTGAAACCAAGCTGCGCCGCCATATTCCCGCACTGTCGGCGGCCCAGTTCCTGGCCGGGTGGACACTTCTCGAGCAAGTCCCACCCGTCAATCAGATATTGGATGCTCCGAGCATCATGCCGCGCAATCTCATATCCGCCGGACTCGCGTTAAATGATGTTCGATCCCGCCTGCAGGATAATTTGTTCGGGGGCACTACGGCCTTTGCCTCAAACTATTTTGACACGGAGGTATTCCCGCTGGGCACCAAGCTATGGGAGCGATGGCAGGCATTTGATTTCCTACCCGCCCCAGGCGACGAGTATCGCCTGGTGGACGAGTTCGCCGAAACGCTCGGCTTGCGCCAAGGCTACGAATGGCGCGATCACCTCGACAACTCAGGAGATGTTCAATGACCCGGAGGCCCATTGGAGATGCCCCAGCCTGCCTTCCTTGCCGGCGAAAAAGGAGAAAAAGCCGCCAAACTTACAACGCATGAACAACACGAATGAACAACAAAATCCGGCTTTGCCTGAGACTAAAGCTCCAGCGCAGGCGTCCGCCGCGGCATGAAAATCGCGCCAAACTACAATTTGCAATCAAACCACAACACATCATCCCATCTATGAAAACAAAAAATTACAGCACCGCGGAAAATCGCCTGGAAAGGCAACAGGAGAATCTCGCCATCGCCAACCAAGAGGAGGCACACCGCACTGTGCAAGCCTTTCGCTTCGATTTGGAGCACCGCTATGGCATCCCGATTGTCCTGGAACACATGGACAACGTCGATCCGGCCGCAGGCGGTGTCAAGTCTTATTGGGAACAATATACCGACCGCCGATGCCACTCTATGGACCTGCCTGAGTGCGTTCCCTGGCTGCAAGTCCATAACTTTGCCTTTGGATTGGTTCATATTCGCCTGGAGTGTGAGGCCCAAGCTGCCGGCAAAAGACGAACCCATTGGATCACATGCTCCCAGCGCGATGGACTGCTGGCCCAATGCCAGGCGATCGAGCCGCTGGCCAAACTGCTTTTCAACCTGTCCTACATCATCCCGTCCGACATGGTGGTTGAGTCCATCGTCCGGCGCGATTTCCCCGTTCTGGCACCGGCGCAGTGGGTCAATATCAATCGGCAACAAAAAGTAAATATTAAAGACGCCCTTGCCCCGTGCCACTTGCCTCCCAATATCGGGCTGGCCTTGCAGGCGCTGGCCGGCGTTTCCGCCTTGTTCTCCGATTCTTTGTTCCCGGGCACAACCAAACACTTCGCGCCTTTTGATCACTCGGCGGCGGGCACGCTGGCGACACAACTCCACGAAGAGTTCCAGACCGCATTTCCGAATTTGGGCCCCGGCGGCCACTATCAACTGGTGGATCGATTTGCCGAGATTTTGGGCTTCCCCGCCCTGCATAATTGGGTTCCAGAAGCCGCCTGGGAGCTGATGGCTTTGGACGCGCCAGATGAAGAGATCGTCCCGTCCAAGCCTTCCGGTCCTGCGGATTTATGATAGAGCGACAGGGGAGGTATGCCGGACAAGCAATTAACGCGGCGGCGCGGAGAAATCAAGCCACCCTCGGGTCCGGGGAATGAAACCGCCGTGAAAATAGAGGTGGCCAATTGACTCGCGAACCGCTGCTTTATCCCTTGCCAAGTGGACGGATTGCGGGGGCCTTTGCTCTCGGGTGGCTGGCTTTAATCTCTTTTGGGTCACACATGAGCAAATACCGCGAATCTCCGCGTTTCACATAGCCTGTTCGAGAGCCTGGCCCCGACAGCCCTTATTTCTTCAAGTGCCCGGACACCAGCTTCGTCATCTCGAACATGCTGACTTGCTTCTTGCCGTTGAACACGGCCTTCAAGTTCTCGTCGGCGTTAATCTGGGTCTTCTTTTTGGCGTCCTGCAACCCGTTTTTGCGGATGTAGGCCCAGAGCTTTTTGGTCAGCTCGGTCCTTGGCAATGGTTTTTCACCCACGATCAGAGCCAGCTTGTCGTCGGGCTGGACCGGCTTCATGAATGCTGCGTTGGGCGTTCGTTGTTCTTCTTTTGGTGTTTGAGCCATGTCCGTAGTCTGCCCTTCTGCCGGGCAAAAGGCAATCTCCAATCTTCGGGTGCCGCCCGTTGCCGGCCAGGAGAGTCTTCTCGCGCCAATAATGAGGTTGTCGATGATCTTGGGGATAGAGGTGTCCCAGGGGAAGGCGAGATGGTCGGCCATCCACTCTTTTGCAGCGAGTTGGAAAACCGGATTGACCGAAACAGGAATGAAGAACCCCGAAATGATTTCCCGCATCAATTGCCACTCCTTGTTGAGGTCGTTGACGATATTGGTATTCCCAACCAAAAACCTCAGCGTGTATTCTCGATCAATTGGAGGAACGATACTGGGGAGGAGGTGAGCCATAACCTTGGAGTTTCCCACTATGCTGGTGCGACTTTTCATGACCTTGATGCCGCGGAAAAGGGCTTCCATCTTGATCCAGTCATTTGCGCCAATTTCGCCGGCTTTGATTCTCGCCACCTCGCTGATTAGACCCTTCAGCGGCATCAGGCTCCTTTGAAATTCGTCGAAGGGCAGCATCTTTGAACCCCCTCGTCCCATTCGGTGCATTCCCCAAGCGGCAAGTGTCGCGTAAATGAGTTCCAAGCGATGGGCGAAATCCGCGTCATCCTCCAATGCCCTTCGGTGAAAATAAAGGCTCGGCCCATCGAATGTCTTAGCCGCGTAAAAGGCTGCATGGTATGGCTCTGCCTGGTTGAGGATTTCGGAGATCCTCTGCCCATATTCACGCATGTGGAAAAAATGGAGGAATTTGGGGTGAAAGCCAACTCAATTCCTTGAGCACAACCCTCAACTCTCCCTCACCACCGCCTCATGCCAGAACAGGGACATCCACTCTCTCGCTTCTCCACGGTCCTCCTTCGATCCGCCCTTCAGTTCGAGCTTTCCGTCCAGGCGCTTGATCAATTTGGCCCCACCCCATGAAGCAATCACCTCGCCTTCGTCTTTAAAATTCGGAAGGAAATTTCGGTTCATGGTGTCCTCCTCATTTCTGCACAATCGCGCCGGTCCTTCCATCCAACACCCGAAGGGCAGCGATGCGAACTTGTTTGGCCCAAGGATGATTCCATGCTCCTTTGGACAGGGCTTCCAATTCCCTCAACGCCTCATCCGCTTCTCCCAGCATCAACCAGAGTTCGGCGCTCCTGACCCGGATGGCGTGGGAGAGGGAGAGCCGGTTTTTGGGGGCGGCTGGCTGCGTTTTGCATTTTCCAATGTTCATGCACGCCATTGTGGCGGGGATGGTTGGACAACGGCTGTCCAACCTGAATTGTCTTCTTGCGGCTCTGTCCGGGTGCAACTTGACCGCGCTAATCGGCATGCATCCAACAATCAACCGGCCAATATCGCAAGTGACCACAAGAAACCTGACGGACTTACGGTTATTTCTGACCAGGAAAAGGTTTCATGTTTGCGGCCGCGAACATTAGGACGCCGCCCAGCAACCGGCCCTCGCCCACCACATCGGACATTCGCATCCAGACGTAGATAGTGCGGCCGCCTTGCAGCGGTGGTGTGCGGTGCTCCACGTATGCCATGCCGTCGCCATAGTTGTGGCCATTTGCGTCAGTCAACCGCGCGAGCGGCACATAAATATCGCCGGGATGGGTGGCATCGCGGACAGCCGGGCGCCAGCGCAGATCGCCGCCGGACGGGAAAGGGGCCTTCGCCGGAAAATCCAAAAGGGCATGGGTGTCGAACTGGAATGTCAATTGTGCGCCGTCAGGCGGGAGTTCCCAACCTTGCTTGACGGGGAGGCCGACCCGGTCAGCCATCGGCGCCGCCTTGTCCGACACCGTGTCGTAATAAAACGGAAAGGGGCCATTGGGCAGGCTGATAAGAAAACCGCCTTGTGCGAGATAGTGCTGGAGGGCGGGCACCACATCCCCCGCGACCTTGCCTGTGGACGAATAGTGTTCGCCGCCCGTTTGCACAACCAATGGGAAATTGCGGGGATTGAAGACCGCTGGATCAGCCACATCCGCCCAGGACAATTCCCTGACATGCAAACCAGCGTCGTTCAGCCAGAACGCCGCCTCCCCAATGTCGGGCAGCACGCCGACGGTGTATCCGGAGAATTGAGCCTGGAGATTGGCGGCGATGGCCGGCGCGGGTTCAGCGCCCGCGGCCAAGCGCGCGGATTTGGCCGCCAAAAAGCCCGGCGCATATTTGGCCGTCAGCTTGAGATACTGATCGCCGTCTTCCCAACTCGGCTCAATCTCGGAGCCTTCGTGCCATTCGTTCCAAGAGGTGATCAGCACCCAATCCGGCTGGGCGCGAATGGCTTCCTCCCACAACACGGCGTCAGTTTGGCCATCCTGTCGGGACGCCATCAGACCGGGCTTGCGGATCTTCGTGTCGTCGTAGCCGGGAATTACCGTCACACAACTGATCCGCCGGCGTTGACGCGCAAGACTAACCGCCTCAGCGTAATTCCGTGCAGCCCAGGCGCGGAGGACCTCGGGCGACTTGCCTTGCACCTCCGCGCAATTGTTGTAAGTATGCACGCCGTCGAATAAGCGCGCGAAAGTCGGCTGATAACCGTCGGCGATGAGCAGAAAATCTCCAGCCTTGGCGCGAGCGCCCTCGATAATCATCGGCCAGGAGGCCAGCGGCACCTGGCCCATCACGCGGCCATAGACAAATATCACCGGCTTTTGGTCCACTTTCAGAAACGCCCGGTTCGTCCCGTAACGCGAAAGCACACAAACCAAGTCGGCGATTGCCCCGTCAATTTGTTCGCGGCCTGACCCGGGCGCGGTTTCCCAATAGATGCTGGCTTTGAAATCTCTTTGCTCCGCGCGGGCCAGCAAGAGCGCAAAACTGCGGTCTTCGTAAGATCCCTGTCCCCACCAAGTGGCAATGAAACCGGACAAACCACAGCTTTTCGCCTCCAGGATGTGTGCGTCCACCAAGGCCGGGTCTTGTGAATCGTAGGCGCCGCGCGCCGGATAATGCGTCGTCTGGGGTGTCGAATGGTCCGTCGTGTTCTCCCCACCCCAATGCACCCAATGATTCTGCCGTTCCGGGCGCCCGTACCACGTATAATAAAACGCCAGCACTTCATGCGGCACGCCGTCGAAGTGCCGGTCGCGGTGGGTGGCGATGAATTCAAGCAAGCCGGCCTGCGCTGGAGATTGAGCCGCGCTCTCGCGTGGCGCCAGACAGCACAAAAGCAGCGCGGCGATAATCCGGATGACTTTCACACTGCCATTCTGCCTCCCTCCGACTCTGGGGCAAGAATTCATGTGCCTTGGATCATGCCGCTTCATGGCATGGCTCGATTATGGTTCAAATGGGCTAATTGGATCTGTCAATGAATGTCTTCTTCACCCGACGGGCTTCACGAGCGACCATCAGTTCCTCCTCGGTGTGGATGACCAAAACCCGCGCGGGTGAATCGGCGGTGGCGATGTCTGCATCGGGCAGGCAGATGGCGTTGCGCTCTGGGTCCAGTTGAACCCCCATAAACTGCAATCCTTCGCACACAGTCGCCCGGAGGCCGGAGGACCGTTCGCCGATGCGGTCTGTGAAAAGCACCGCTTCCAGACCGCCCAGGGTCGCCACCAAGGCGCCGATGGAGGCCCGGACCTTGTCGGCAAACATGTCAAAAGCCAGACAGGCGCGTTTGTTTCCTTGTGCCGCAGCGGCCTCAACTTGGGCCAGATCGGCGGATACGCCCGATATTCCCAGCAAACCGGATGAATGGTTCAGCGCCCGATCCAGTTCTTCGCGGGACAGGGATTGCTCCCGCTGAAGATGGAGCAGAATCCCGGGGTCAATCGAGCCGCACCGGGTTCCCATCATCAAACCCTCCAGTGGACTCAATCCGCCGGTGGTGGCAACGGCCACTCCACCGCGCACCGCCGTGGCCGAGCAACCGCCCCCCAGATGGCAACTGATGATGCGCAACTGGTCAAGATCCCGTCCCATCATCTCAGCGGCTCGGTTTGCGCAATAAGCATGGCTGATCCCGTGGAAGCCAAACCGCCGGATCCCCCAGCGCTCCGACCAGTCGTATGGCACGGGATACAAATACGCCTTGGGGGCGAGAGACGCGTAAAATGCCGTGTCGAACACGGCCACTTGCGGCAGGCCGGGCAGAATGATCTCCGCCGCCTCAATTGCCTTCAAAGCAGGGGGGTTGTGAAGGGGGGCAAGAGCGCACAGCCGGCCAATCGCCGCCTTCACACTGTGGTCTATCAAGACGCTTGCACGGAACTCCTCTCCTCCGTGGACGACCCGGTGTCCCACGGCTGTGATGGGAGTTGCGCCGTTGGCCACGGAGACTGGATGGCGCTCATCGCGGCTGTGGCATCATCCGGCACCGCAAGCCGCGAGCACGTTGATGCGCCCTGGCGGGGTCGCACGACTAATTGGGCTTGCTGGCGGTCACCGCCCGCCCAGTCAATTTCTCCTGTCACCAAACGCTCGCAGGTGTCATCGCTGAAAAGTCCAAACTTCAGGCTGCTCGATCCAGCGTTGATTGCCAATGTGCTCATGATTCTTCGCGCCGTCGTCACGGCCCGTCGGTAATCACCGTGTCTTCATGCTCGTAACCCGGGGCGCAGCAGCAGAGCAGTCGCAAGACCTCGGGACCCATGTTCCAGAGCTTGTGCCTCTGCCCTGGCAAGATCGCAATCGCATCTCCGGCAACCACATCGCGGATTTCCCGATCAATGCGAATCCTTCCTACCCCATGCGTGATGTAATAAATCTCCTCCGTCTTGGCATGAAAGTGCTCCTGCGTGCTCGCGCCAGGCGCCAGCCGCGCCTCCGCCAGACTCTGATTGCGGATCGCCGAATTCCGATGCGCCAGCAACTCGCGAATCTCCGATCCGTCCTTCGTGATAAATGGCGCCACATTCCCAAG